>CAYUGI010000034.1:5525-37908 GCA_964444105.1 uncultured Pirellulaceae bacterium
ACTTAACGGCCCAGCACTTAACGGCCCAGCACTTAACGGCACGGATGGAGCATGCCATTCCGCTGCGAAGAAAATCCCCCCTTTCAGAAAGCAAATCGCACTGATATTTGCAGTCTAGCCGGCGGAGTGTAGCGGTGGCCTGGGCGCGTGTTCCATCGCTGATTCAACGGTGGCTACCAAAGTTCTTCCATCATAGGGCTTTTTGAGAAAGTACGTTGCACCCGCGTCCAAAGCAGATTTCTCATCAGCCAAGCTAGCAGAGAGAACCACCACCGGAATGTCACGAGTCGGTTCCTGCGATTTCAGTTTTTGCAGCACCTCCATGCCGTTCATGCCGGGCATCAGCATGTCTAGAACGATCGCGGATGGGCGAGTAGCTGATGCGACTCGAACGCCAGACTTGCCCGTCCTAGCTGGGGAAACATCGTAGCCAGATCTGCGAAACCGCAGCGCTGTTCCACGCAGGATGTCGTGGTCGTCGTCGATGATTAGGATTCGATCACGCATAAGTACACCCTTCCATTGTGGCATAGTGATTCATGGCGGCAAACAACTCGTCACGCTCGTTTTCCATTGACCAAGTCCCAACAATATTCAAGTCGATTTCGGGTAGCTGTCCGAAAGGTCGATTTCGGTTGACACTCTCACGTTCATTCAACACACGATTGATAAACGAACAAAGATCGTTGTAGGTCTCAGGCATCGCAATGATCCATTCGTGATCTGTGACACGAAACAGCAGATCATTACGACGAAGACAGTAACTTAAAAACGCGTCGCAGTCGTTCATGAACTGTGTGCCCTCGGCGCCCGCGACGGTCGCTACGATCAACGAGACGCTCGTTTCGTCTTGTCCTTCGAGTGCTCGAAGGGCAGTCTGCTGGTTGGCGTATCGGGTGAGAATTTCAATTGGATCCGCAAAGGGAATCGTAAAAGAGAACACACTCCCTTGTCCCAGTTCACTTTGAACATCGATGCGTCCCAGATTCAATGAAACGAGTTCCTTCGCGATATTCAGACCGAGACCGAACCCCTTCGTGCTAGTACGCACTGTCTGGCCGAGTTGCATAAAACGCTGGAAGATAGCTGAGAGTTCCTCGCCATCGATTCCGGGACCATTGTCAGTCACCCAAATGACAACTTCTTTCTTTTCGTAATCAGCACGCGCACCAATCCGCACCAGGCCGGGGTCGCCGCAGAACTTGATTGCATTGACGGCGAGATTTGTGATGACCCGTCCCGCTTTTTCAGCATCGCAATAGAGAAGCGGGATATCGTCTCCGAGCTCCCACTGTAGCTTGACCTGCTTTACCTTTGCTTTGCTGACGAGCGAATCACGAATGTGATCAATCACTTCTTCCAGACTGCACTGTTTTCTCCAGGCGCCAAGCATGCCAGCTTCCAACTTACTTATATCCAGCATGTCATCGACCATTGTGTTCAAGTCGTTGGCTCGGTCTTCGGCAATTCCTAGAAGCCGGTGTTGTTCATCATTGATTGGTCCGGCGAGTCCTTCGCGGACAAGCGAGATGTATTCCTTGACGACGGTCAGCGGTGTGCGAAATTCGTGCGACACATTGTCCACGAACTCGTGCGCTTGATCGAAAAGTTTGGCTAACTTCGCGTTCTTGGTGGCCAACGACTGGCTCTGCGACTTCACTTCGGTCAGCAGTTCCTTTACACGAACGTCATTTTCATGACGGCTAATTGAGTTCGTGATTGCCCGAGCGAGACTTAGCGGAGTGTTCTGGCCTTTGACCAAGTAGTCGTTCGCACCAAGGTCAATCAATTCGGCACACAAAGTGGGATCGTCGGATCCGGTAAGCACCACGACAGGGATGCTAGACTTGCTGCGCTGCAGCATCTTTAACGTTTCCGCGCCCGAACAATCCGGGAGCGTTAAGTCCAACAACACGACGTCAAATGGCTCACTTTCCAGGCGAGCGATTCCGGATTGCAGGGTGCGTTCCCACGCCAAGGTCGATTGCATTGCGTTGACACGATACGCACGTCGGACGATTTCAGCATCCAGCGTGTCGTCTTCGATAAGTAGTATTCTCAGCGGGGCTGCATTCGTCATCGACGGTTAAATCCTTGAGTTGTGTTCCGCGTCAAGCAAACTGACCTGCTTCTCCTCGTCGATCCACTGCGACTAATTGGGAGGAGCACTGCGCAGCTAGTTCTTGACTCTGAAACCTAACCCACAGATTGCAGCTTCGCGGGCTGGTAAGGGATATCCCTCGATGGACCAAATCGCGTTAAGAGGCTTGGTCAAGCCTTGTCGCTTGGAGAAATTTGCCCGCTGCGATTCGATGAAAATACTGCTTGGGTTGAGAGCAAGCTCGCCAGCTGGACGATCGAATCGACACGCATCTTTTTCATCAGATTGCTGCGGTGAACGTCGACCGTGTTAGCTCCGATGTCCAATTTCTTTGCGACTTGCTTGCTAGCCAGTCCCTGTACGACAAGTTCCAACACCTGTCGTTCCCGATTTGTCAGAGTGGACAGCCTGTGAGCAACTGCTTGCTGTTCAGCTTGCTGGGCACGAACCTTGGCGTCTGACGCAATTGCTTCAGCGATGCGTTCCAGCAGCAGCGAGTGTTTTACCGGCTTGACGAGGAAATCAACCGCACCGCTTCGCATGGCTTGCGAAACCGCAGGTATCGTTCCATGTGCGGAAATCACGATAAAAGGATGGGATCCGCCGAGTCGCACGATCGAGTGGTAGATCTGGATCGCGTCCGTACCAGGTGTCTGCAAATCGAGAAGACAACAACCTACGCGGTGCGGATCGTAGGCATCAAGAAAGCTGTGAGAATCTGCAAAGGCAGCGACATCATAGCCTGCCGCGGTGATAACCATTTCAAGTGCGTTTCGATAGTCGCCGTCGTCTTCGACGATATACACAATCGGTGAACTAGATTGGCCTGCTGGCTTATCGTTCGTGTCTTTCATGATGCTGCCGGGAGAGGGTTTTCGGACATTCACTCGCACGGGACAAGGCAAACAAACGCTTCGGCACGAATCGCTTTGTGCTGTTCATCTTCGTTCTAAAGATACCTTTAACTTTACAACAATCTGCCGACCGGCCTCTCAAGTGCAAAGTAGACCTGACTGAGTTTCACTGCGACTTCACCGTTGTGAACCGCCATTCCAAGTCAGTCAGTGCGTTTGTTTTCAACGTACTCGAAAATCAGAAGCACCTCGAATAAGAGAATCACCCGTGAACATAACCAATCAACCCAGCTCGGTCCGAAAACCCAAAGGACTCCCTGAAGGTGCCAAGCAGATTGGCAAGAAGATCGAATCACAAGAAACTCCCAAAACCGGAAAGCCACGGATCCTTTGCGTTGATGATGATCCCGATATCACTCATGCATTGGAAACAGCACTGAGCAGTTTGGACGTCGAATTCGTGTCGGCGTACAGTGGCCAGCAAGGGATCTGGAACAGCCTCGAAAATCGACCCGACCTGATCATCACCGACTGGCTGATGCCTGATGGCACGGGCGAAGATTTGGTCACGACCGTTCGACGCAATAAAGAGCTGGCCGATGTGCCCATTGTTGTTCTGTCATGCTTGGGTGGAGATCGAATGCGACAGCGACTGATCAGCATGGGTGTCGATGGCTTTGTTCAAAAGCCGATTACTTACGCAGGATTGATCGCTGAGATTAGCCGTCACCTAAATTTGCCCGAGATCGGTTCGCAGCCGAAGCAATAGGCTTGGCGGAAAAAACCAGGGCAGGGGACCGAGTTTTCACTGATTCCCGTGACGTCGGGTGTGCGTATGCTCATGTGCTTTGTCGTGGAACCACGCGGATTCAAAGTGGTCGTAACCCCAAAAGAGCGTGAAGATCCCCCGCCAGGTGTGGCAGACCGCAAACTAGGGTCTGCGCGGGGCGATCCGACTTGTCAGTCCGATTTCGTTGGCGATACCTTTAGACGCAGCACAAATTCTCGTGTCGGAAAGATTCCCAGGCGTCGTGGTAGTACCGACGCTCGACTGGACGTCGCACGTTAGTGTTCGCGAATTGAATTGTCGAAAAAGCAGTTTCGGCATCCGGTTCGTTCGTCCAGTTTTAGGAGCGCCTGATCTGTCTAGTTGTTGGATCAGAAGATCAAGGATCAGGCGCAGGATCGACTCAGTATGGAGACCGAGAAATGTTAGTTTTATCACGCCGTGCCGCAGAAACCGTTGACTTCCCCGCGTTCGGAATCCGCGTCGAAATTTTGCGTTGCAATTCAAATTCAGTTCGAGTTGGAATTGAAGCTCCACGAGACATCCAAGTCTTGCGGGGAGAATTGGTAGAGAATCTGCAAGAATTAGGACAACGCAGTTTTCATCAGGCGATTACCCCTGGCCTGACGTTTGACAAGGCATCATCGCTGTTGCAGGCCCAAATCAGCGAGGCAGAAGCAACGTTGCGCACGTTGCAATCTCTCCGCAAGGACCAAAGCGGAAGCGTTGACTCACAACGGGTATCCGAGCTGATGCAGCAGCTACGAAGAATTGACTCTCAAGCGAGTCAAACGGACCTTCAGCATGACGAAGAACGGAAGGTGCGAGCGCTGTTGGTCGATGACAACGACAATGAAACAAAGCTGTTGGCGGGATACTTAAGAATCAAAGGCTTTGACGTGACAACGGCGGCCAATGGCAAGGAAGCTCTCGAGAAAATTAGCTTCCAAGAACCGGATGTTGTTTTACTTGATATGACAATGCCCGAGTTCGATGGATCGTGGACCATCAGCCAGATTCGTAATCAAGACGCGTTGGAGCAGATGACTGTTTTTGCCGTCAGCGGCAAGTGTGCCTCTGAATCGAACGTGACAGTCGGGCCAAGCGGTGTGAATGCATGGTTCCGCAAGCCGCTGAATCCCGAGGCACTGGCCCATGAGATCAAGCGAAGCTTTGAAGCGGAAACTCTGGTCGCTTAAGACACATCTTTGCGTGTCGGTCGCGAAGAGCGGACTTTTATAGCCTGGACTTGCCGCAAACTGAATTTTGTTCTCCCTTGAGGGCAACGCCGTAGCGGGCGATTGTGAGCCGTGACGCGTGAGCGGCCGGGCATTTCGTCAATCACTTTGCAAACGAGGCCCGTGGCCTCACGGCCAGCGGCTCACAAATGTGGTGATCGCCGGTGAGAAATCCGCTACAGCGTTGCCCTCCGGGAGAGTCGAGCCTTAGCGAGGAGAGGGGCAATCCTGATCGCGGGCGACAATCAAATTCAATGCGAATGCCCCTCTCCGGCCGCTACTGCGTCCGACTCTCCCGAGGGGAGAGTGAAGGCAGGAATTTCCGCTTCGGCGTTGTCCCCAGAGAGAGCAAAGAAGGCTGGAAGGTCCGCTCAGGAGCCGCGTGAACGGTGTACTCAGTTTTGATGAGGTACTCCAGTTGGACCGGCCTAAGCCTCCCGGTAAACCACGTATCGGACGACCCGCCCCAAACCACTACAAGCTGCGCAACCAGGAACTCTTCTTTGCTCCAAATCAGCTCCTACGTTGGTCGCTAGCATCTTGATTGTTATGTACAATCTGCGACGCGGTTGGTCAAGTTTGCGACCGACGTGTGAACGAATTAGTGGGCGTTCAGAGGGGCCTGTCGCTAGCAGACCGGCTCTTTTTTTCATAGCGTTGCGAACGGGTTTGGGCCTCATTCTCCCTCCGTCTGCGACCGTTGAAACGCTCACCTTTAACTAAGCCCTTTTGTTGGTCTCGAAGCGTGAATCAGCCCGCCGAATCTATCGTTGCCGAAAACACTCAGGAAGATGCCCCCAACTACATTGTTGGAATTGGAGCTTCCGCAGGAGGATTGCAAGCGATTGAGTCGTTTTTCGATAACATGCCTCCCGATACGGGGCTTGCATTCGTCATCGTGCAACACTTGTCGCCGGACTTCAAAAGTTTGATGGACGAGTTGCTTGCACGTCATACGACAATGTCCATCCATAAGGTGACTGATCGCTTAGAAGTCCGCGCGAACTCGATCTATCTGATTCCACCCGAACAAAATATGGCGTTGTCTCAAGGCAAGCTTCTGCTTAGCGACCAAGACACGCAGCGTGGCGTCAATCTGCCTATCGACATCTTCTTCCGATCGCTGGCGATTGACAGTGCGGAAAAAAGTATCTGCATCGTCTTGTCGGGTACGGGAAGTGATGGATCCCGGGGGTTGGTCGATGTTGCTGAAGCGGGCGGGTTGGTGATCGCTCAGAGCCCAGAGACTTCGGGTTTCGATGGAATGCCGCGGGCGGCAGCGGCGACAGGGCGAAGTCACTTAACCAGTTCACCCGAGGCGATGCCAGGAAAGATTCTCGAGTACATCAAAAATCCTGATCGCGAGAGTTTGACGGTCGAAGAAACGTTTGATCCGACTACCAGCGAAAATGGGCTCGATGCGATCTTTCGTTTGTTTCGTCATGAGTATCGTCTTGATTTCTCGCTTTACAAACTGGCAACCATCTCCCGGCGGATCGAACGGCGGATGTCGTTGATCCAAGTCAAGGACTTGGGTGCGTACGCGAGACTAGTGGAATCCGACCGAGACGAAATGCAAGCCTTGTATCGGGACCTGCTGGTTGAAGTCACCGAGTTTTTCCGCGACCGGGAAGCCTTTGCGAAGTTACGTGAATCGATCATTCCGAAGGTGATCGAGAACTCTGATCCTAACTCGGAACTTCGTATCTGGGTGGCCGGCTGCGCGACGGGGGAGGAAGCGTTTTCGATCGCGATGCTTTTCAGTGATGCGATCGCTAAATCGGACCGCAATCAGACGTTTAAAGTATTTGCCACCGATGTTCACAAACAATCATTGGAACTAGCCAGCACTTCGGTCTACCAAGAATCAGCCTTGGAAACCGTACCCGACGAATTTCGACAAAGGTATTTCAACGTCAACAACGGCTTGGCACACATCAAGCGCGAACTGCGACTGAACGTCATCTTCGCCTCAAATGACCTCACAAAAGACCCTCCTTTCACCAAGATCGACTTCATCAGTTGTCGAAATGTTCTGATCTATTTGGAACCGAAAGTTCAAAAGAGGATCTTGTCTCTGTTCCATTTCGGGTTGAAGACGAACGGAACCTTGATGCTAGGGCCAAGCGAAACGCTTGCTGAATTGGAAAACGAGTTCGATCCCATTGACCGCCATTGGCGAATCTATCGCAAGCGGAGGGACATTCGATTGCCTGAATCGACACGGCTTCCGCTGACGCCCGTGTTGTCAAACATCGTTCATGACACGACGCCCTCATTCGTGGCGAGTCCGCCGCCCGCCAACGGCGGTGCAGTCGTATCAACTGTCAGCGAAGATCTACTGCGAAAATACGTACCGCCCAGTTTGTTGGTGAATCGGTACTTTGAATTGATGCACTCATTTGGCGACGCCCGGAAACTGTTGACGCAGCCCGAGGGAAAGCCAACTCTAGACGTCCTGAAGTTGATCCAGGGCGATCTGCGTGTTGCCATCAGTGCGGCGCTGCACAAAGCTTCGCAGGAATCCAATCGTATTGTTTACAAAGGCGTTCGCGCGCGTGTCGAAGGTGAACCGGATCGACTCTTTACGGTCGTGGTTGAGCCTTACAAGAAGTCTCGCGAAGAAATGTTCCTGATCTGCTTGGAAGAAAATGAGCGGTCAGAAGCACTTTCCGATGAAGGCACTGTGTTCGTGGTGTCGGACGATTCGTCCGATCGCATTTCGCACTTGGAACGGGAGTTGACCTACACGCGTGAGACGCTGCAAACGACAGTCGAAGAACTAGAGTCCAGCAACGAAGAGCTTCAGTCGACGAACGAGGAGTTGGTGGCATCCAATGAGGAGTTGCAGTCCACGAACGAAGAGCTTCACAGTGTCAACGAAGAACTGTACACCGTTAACGCGGAACACAAGCAGAAGATCGAAGAACTGACGCAGTTGACCAATGACATGGACAACTTGCTGAAAAGCACACAGATCGGGACGATTTTTCTGGATCGTCAATTGCATATTCGAATGTTCACGCCCGCGATTTCTTCCGCCTTCCACGTATTGCAGCAAGATGTGGGTCGCCCGATCGACCACATCGCGTACAAGTTGGATAATCCGAACTTGCTAGCTGAAGTGGCAGAGGTATTGGCGACCGAGATGCCTGTCTCGGTCGAGGTGAAGGCAAAAGGAGGACGCGTCTTCCTCCAACGTATTCAGCCCTACCGTCGTGAGGACGGCGCGGTGGACGGGATTGTGTTGACGTTGACCGATATCACGTCGCTGCGTGAAGCCGAAGCGATGGTTTCGCTGACGGCGATGACTGAGGAACTGCCATCGTTTGCTTATGCGGTGTCGCATGATTTCCAGACCCCCCTGCGGCATATCTATCAGTACTCAGAAATTATCGAAGAAGAACTCGGTGGCAACCAGTCCGAAGTTATCGCAAAGGCCGTCGAGACGATCAAAAATAGCTCGCTGGCGGTTCGGCGTTTGATTGATTGCTTATTGGAATATTCGCGTATCAATACCGAGTCGCAAAATTCTGAATTAGTGGAACTTAACAATGTCGTCGAAGACGCGTTGGTTAAGCATACTGATTTGATCGAGCGCCATCGGGCCATGATTCACTGTGGTGAGTTACCGAATGTCTTCGGTGATCGAAAGCAACTCGTCGTGTTGCTTTACAACTTGATCGAAAATTCGATCAAGTATTGTGGAGAACAGCGACCCAAGATTGACATTGCGTGTAGCCGTCAGGGAGAGTTTTGGGAAATATCGGTTAGCGACAACGGGATCGGGATTGAGTATGCCGACCGGGACAGGGTATTCGCGATTTTCAAACGATTGGGTGTCAAAAAGAACGTTCAAGGTCGCGGGATCGGACTGGCGATCTGCCGCCGAATCGTCAACCGGCATGGAGGTCGAATCTGGCTCACTTCCGAGGTCGGCGAAAGGACTACCGTTTCATTCACACTGCCGGTGCACCACGAAGACTAGCCGGTTTAACACGAAGACTGCGTACATCACAAAGAGCGGAGGGAGCGCGAGAGCGTTTGTCACCGCCTGCATTAATGAAAGCCAAACGCTCAGTTGGACCTGAGTGATATATTCGAGTAGCCCGTTACGCCATGAGCCAAGAAAACTCCGTCGCTAACCCTCGTCGTATCGTTGTCGCGATCGGTGCGTCTGCAGGTGGGCTCCGACCGTTGCAGGAGCTTTTCGCAGCGCTGCCCACGAATTTGGGGATGTCCTACATCGTCGTCCAACATTTGTCTCCGGATTTCGAGAGCATGATGGATGAGCTTCTTGCGCGCCACACCAGTATGAAAATATGTGTTGCGGATCAGGGCATGACCTTGGAGCCAGATACGATCTACCTGAATCCACCGCGAATGGACGTTGACATTGTCAATCACAAGATTGTCCTAAGGCAGTTTGACCCGACGGTGCTGCGTTTGCCAATCAACTGCGTCTTCGAATCGATCGCAAGAGAATATGGCTGCGATGCAGTGGCGGTAGTTTTATCGGGCACGGGTAGCGACGGTTCTTTGGGGCTGAAGACTGTCCAGGAGATGTCGGGCCTGACGGTGGTTCAATCACTTGAAACGGCTCAGTTTGACGGAATGCCCAAGAATGCGATTGCGACGCGTGGCGTCGATTATGTCTTAAGCCCCCCAGCAATCGCGCATCTACTTCGCGAGCACGCCAAAACTCCGATGGGTCGTCAAAAAGACCTCGACACGACGGTGACAACGGACGACGAAGCCATTCAGTCGATTTTCACGTCGCTCTCTCAGGCTTTTGGAATTGACTTTGAACACTACAAACCATCGACCGTTTCGCGACGGATCGATCGGCGGCTGAATTTGAGCCGGTTTCCCGGATTGCGTCAGTATGCGGAAGTCTTGAAAAAAGACCGGACGGAGCTCTCAAATCTCTATCACGATCTGCTGATCGGTGTCACCTGTTTTTTCCGTGACCAAGACGCGTTTTCGGTTTTGCGAAACGAACTTGATACGCTTGTTGCCAGTAGCAGCGGAGGTCCGCTTCGGATTTGGTGTGCTGGATGTGCGACGGGTGAGGAAGCGTATACGCTGACGATGCTTCTTGTTGAGGTGTTTGAACAGCGAGGAATGGCACCAAACTTCAAGGTGTTTGCTACGGATGTCTACGACGGAGCGTTGGAAATTGCATCGGACGGAGTGTTTGACGTAGATACAATGCAAACGCTTTCTCAAAAACAGCGAGCTCGTTTTTTCGAGCCAGTTGATGACCAAAGATTTAGGGTGCTCCCGATCTTGCGGAACCATTTGATTTTCGCAAGGCAGAACGTCGTCAATGATCCGCCGTTTACTAACGTCGATTTGGTGACGTGCCGTAATTTATTGATCTATTTGCAGGACGATGCACAGCAGCGCGCGATCAGCGGATTTCGCTTCGCGCTGAAATCCAATGGTTTGATGATGCTTGGGCCAAGTGAATCACTGGGCAAGATCGCCGATGGCTTCTCGACGATAGACAAAGATTGGAGAGTGTTTCGGAAGAATGACCGTGTCTTTGCTGGCGGAATCGCGCAAAAACGCTTCGCTGCTCCGCTTTCAAGCATCGGAAAGTCCAGTACCTACGAACTGGTAAAGGCGCAAACGGCAAGGCGGATACACGATGACAGCGCCACGCAAATTTTGGGCTCGATGGTCGATGCAATTTTGATTTCTTACGAGCATCGCATCGAGCAGCTGTTTGGGAATATAGAAAAGTTCTTTCCCAATCGGGGGCTGATCGTTGGCAATCACCTTTTGGATCATTTCGACAGTTCAGAATTGGCGACGATCTACGCTTTGCAATCGCAAGCGACCAAAGAAGTGGGGGTGACTTGCGTGGCGCGAAATGTCCCGTGGGGCAAACACCAGGCTCATGATTGCGTCCAACTGAAGGCGACGGCACTGAATCTTGATGGCTTCGAGAACCCGGCTGTGTTGATGCAAGTCCTGACTGATCAACTGCCTACGAATGAGGAAACGACGTCGGAGTCTGCCACCGAGAACACGACTAATCCCGTGGTAGATAGCCTCCAGGGACAGCTTGATAGCATGCGGGAAACACTGGGCGATTCGATCCAGGAGCTTGAGGCCAGCAATGAAGAGATGCAGTCGGCAAATGAGGAGATGATCGCCTCGAATGAAGAAATGCAAGCCACTAATGAAGAGCTGCAAAGCGTCAATGAAGAACTGCGGACCGTCAATATTGAGCATCACCGAAAGGTCCAAGAGCTCCAGGAAGTAACTGATGACTTCAACAACTTGTTCAACAGTACTCGCGTGGGTCTAATCCTGCTTGATGAGAACTTATTGATACGAAAGTTCACGAGTGCGACGAGCAAGTATTTCAATTTGTTACAGCACGACGTCGGAAGACCGCTTTCGAACTTTGCACCGAAGTTACGTATCGATGACCTATTTGCTCGTGTTCGTGAAGTGATTTCGGGAGGAAAACGATATTCCGTCAACGTGTTGGATGCTGATGGACACACAATCGCGCTTGAAGTGATGCCATATCGAAGTAGCAACCTTGTCAACGGGGCGATTATTAGCCTGATCGATGTCACTGCTGCGCACGGAGATAGCGACGCTTTGACGTCATCAAGCGAGAATGAACCAGGGGATAGCAAGTAGTGTGCAATCGCACTCTACTGCGGTAGTGGTTTAATCGTTTTCGATCGTAGCATCGTCAGAAGAAACACAGCGTTCGGAAATTTCGTCTGGTACTAAGAGCAGTTGAAAGATGGAAAGTGTTCAGTTATCCAATTCGGCCACGCGACGTCTTAACCAGGATGAATTCTTGGTGGTTGGCATGGGAGCATCAGCCGGCGGTGTCGAAGCGCTTGAGTCGTTCTTTTCGCTGATGCCAAAGAACACAGATGTTGCAATCGTTGTGGTGCAGCATCTGTCGCCCAAGTTCGAGAGCTTGATGCCGCAGATCATTTCGCGAAGGACGGGGATTCCCGTTTCCAGCGCGACCGATGGAGACATCATCAAGCCCAATCACATCTATGTTCTGCCAGCGGGGAAGGAAATCATTCTCTCTGGCAATGCGATCCGGTTGAAGGATCGACCCGAGAAAAGCGCCAGCACATCAACGATTGACCAGTTCTTTCGTTCGCTGGGACAAGAATTCAAACATCGCGCAGTGGCGATCGTTTTATCGGGAACCGGCAGCGACGGTTCGGCCGGCGTCATGGATGTTCATGAAGAGGGTGGTTACGTCATTGTCCAAAGTGAAACTTCGGCCAAGTTCAATGGAATGCCGCGAGCGGCCGCCGAATCAGGCATCGCGGATGCGGTGATTTCGGTGGACGAAATTCCTGCGGCGCTCGTCCGTCTCGACGCAGTGCTCCGTTCGGACAATCCCGACGAAGTGGTTGTCGAAGATTTTCGAGATGATGTCGGACAAGTATTGCAACTGCTGCGCAAGCAGTTTGCGATTGACTTCTCGCAGTACAAAGGCTCGATGATCAAGCGACGTGTCGAGCGCCGATTAATGCTATCTGACCCCAATAATGTTGATATTGGCGATTACCTTGCACGCTTGGAACAAGACCCCGACGAACTCAATCAACTCTTTTCGGATCTGCTGATTGGCGTCACGGAGTTTTTTCGCGATCCGGACGCCTTTGAAGTTCTTCGCAATGAGACGCTGCCGGAGTTGTTGCAAGCGAAAAAGAACTCAGACGTGTTTCGCGTTTGGGTGGTCCCAACGGCGACCGGGGAAGAGGCTTATTCGTTGGCCATGCTGATCGACGAAGTGATGGAAGAGTTGGATTTGAAGTTGGAGGTCAAAATCTTTGCGACCGACGCACATGATTCCTCGATCGAATTTGCAAGCCGCGGTATTTACTCTGCCGCCAGCTTAGCGAATGTGACAAAGGAGAGAACTGAAAAATACTTTCGTGAGTCTGATGGCGCGTATCACGTCTGCAGGCACTTGCGAAAGATGGTCGTGTTTGCTCAGCACAACGTCTTATCTGATGCACCATTCGCAAGTCTGGATCTTGTCAGTTGTCGCAATTTGCTGATCTATCTGAAGCCTGCGACCCAACGAAAAGCACTGTCTTTGTTCAACTTCGCGTTGAATGAGTCGGGGACGCTGATGTTGGGGCCAAGCGAAAACGTCTCAGACTTTGCAGATTCATTCGAGACACGCAATGAGAAATGGCGGCTTTACAGGAAGGTAAGTAGCATTCGGCCGTCGAAGATGCACGCTGCATTGGGCGACATCGGTACTGTCAAGGCGCAACCAACACAGCCCGCTCGCAACTCTGGTAGCCTGACCGAAACGTACGACCAGTTGATCGATCAGTTCATTCCGCCCAGTTTGCTGATCAGCGAAAATTCCGAAATTTTGCATGTGTTCTCCGGTGCCAGCAAGTTCTTGACGATTCGTGAAGGACGACCGACACGCGATGTGATGCAAATGCTTCCCGATTCGTTGCGCGTCGCTGTTGCCAACGGAATCAAGCGGTGCCGAGACGGCGGCGAGCAGGTCGTCTACGCGGGACTTGAATGCGAAATCAACGGTAAAACCAGCGCGTATCGCGTGACCATTCGCCCGATCAAGAACCGTCGAACTCGCAGCATGGACTTGCTGGTATCGTTCGCTGATTCAACTTTGGCAGTCGAACCGGTCGAACAAACCGAACTGGACAACGATGGTGTCAATGTCGAGCGTGTTCGGTCCCTTGAGAGCGAACTACGTGATACCAGGCAGAGCCTTCATGCTTCGATCCAGGAATTAAAATCCGCGAACGAAGAGATGCAATCAACCAATGAGGAACTGATCGCATCCAATGAAGAATTGCAGAGCACCAACGAAGAATTGCACAGCGTCAATGAAGAGCTCTACACGGTCAACTCCGAACACCAGCGAAAAATCACTGAGCTGACCGAGCTAACCGATGACATGGAAAATCTGCTGGACAGTATCCGAGTTGACACGATCTTTTTGGATCGCAACTTGGAATTACGGAAGTTTACACTTGGCATTGCCAAGACGTTTCGATTGATTCCTCAGGACGTTGGCCGCAAGATTGATTCTTTCAATCACGACCTTCAACACGATGGTCTTGTCGCCGACATCCAAGCTGTTCTTGACTCGGAACAAGCAATCGAAAAAGACGTACAAAACAAGACAGGCTCTTGGTACTTAATGCGTTTGCTGCCGTACACGTCACGGGGGCGTGTTGATGGCGTCCTGCTGACGCTCATTGACATCACTCAGATCAAAGCGACGGAACAAAAACTTGCTGAGCTTTCCGAGATTGTGGAAGTATCGGATGACGCGATTTTTCGCGTTGATAACAACGGAACGATTGGAACTTGGAATCGCGGTGCCCAGGCATTGTACGGCTACGAACCAGACGAAGTCATTGGTGAAAATCTGGGAAAGCTCGTCTCGGAGCAAACCGATCGCGATGCGTTACGATCCGCCGTTCTGTCGGCTTCGCAGAATATTCCGTTAGCTAGTGGCGACAGGGCACCTTTGAATGCCAATGCCGATTCAGCCCGACATGTTCAAATGAAACACGTTCGGTCATCGGGGAATGCGTTCGATGTCGAAATTACGATCTCGCCGATTGTCAGTCTGAGTGGGCAGTCCAATGGCGCGTCCATCGTGATTCGGGATATCTCGGCTCAAACTCGTGCTCAAGAGGAGGTGCAGAATGCAGTACGAAAGCGAGATGAGTTCCTTGCGATGTTGTCGCACGAACTACGAAACCCGTTAGCCGCGATTTTGAATGCAGACAGTTTGCTTCGCGAAAAAGACATTGACAGCGACGTGGCAGATGAGGCACGCGATGTTGCGGAAACTCAATTGCGGCATCTGACTCGTTTGTTGGATGACCTGCTGGATGTGGCCCGAATCACCAACGACAAGCTGACGTTGCATTGCGAAGCATTGGATTTGCGAAAGTCGATGATGGAGGCGGTTGAGTGTGTGCAGCATCAACTCGATGAGAAGTCCCAGCGACTTTTTGTTGAAGCGACCGAGAAACCGGTGTTTGTATTCGGAGATGTGGGACGTTTGCAACAGGCGCAAGTGAACTTGCTCGTTAATGCCTCGAAGTACACTCCCACGGGTGGCGAAATCCGTTACAGCTTGTCGATCGACGGCAAGCAAGCCGTTCTGAAATTAGTCGATGACGGAATTGGAGTGTCCAAGGACTTGTCCGATTCGATCTTCGATCTGTTTGTACAATCCGAGCAAGCGCTTGATCGATCGCAGGGAGGAATGGGAATCGGACTTCCATTGGTCAAGATGATCGCCGAAGCCCATGGTGGGTCTGTTTCCTTGGAAAGTGGAAACACGGATCGCGGGAGCGTTTTTTCGTTGCGACTTCCACTGACCAATCAAACCCCTGTCGCTCTTCAGGCACCCCGCGAAAACCTCCTGGTGGGAAAGCGTCTCCTGTTGATTGAAGACAGCGAGGGTATTCGCCGTATGTTGGCGCGATCGCTGCAGCTGAAAGGTCTTGAAGTGGCTGATGCAGACAATGCGGAGGATGGATTGGCCCTACTTGGCAGCTTTGACCCGGAAATTGCAGTCATCGACATTGGGTTGCCTGACGTCAATGGATACGAAGTAGCGAGAAGAATTCGGCAGACCCCTGATCGTAACCAAGTTCTACTCGTCGCCGTGACGGGCTACGGCAGAGCAGAAGATCGGGAAAAGGCGTTCGAGGCCGGGTTTGATGAACACCTTGTCAAACCAGTTGACCCGTCGGAACTGGTTGACAAACTGGGCACCCTTAGTGAGAGGATGCGAAAGGCAGGCAGGATGGGTTGAGTTGTCAGTGCGCTACTTTAGTGTGTGTGCCCGCAGAACGTGGGGGTCAAGGGCTTGCGCTTGTTGACAGCTCGACCGCCATTCAATCTAGTTTTGATAGCTCGGTACGTTTTGCGTTTAGATTTTACAAATCCCACCTATCTTACTTCCTATAGCGTACACTTCGATGTTGGTACTAACACGAAGATCAAAAGACAAGATCGTGTTTCCACAAGTTGGAATCACCATCCACTTCATTCGCGTCCAATCGGGGCAAGTCAAAGTGGGGGTCGATGCCCCACGTGACATACGCGTTGTGCGGGAGGAGATCAACTCCACCGAACAGCAGTTGGCGATTTCCCAGCAGCGATTGAGCAGGCTTCCCCGCGACATTCGGCATGGGATCCGGAACGAATTGCACCAAGTTAGCGTGGGGCTTCACCTCTACAAAGAGCTTTTGTCGGCTTCGTTAGAGACTGAGGCGAACGAAGTTTTTGAAGACATACAAGCTGCTTTGCAGAGGCTTGATGAGACCGAGGCGCTCAATTCCGCTAACCAGGAGATGCCCTCAAGACCGTCGGGGACGGTGGTTCTGGTGGAGGATCAAAGCAACGAGCGTGAAATGTTGGCCGAGATCCTTCGGCTAAACAATGTGTCCGTCGTTACCCTGGCCGATGGCCAACAGGCCATCAATTATTTTCAGGATAACCCGGCTCCTGCCTATCTGCTGATCGATATGCAAATGCCTCAGTGTGATGGCGCGACTGCTATTACAACGCTGCGTGACGAAGGAAGGCTAGACGAGACACACGTCTTTGCTGTCAGCGGTTCGTCACCTGAATCGTACGGAATTCCGTTCGGAAGCGAGGGAGTTGATCGGTGGTTTCCCAAGCCCCTGAATCCCACTTCGCTGCTGGATGCCATCGATGTCGCTAGCTAGCGGATTTTCGGCGCCCAAGCGATGACAGACCGCGATGCTGTTTTTCCAAAGGCAAACCGAATCGTCTCACTCGTTCCGAGTGCGACGGAGATGGTTTGCCTGCTTGGTCTTCGCGATCGGTTGGTGGGTATCAGTCACGAGTGTGACTTCCCTGCTGAAGTAGCCAGCGTAAGCCGTGTCACCAGAAGCGCGATCGGCTCTGATTCTTCGAGCCACGAAATTGATTCGCAACTCCAGCAACAAGTCGAAGCTCAGCAGTCCCTCTACGGACTTGATCACTCCCAGTTGGTCAAGCTTGAACCTGATCTGATTTTGTCTCAATCGATCTGCGAAGTCTGTGCCGTGTCACCAGCGGATGTGACCCAAGCGATTTCACACCTACAGCAACCGCCCAGGGTGTTGAATCTGTCGCCAACAACGCTGGCAGAAACAATGGATGGCATCATGCATGTCGCCACCGCAACCAACTTCATCGACCGTGGACGCAAGGTGGTTGCTCAGTTACATGAACGAGTGAATCAGGTCGCACATCGAAGCCGTTCGATCGCCACCGGTTCGCGGCCTCGTGTTTTATTGCTTGAATGGATTGACCCTCCTTATTCAGCAGGACACTGGAACCCGGAATTGATTTCGCTCGCAGGCGGTATAGAGCTTGTCGGTATCGCAGGACAACACTCGCAGCGAATCGAGTGGGAACGGGTCATCGCCGAAGATCCCGACGTGCTAATTGTCGCTTGCTGCGGATTCGATATCGATCGAGCCGCTCGTGAGATGCCAATGCTCACAGCGAATCATGGCTGGCAGAATTTGCGATGCGTACAAACACAACGTGCTTACCTAGTGGACGGGTCAGCGTATTTCAATCGGCCGGGCCCACGCCTCGTTGATAGTCTGGAGCTGCTTGCTCATTTGTTACATCCAGACGTTCACCCACTGCCAAGCCACGTGAATTCTGCCCGACTGATCGCGTCCTGATTGAGCGAGCTTGGCTGGCGCCCCCACCGACGCTTCTAAGTGTGTGTGAAGCCGCGACTCCCATGAATCGCCGCGAATCCGCACGGAGGACTCGCTACCACGCTCATAACGCCATGAAAAATAGGCTCAGGCGATACTCCCAACGCATTACCTATTCGATTTCGTTGCGTTTCACTACGATGACGTGAGACTAAACAAGCGAAACAGCCAGACTTTTTCGGTGATTCCTGCGTCGTATGAAACATATTCGCAACTTTTGTATTATCGCACACATTGACCACGGCAAGTCCACACTGGCCGACCGGTTGATCCAGGCTTGTGGCGGAGTAACGCAGCGTGAATTCCACGATCAAATGCTTGATTCAATGGATATCGAGCGTGAGCGCGGCATTACCATCAAGAGCAACACGGTCACGCTGACCTACAAAAGTAAAGCTGGTGACGAGTATCAATTGAATTTGATCGATACGCCTGGTCACGTTGATTTTTCGCACGAAGTCCGTCGATCGCTGATGGCCTGCGAGGGTGCGCTGATGGTCGTCGATGCATCGCAAGGTGTCGAAGCGCAAACGGTTGCGAATCTCTATCTGGCTCTGGAATATGATCTGGAGTTGCTTCCGGTCATCAACAAAATTGATTTGCCTGCCGCCGACGTTGATCGGGTGCGCGAGGAAATTGATGCGGATTTGGGCCTGGATCCTTTTGCAGCGATTCCCGTCTCGGCAAAAACAGGCGAGGGCATCGAGGACGTGTTAGAGGGCATTGTCGAGCATTTACCGAGTCCCGTTGGTGATCCCGCTGCACCTCTCAAAGCACTCGTCTTTGATGCCTACTTTGACAAATACCGAGGCGTCATCCTGCAGGTGCGAGTGATGGAAGGCACGATGAAACCGCGAGACAACATTCATTTTATGCACGCGGGACGCGACTACAAAATTGACGAATTGGGCTACAATCAATTCAAGCTCATCCCCAAAGACAAGCTGTCCGCAGGTGAAGTGGGCTACATTGTCGCTGGTGTTAAAAGCGTCCAAGACATCGAAATCGGCGACACGCTGACACTTCTTGATCGTCAGGCGGACGAGCCAATTCCGGGTTACCAGCCAGCCAAGCAGGTGGTGTTTTCGTCGGTGTATCCCATGAGTACCGATGAGTACCAAGATTTGACCAAGGCACTTGAGAAGTTGTCGATCAACGATGCCGCTTTAACATATGAAAAAGACAGCTCGGCCGCGCTGGGCTTCGGATTTCGATGCGGTTTTCTTGGCCTGCTGCACTTGGACGTCATTCAAGAGCGTTTGCAGCGCGAGTTTGACCTTGGACTTGTCATTTCGGCTCCGTCGGTGAAGTACAAGCTTGACCTTCAGGATGGTACGACCATCGACGTCGATAACCCGAGTTATTGGCCGGACCCAACGAACATCGCTTCATGCAGTGAACCGTATATCAAGGCGCAGATTCTGACGCCCGAGGAATTCGTTGGTCCTGTAATGGAGCTTTGCCGCGAGCATCGCAGTGAAGCGCAAACGATGAATTACTTGTCCGCAGGTCGCGTGGAGGTAGTCAGCGAAATGCCTTTGGGTGAAGTGCTGTTTGATTTTTACGGCAAGCTTAAGATGATCACACGCGGCTACGGGTCGTTTGACTACGAGCCAGTGGAGTACCGCAAGACGGATGTCGTCAAAGTAGACATCTTGGTCAACAAGGAACCTGTCGATGCACTTTCCTATCTGGTGCATCGCGACAAGGCCCGCACGCGTGCTCTGCATTACTGCGAGCAATTGGCCGAAGCGATTCCTCGTCATCAGTTTAAGATTCCGATTCAGGGTGCGATCGGTGGAACCATCATCGCCAGGGCGACGATTGCTCCCTTCCGAAAGGATGTTACGGCAAAGCTGTACGGCGGCGATGTGACGCGGAAGAAGAAACTGCTGGAAAAGCAGAAGAAGGGCAAGGCAAAGATGAAGCAATTCGGCAGCGTCAATATTCCGCAAAAGGCGTTTGTGTCAGTGCTTCGCGCCGATAAAGATTAACCTTCGCTCAAGCTAAACCTCGAATTGCCAAACATCGCTTTTCATCCGTTTAAGTTGCTCATGCCATTGCAGGTCAGTCATTGCACATCAGTCATTGATTGCGCATGAAATCGGCCACGTTCGTAAAGAATGCCCTGAGATGCTGGGCTGGTAAGTCAGCAATGTTTGCTTCCTCCATCGCAGCGTTCATCAGTTGCAACCATCGGTCGCGCTGTGGCTCACCGATTTTGAAGGGAGCATGACGCATCCGTAGCCTGGGATGGCCGCGCTGCTGGATGTAGCGGTCGGATCCTCCAAATCGAAAGATCAAGAAATCACGTAACCGCTTTTCGCTCCCGTCCCAGTCATCTTGCGGATACATCGGCCCGATCAAATCGTCCTCGCGCACACGTCTGTAAAACGCCGCGACAAGCGCCTCGAATCCATCTTCGCCGATGAGTCGGCCGATTTCATGTTCGTCGATTGAGTTCATTCGCAACGATTCCGGTTTGCACCAACCAAAGTACCTCTTCCGAGCCAACGGATATATCTGAAACAATCAGGTGTACTTTGCCAAGGATGCGCCGATTGAAGCGAAACCGATTTACATTCGGGCCGATGTTGCGAAAGAACTGCCTAATGCCGACGATAGAAGAATGAACGATCCAGTTGACTCGCAAGAAATGGTTTTCCAGTCCTACCGGCGCGATGAGTGCATGGAACTGGGCCTTGTATTGACGTCGGCCGAGATCGCGAACCAGATTTCGCATCATTCGGGAAAATGGTGGCTTTCCGTTGAGGCGAAGGATGAGGCGTCCGCCTTGCAAGAGTTGGCGGCCTACCGGCGTGATAATCCTGTGGGGGAGAACGTGATCAAGCGACGGATTCCGCTGTTCGGTGGTTCTTTTGCGGGCGCATTCATCTATGCGGCCACAATCTGTTTGATCGGAAGCGTCTCCAGCCCGGAGGCCACGCGAGACATTTGGATGTCGACCGGACAGATGAATTCCGACATGTTTCTGCAAGGTCAGGTTTGGCGGGCAACAACAGCTTTAACCTTGCACGCCGATGCCCAGCACCTCATGTCGAATCTGGCATTTGGTTGCGTGTTTGGAATGATGGCTGGACGGATTTTGGGCGGCGGTATCGCTTGGCTTAGTATTGTCGGCGCCGGGACACTTGGAAACGGGCTAAACGCCATCATGCGATCCGAAAGCCACTTGTCGATTGGAGCGTCGACGGCGGTTTTTGCAGCGCTTGGGGTAATGGTCGCCCATGCTCTGCATCCACGTTTTGTCAGTTCTGAAAAACGGTTCAAACGTTGGAGTCCGTTGATCGCTGGCGTCTTGTTGTTAGCCTTCGTCGGAGTGGGTGGCGAACGAACCGACGTGGGTGCTCACGTGACTGGCTTTGTCAGCGGGATGGTGATCGGTTGGTTGGCAGCACGATTGCCATTGCATTGGCTTTCAAATTCAAGACTCCAGATGGCATCCGGATTCATCGCATTCGCGATGGTCGTGCTGGCCTGGACCTTTGCCGTACGGTTCGGTGCTCGGTAGCGGCTTGCGTAGCACTCACCTCGGGCTCGCGCCCAAGGCTACATTCCGTCACCACTACGTTGCTGACCGTCATCTGCTGCAACATCAATTCTCAGACAACTGACATGGCAGCGTTAACGAATGTTTTGCCGAATTGATGCTCTAAGCAAGCCGATTTTGCGAAGCTTCAATACTCGCGCGTATCGACGACGATGTCCTGAAGTGCTTCGACGAGTGGATCGTCATCCGGTCCGCAAAAACCCATGTGGGAGTGCCGACGCCAGCCTTCGGCGTACTGATATTTTCCGCTCCAACTGCCAAGCTCTTTACTGATATCACGAAGCGTGGTTAGGTAGCTATCCTGTCCCTGACTCTCATCCAACCATTGTTTCTGGCTGGCGTGGCAAGCGAGTGCTTTGACCTTGTCGTCGACAACACTGGAGTCATCGATATAAAAGTGAGGCTTGACGACGTCGCCCAACGGGGTTGTATTGCCAACAGGCTGGCAGTGATAAACGGTAACTGGTTCGTAGTAGGGCTCGACCGGCGGATCGCTTTGCAAGTTTGGCATACCGCGGGAGAACGCAGCGCTCACGGCTAAACGGCAGCACGTCTCGTGGTCTTCCATGTAATCCGATGGTGGATGAGTCAACACGATCGATGGTCTTGTTTGCCGAATCAGGGCGGTCACTTTTTGCAAGTTCGCGGTAGTGTAGGCCGCTTCCATATCGGGATAAATTGGGTCGTGATGCTTCGCCCCCAGAACCTTGCAAGCGTCTTTGGCCTCCTGTAGTCGCGTTGCCGCGCATTCGGCCATACCCATGGTGGTGGATCCGCGTGAACCGTCGCAAAGGCAAACATAGTGTGTCTCCCATCCGCGGCTAGCTAGATGCAACAACGCGCCGGCCATGAAGAATTCAATATCATCGGGGTGGGCACAAATTGCGATTGCCGATGGCATAGCGAGTTTTCCTGCAAATGAAGCGTGCGACGCCAAACCAACAAACGGGGATCGACGTGATGCTGTGGGATAATCGGAACGTTGCGAGTCATGCGCAGACCGTCAACACGAGAGTTTAGCAAATCAGGCGTCTACCGCGAATTCGTGAGGACGTGATAATCTAGGTCTTTGTTTCTTATTCAAACTAGCCCGTATTCGCTGACTGCGTTCTTCCTAGCTATGCACCTGCCACAACTGATAACCGATCGACTCAGCGAAGCCCTTCGTGGCTTAACTTCGACGCCCGAACAGTACTCGTCGATGATTCGCAGTACAACGGATCCGAATTTTGGTGATTACCAAGTTAACTGCGCGATGCCATTGGCCAAAAATGCCGATGGAAAGAACCCACGTGAAGTCGCTACGGAAATCGTTGCGAACCTGAAAATTGACGACTTGTGCGAATCGGTTGATATCGCAGGGCCAGGCTTCATCAATCTAAAAATCAATGACGAGTACCTCACGCAGTCGCTTGCCAACATGCTGACGGACGAACGTTGTTTGATTGCGCCAGTGACGCAGCCCAAAAACATTGTCGTCGATTTTTCATCGCCCAACGTTGCTAAGCCAATGCACGTGGGCCACATCCGCAGCACTGTCATCGGCGACTCTTTGGCCAGAACGCTAAGATTCTTGGGGCACAACGTCGTCACCGATAATCACTTGGGCGATTGGGGCACACAGTTTGGGATCATTATTTATGGGTACAAGCATTTTGGTGACCCCAATGTTGTCCAGCAAAACCCGGTCCCCGAGTTGGCGAAACTTTATCGCTTGGTGAACCAGTTGATCGAATATCGCAAAGCGATCGCATCGATCGAGCCAACAGAGGCCCAAATTGCTGATCTTGAAAACCAATTGGTCGATGCAGAAGCCGAGCTTGCAGCAATTGAGAAGCCAAACAAGAAACAGCGTAAAGCGGTCGCTACGGTTAAACGAAGATTGGCTGATCTCCAGTCGTCACTTGCCAGCGCGAAAGCGAAGATCGCGGCGGTCGAGGAAGACGCAGAACTTTCTTCAGTCGCGCTGCAGCATCCAACGGTCGACAAAGATGTCCTGGCCGAAACAGCCAAGCTACACGAAGGCGACACGGAAAATCTCGCGCTATGGACCGAGTTTTTGCCGCACTGCAAAGATGAAATCAATCGCATCTATGATCGGCTGAATGTGACGTTCGACCACACACTCGGCGAGAGTTTTTATCATGCGATGCTGGCGGACGTCGTGGAGGAGTTGAGCGAGAAAGGACTGGCGAAACCCAGCGACGGGGCTGTCTGTGTTTTCTTGGATGGATTCGATGCGCCGATGATCATTCGCAAACAAGATGGCGCATTTCTGTACGCAACCACTGACTTGGCGACGCTTCGCTACCGGTTGGAAGAGTTCAAACCAGACGAAATTCTCTACGTCGTTGACTCGCGACAAGCGGAGCACTTTCAGAAGCTGTTCGCGGTGGCGAAGTTGATTGGGCTTGATCAGACGAAGATGGTCCACGTCAATTTTGGAACCGTTTTGGGTGAAGACGGAAAACCAATGAAGACTCGTAGCGGAACGCTGATTGGGTTGGAAGGTCTGTTGGATGATGCGGTTGCGGGTGCTCGCGATGTCGTCTGCAACCCTGAACGATTGGCGACGGTCGATCCGCCGATGGACCAAAACGAACAAAATGCGATTGCCGAAGCCGTTGGTATCGGAGCGATCAAGTACGCGGATTTGGCTCATCACCGCACCAGCGACTACGCGTTTAGTCTGGATAAGATGGTTTCTCTGGACGGCAATACGTCGGCATATATCCAGTATTCGTACGCGCGAGTTCGAGGCATCTTGCAAAAAGCGGGCGTCGATCATGCGACGATCGTCGACCGAGTCGCGGCGGATGCGATCGTGTTTTCCGATCCCGCCGAACGCACTCTGGCGTTGATGCTACTGAAATTCGAGGAGGCGCTTGTCAATGTCCACCGTGACTACGCACCCAATCAACTGGTCGATTATCTGTTTGACACGGCCAAGGCGTACGCCAGTTTCAATGAACAATGCCATGTTTTGCGTGCCGAGACGCCGGCGATTCAAACCACGCGACTGGCACTTGTTGCGCTGACTGGCAACGTCTTGGAGAAAGGGCTTTCGCTTTTGGGAATTGATGTAGTGCCACGGATGTAGCTGGCAGCGGAAAATCCGCGTCGTGCTGTAACGTGTCTCCAAGGGCGCTCACACGACGAAGGCGTCCGATTTTGACGATCGTGACGAATCTGTGTCTCTGCCGGACACCTCACTCGGTATCAATTGGATTTGCGGCCCGCTGCGGGCAAACAGTGGGGCCCATTCATTTTCATTTTGGATAGAATGAGAGGCGTTAGACAGTGGATCCTGCTCGGCTTATTCGCCGATCTCGGTTTCCCAGGTTCTGATCTCATTTTGCAGACGACGACAATCCAATAGCCAACGGCCCCTATCAGGCCGCGTTTGATCGATGGACGCCCCTACCACTCCCGAAGAATTCATATCGCGCGTCGTTGAGCTTGGCTTGGCCACGTCACGCCAGGTGTCGCTTGCCTCCAAAGACTTGGGCGTAGGGGAGCGTACACTTAAAGGTGCGATCCAAGTCATGCAGCGTCACGGCATTGTGACGACGCTGCAAACTGACAAAATCATGAAGGGAGACAAGTCTGGTTTTTTCTACGGCGACTACAAAGTCCTGTATCTGATCGGACAAGGTACTTTCGCTCGTGTCTACCGCGCCCAGCGCGGCGAAGAAGTCTTTGCCGTGAAAGTGCTGCGCAAACGCTTTCGCGACGAAGCGAAGGAACTGGAGCAGTTCCTGCGCGAAGGCCGCATGGGTCTAAAACTACGGCATCCAAACATTGTCAGCATCGTCGATGTCGTTCCGGATATTCGCAACCCGTTTTTGGTGATGGAGTTTGTCGAAGGGCAAACGCTTCGTAGTCTCGTCAAAGTGCGCGGGAAGCTTCCAGCGCCACTGGCACTTTCGCTGATGCTTGATATTGCCAGCGGACTAGCACACGCACAAAGCTTGGGTATTTCGCACCGGGACTTGAAATTATCCAACGTGCTAATTTCGGCGGACGGAAAGTGCAAGCTGGTTGACTTCGGCTTGGCCGCACTTGCTGACCGAAAAGATCCCGAGCAGATGGCAGACTGTCCCAACGCCCGCGCGATTGACTATGCAGCACTGGAGCGTGGTACGGGAGTGCGGAAAGATGATCCGCGAAGTGACGTGTATTTTGCGGGAAACATGCTTTACCACATGATCGCTGGCCAGCCTGCTTTGACGGAAACACGCGACAGACTTCAGCGCTTGGGCGTCAATCGATTCTATGAAGTGAAACCGCTTCACGAATTGGTGCCGGACATTCCTGGTGTCGCCAATGGTGTCGTTCAGCGTGCCATGGAAGTCGATCCAGACAAACGACTGCAAAGTGCTGCGGCGCTTCGTGAAGAGTGCAAGCGTGCCCTCGATCACATTGAGCGTTACGGTGTGGGGGGGCGAAATGATAGCACTGGTGACGAAAACGCCGCTGAACAGGAAGATGAGATTCCGACGATCGAAGGCGAGGGTTTTATCGTGATGCTGGTAGAATCAAAAACCAACTTGCAAGACGCCATTCGCGAACGGCTGAAAGCACGTGGCTACCGCGTTTTGGTCATTCAAAATCCAAATCGCGCCCTAGCCCGATTTGCTGACGGCGAAGACCAACCGGCTGACTGCGTGATTTTCGGAGCATCTGAATTGGGTAATCTGGCGCTGGAAGCCTACAACAAGTTTGCTTCCGACGAACACACGTGTGAAATCCCCGCGATTTTGTTAGTCGATCGCAAACAAAGCCGGATCATTGCCGAGGCACGTCGCGGCGGAAAACGGATGATGCTGGGTCTGCCACTCAAAGTGAGGGAGCTTCGGGGGGCATTGATGAAATTGTTGTCCGATTGCGAGCGTCGCGAAGTCGGCAGTTACTAGGACAATTCTGGCTGCCAAGGAAACTCAGGGCTTCTTTTGCCATGAACCCGGGCGATTCTGCCAACGTCCCTCAAGTATTGCAGTGCTGAGGGACGATACCGTCAATCTGATTGGGACGGATGTCAGTTTTTTGCGGATCTTGACTCTGCGTTAAACTTCTCCTAACTTGCCCACTCAGCGATGCGAAAACAAATCGTTTTGCATCAGCTCTTCAGGACTTTGTCGTGTGAGACTCCTCTCACGGTCAACTTCCAAAAAGGCGACGTGGCCAAGTGGCTAAGGCGAAGGATTGCAAATCCTTTATTCGTGGGTTCGAATCCCACCGTCGCCTCTTTGTTTTCATCGTAAATTACGGTGTTAAAACGCTCTAAGCCGCTTCTGGCTTCGCCTGTCAAAATGACCAAAAAGTGGTAGCCTACCACTTTCGATTTTGACGGCTTGCTCAGTTCCTCGAAACTTCACTTGCGAATGTTACGAGACGATTTACATGAGCAGATCAAATACCCCAAAGTACCGTCGCCACGCAACTGGCCAAGCAACTGTTCGTTTGAGCGGTGAAGACGTCTATCTGGGCAAACACGGCACCCAGGCGAGCCGCGACAAATACGACGAGGTCGTACAGGAGTGGCTCGCAAACGGTCGGAAGCGAGTCACCGACAAAAGTGGTTCTGTTGCCAAGATGCTTTGCGAGTACCTCAAGCACGCCAAGGTCTACTATCGGAAAGGTGGCAAGCAGACGAATGAGTATCCATCCATGAAACGGATAGCCGCATTGGTCGGGAAGAAGTTTGGCAAAACGCCAGTCGAAGAGTTCGGACCATTGCGTTTTAAGTCGGTCCGTAAAGTCTGGATCGACAAAGGCAGGCAGTTAGAGATGCTTCGGAGGCAACCGCTCTAGCTGATTTTTATGCTGACGAGGCTGCTGCGGAGGCGACCTACATAGCAGAGGTTGCGGATGCCGAAGCTACATTAGCTAACATTGAAGCGGCGGCTCTGGCAGATTGGCAAGCAACTGCCGACCAAGCAGCGGCGACTCTGGACGCTTCGATCGCTCTAGCAGACGCCACCTATGAGCAAACAACGGATGCCGCATTGGATTCATTCGAGGCGTTAGCAGATGCGCAACATGACTCGATGGCGAACACGATCAATGGTGCGTTCAACGTTTTGACGGCTCTTGCTGTCGCTGAAAACGAGGGCACACCTCCTGGTGAGCCAATCACGATCTCCAATGACCAGCTAAATAGAATCCTGATTGATATGCTGGAACAGCTTGGTCAGATAGACAAGGATAGTGACGACAAGCTCAAAGACATGAAGAAGGTCATCATAAAAGACCAACTTGATGCTCTACGCGAGTACCGCCGCGCACATCAAGACGACCTTCACTATCAAGGCTCGGAGAGAGCCGGGCAACACAGAACCGAATTCGGCAGTGTTCTTCCAAGGCTGCGGAGAGAATGGTCTGAAAAGACTGGAAAGCCGTGGCCAATGAGAGACACTGGCCGCAAAAAGGATGGACAGCCAATTATGGAGCATCAGCCAGCTCACGAAATTTACCCCAACTCTTACGACAGCCCTCTTCAATGGTGGAACATCTATCCAGCACCCGCCGAACAGCATCGAGCTATTCACGGGCGAGGAACCCCTCACCAGCGAATGTTTCCCGATGCTAGCCCATTCAATGAGAATAATTGATGCTTGAGAAACTTAGAGAACTGAGTGAGTCAGACCGTCAGAACTCATTCGAGGACGTGTTACCGGAAGCGGATATACCGGACTCCTACCCGTCCGAACTAAAAGCACTGTACTTGGCGTTCGGATGCCCCTATCTCACGCAAGGTTTGTCTGACCAGGACGTCGGCAACCCACCGGACTACTTCGTTGAGGTATTGCCGCCGAAAGAGATCGAAAAACTAATTGCCAATAAGTCGGATAACTTGATGCCCTACCCCGAAGGATTTGGCGGGCACATCCCATTCGCACATGTTGGCAACAATCTGTTCTTGTGTGTGGGGAACAACAACGCTGTGTACAACGTTGGACTAAAAAAGGCTGGTGACTCACTTGCTAGTTTCATGGATGAGCTAGCGGTAAAAATCACGCGATACATGGATTGACACAACTACCGGTGCTGTTCAGCAAATGAACGCTCAAAACTATAAAGCGGCAGGTCAATCGACCTGCCGCTTTTTTGTAGCCGCTACAAGTGCAAGCGATGCCCCTGTGACGAGCCGTAGCAGAGCAGGCCAGTGCTTGGCCCTTGCGGATCGGGCCACGGCCCAACGATGTTTGGCCGTCGTTTCGGTGCGGCGTGGATCGTGGCGGCACGGCCACGGATGTCTGGCGACTGTTTCGTGGCGGGTCGGGCCACGGCCCTTGGATGTCTGGCCGATTCGTTGCGGGGCGGGCGGTCGGATGTCTGGCCAACGTTTCGTTGCGGGTTGGATCTCGGCTCGGGCGGCAGAGAACTCATGGTTGGGTATCGCCGTCCGAACCGTCGCCAGCCTTATCTTGCTGACTGGATTTGGCGACGAAGTATCCCCTGAACGTCCAGCCAAAACCTTTGACTTCGCATGACACGATTGCGATTGCCACTACAGCGGCGACCAAAGCGTAAATAGGCCAAAAGTTTTCTTCGAGAAATCGAGTGAGCAATTCCATAGTGTTCTCCTTGCGCGAGCGTCGGCAATTGCGTTCAATAAAGCCAAGATTCTCGCATCTCTGGAAAATTCTGCATCTCAGTCACGTTCCAAAGTTGTCCCATCGCTGTCCCAATGATCGCGGTGTCCCAATCTTGTCACAATTGGATGACTTCACGGGTATTCCACGGATAAGTCCGATAGAATCTTGGCTCGCACTTATGGGACAAGGAGAATTCGATGGCTAAACAATCGCTGGTTACCACGGATAGCAAAGCTTTCCGAAACTTTCGCCACTCAAAGATGCTCTCACTAGATGAAATCTCGGACGCGATGCGTGCGGACGGCTTCGACAGTGTCTCAAAAAACACTGTTTGGAAGGTTGAAGCCGGTCAACCCGTTAGTATCAAGACAATCAAGCTCTTATCGAGTTTTACGATAAGGAACCTCGGATAGTAAAACTTGAATCAGGCCAACTCTACCTTGAACCGGTCGACAAAGACACGACGTTGGAGGACGTCGCCGACCACTTAAGGCGGTTGGTAATGAAAGACGTTGATGAGAACACAACTCAAGAGGAGCTGACGGAACGCCTTTCGATTCTGCAAGACCTAATCAGCGAAAAGGTAATACGCATGTCAAACTTCAAGTCCGGCTCATTGCACTTCGCAGTTGGCGTCTCCGAGCTAGCAGCAGACTGGATAGACGAACTGTTCGACCTGAACGATCACGGTGAGCATGTTGTGCCAGACTTGCTTGATCCAGAAGTCCGTGATGAACTCCAGTCAAAGCTATGCCTGCGACACGCCGCAAAGAGCCTACTGGTCGACGCAATGGAACTTTTTGAATCCGAACCCTCGTGGGACGAATTCTACGGACGGTTTTGGGGTGCTGAAGGGAAGATTCGCCAATCGTTTCCTGATAGTGATTCACGCAAGTGGTTTGAGCAAACCGACATTCACCGAGAACTGCTCGAAATGTTGACTGCGATAAGATCTCTTCGGGGCCATGATACGTCTACGGAACGGATGGTAACTGTTCGACTTCCGAAATCCCAGCATGACTCTCTACGACTTGAGGCGGATGAGCGTGGGGTGAGTATGAACCGTCTGGCAATTAGCAAGCTCTTACTACCAATCGAAGACCGGCATGTGGCGAGGCACTCAATCGCCCACTCTTACGGCACACTGATAACGTGCGTTCGTGAAGTTGCCCCATTAGACGAGCCGCTCGATGACGACGATGACTCGGATGACATGGTGATCTACATTGATGGTAAAGAAATTGGGTTAAATGGGACGAGAGAATTCGCTCTCAAACTACGGAGGGGCTCGAAACATCTTTCCGAACTTCACCGCTTCACAAGTGATTTGCAACCTGTCTACTTTACTATTACCGGCGAAGATGCCCACAAAGCATCTCTTGTTCATCCAGCACCGAACTCCAACAAACCTGGGAAAACAAAGTAGATAATACACGCGAGGAGGGCAGGTCGGCGAGGCAGTTATTCACCGCAAATAACGATGTTTCTGAGCGGCTCAGCCCGATGTGGCTCGGCCCGCAGCATTTCCCGGCTCAATTTGCACGCCAAACCACCACAAGCTACAAAGAGCAGAGCATTGGAACGCCATTCCCTTGCATCGCCCGCCGCGTCGCTTACCCCCGGCGCGGCGGGTTTTTCATGCGCAGCCATGCCAGTAGTTCCTCAAAATTCACGACGCATCAATGATCCAATCCATCGGCCTGTTTTGGCGGCACGACCAAGTTCACTGGGGTGCTGGGCGTCAGTCAGGCAAGCTTCTCGGCGTACCTGCGCGGAACACTACCGCTGAGCCAATTGACTTCCGTCGTCAGATGGGGATCTACGTGCTCTACTCTGACTACCGGCCCATTTACGTTGGGCAAGCGGGGGGCAGGCAACTCAAAACTGTTTGCACGACTCAAGCATCATTTGTCTGATGATCTCGCGGAACGCTGGGACCGGTTTTCATGGTTTGGGCTGCGGCGTGTATTGAATAGTGGCGAACTGTCCAAAGCGACGCAGTCATCACACCCTGCGATGGAAATGGTTCTCGATCACATCGAAGCGATTCTCATTCACTCGATAGAACCACCACTCAATCGCCAAGGTGGTCGGTTCGGCGAGTCGGTCACTCGATACCTTCAGCGTCGAGACGATCGTCTAGGTCCAACTGAAGAAGGCATGATTCGCGACCTTTGGAAAGAGTCTCAGAATCAGTGAGTGAATCAATGTTTGGGATGATTTAATAGCACCTCATCATCTTCATTTACGATCCCATCACCGTTAGTGTCTTCGTCTGCCATTCGTCCATCGGCCCGCCTTGCGACGAGACGTGAAACTGAGCCGTTGGCTGATCGAACACTGTAAAGAAGTAAAGTGTCACGAGTGATTGCTTCACGGACGGCTTGGTCTTGCTCTTCCGTCATTTCAGTCTGACATCGCACTTGTTCGAGGTTGGGAAATTTTCTTAGTTGCCGGAGATCGTCGAGATCAAATCCAGCTCGCGGTAACGTCACGTAGTGAACATCTTGTGGTGTATGGACCGGCAGCAAAGGTCCGCATAGTCCGGTCCCAGCGAGCGGGTCGCGCCCCAGCGTTTCAATCCCAGCATCCTCGAATTGTTGCAGAACACTGCGGCTAGTCCAACTGCGATAATCAAAATTTCGACAAGCCTCTTTCAACGATGTTCGTTTCCAGTGGCGTTCCGGTCAAATACGCTGGCGAATCGATCAAAGTGACCAACCAAAACGATCGCTGAAAAACAGGTAGCTGAAAACCCGATTGATGCCCGGTGCTCGCGCGACTACGTCATCCTTTTCAGTTCGTCCATGATCTTCTTTTCTTGGTTGAGCTCGCCGACCATGGCTTTGAGCACGCGGCCTAAGTTGATGAGCCGGGCGTCGTTGTGGCCCGGCCCACTGTTGCTGTCCAGGCAATAGCTACCCGCCGCGACCACCACCACGGCACCAATCAGTGAACGGATGATCCAACGTCGAATCTGCTGCATCTTTAGTGGCCGACGATTCATCCTTTTTAGGTAGGGGTCGTTTGACCTATCAACGAGGTACTTCTCCGTCTCGAGCGGTTGCTGGTTCATGAATTTATGCGTGATAGAGAGTTTTCTGGCCATACAAATCTAGGACAGTTGCCTAGAGGTGCAGGCACCAATCGAATGGTGTGAGGGAAATCAGACGCATTGCGCTGAAAGAAATTTACAGCGAGATCGTGCGTCACAAGTTCCGTACGCATTCACGCAGGGGAGTCCACACAGAAACGAAGGATTGAGTCTGCCTGGCATGCTGGGGGCGGATCGCGAGAACGATCGCAAGGGATGAAGCGATTGAGAGAGGCGGTCACGTTGCCAGCGTGATTTAGTTGCCAGTAGAGAAGTTGGCCGGTGCTCAAGTCGCTCTGATTTGCCGGCACACTGAAGTTCACTCTCCCTCCGGGCAACGCCGTAGCGGATTCTCTGTCAGCCGTTGGCGCTA
>CAYUGI010000035.1:0-3046 GCA_964444105.1 uncultured Pirellulaceae bacterium
CCCGATGAATTCAATCTTCACCAGGCGTGGTTGTGGGCTGAGAAGTCGGTTGATGGATCCAACGGTTTGGACATCGGTGGTCGCATCGACTACCTGTATGGTATCGACGCCCAGAATACTCAGGCCTTCGGCAAAGACGACGGTCACTGGGACAATGACTGGGACAACGGCGAATACGGCCACGCGCTGCCACAGGTTTACGGTGAAGTCGCTTATGGTGACATGTCCGTCAAAGTGGGACACTTTTACACTATCATTGGTTGGGAAGTCGTCCAGTCGACTGGCAACTTCTTCTATAGCCACGCCTATACTTTCAACAACAGCGAGCCCTTCACCCACACCGGTGCATTGGCAACTTACAACGCTAGCGATGACCTTACGGTTTGGGGTGGATACACGTTGGGTTGGGACAGCGGTTTTAAAGACAACGGCGACGCATTCCTTGGTGGATTCTCGTTGGGTCTGACTGACAAGCTGACTTTGATCTACGCAACTTCGATCGGCACCTTCGCGGACGACTTTGTCGGTGGAAACACTGGAGTGGAAGAAAACGGCTACATGCACTCGATTGTTGCTGACGTTGCTTTAACTGACAGCTTGCAGTATGTCTTCCAGTCGGACTTGCTAAGCACCGACTTCGAAGGCCCGGGTGGCAGCATCGCTGGTCGCGAAACTTTCGGCATCAATCAGTACCTGATCAAGACGATCAACGACTGTTGGGGTGTTGGAGCACGCTTTGAGTGGTGGAACGCTGAAGCTCTAGGAGCTGGAGACAGCGATGTCTACGCTTTGACTTTGGGTGTAAATCATCGTCCCCACGCCAACGTCATCGTTCGGCCTGAAATCCGCTGGGACTGGGATGATGACCAGATCACTGGCTTGGAAGACGGCGACGACCAAACCACGTTCGGCGTTGATACGATCTTCACTTTCTAAAGTGAGACGAAGCTAAAACGTTCGTCCGGGAAAGACGAAACGACTCAAAACCCTCTTTGCCACCAATGGTAGCAAAGGGGGTTTTTTCGTGTTCTCATCGCAGAGTTCTCCTAATCGGTAAGGTTTAACAGGGTGAGGGTTGTTTCGGTCAAATCGACTCTGCGGGTTGTGCATGTTGTGTGGATGTTTCGGATTGGATGGCCCGATAGCTGTTACTGCAATTGATGTTCAGGCACCAAATGCTCGGCTGAGCAAGATGGCGGCGAGTGCTGTGAAGCAATTGCAAGCAATTTCAATCCAACACTGTTCTCGAAGACGCTATGCGGTGTCGTGCCGAGAACTACTCGCCATCGATGGGAGTCCACAAGACGATGACCTTTCAAAAGTTCGCCCTTACTTGTTTGGGAGCCGCTTTATGCCTGGGCACCGTTTCGGTAGCCAACGCACAAAACCGGTATCACGCTCGCGAGCATTTCGCTCCGCAAGTTCAACAGCAATTTCATCAACAGCTGCAGCCCATTGCCCAAGTGAGCTGTTGTGCCGAGGCACCAAGCGGTGGTTGTGACATGAACACGGTTGGTCAGCCAGCATGTGGTATGGACGACCCAGGCTGTGGCTGTGAAATCGGATGCCAAGAGCCCAGTTGTGGCGTTGCAGGTTGCACCGATCCAGGATGTGCGATGCCAGCGAGCCAACCCAGTTGTGGTTGCGACATGGGCATGCAGCCTTCCTGCGGCTGTGATATGGGCCGGCCAAGCTGTGGAATCGGTGGAGGTGGTTGTGCCTCTGGCGGCTGCGGTATGGGTGGCGGCTGCGGCGGTGGTTGCCCGCTTGGACTGGGGTGCGGTAGTTGCAACCTAGGCGAACCCTTTTCGCTCTTTGGCGAGACCTGTGGTCTGTCCGCTGGCGGCTGGCTTCAGGTTGGGTATCACTCCAAGAATTTGCCGCTGTTCAATTCACACTCTGATCGAGTCAATGTCCATCAAGCTTGGTTGTATGCCGAGAAAGAAGCCGATGGGTCATGTGGCCTCGGTTTGGGTGGACGAATCGATTACGTCTACGGCGTCGATGCTCAAGACACGCAGGCGTTTGGGATCGACAACAATCACTGGGACAATGACTGGGACCATGGCATCTACGGCAGTGCCATGCCACAGTTGTACATGGAAGCAGCCTACGGAAATCTGTCTGTCAAAGCTGGCCACTTTTTTACCATCATCGGATGGGAAGTCGTTACCGCTCCGGATAACTTCTTCTACTCACACGCTTATACGATGTACAACAGCGAGCCGTTCACTCACACCGGAGTGCTTGCCACACTGACTGCCAGTGATGACCTGACATTTTACGGTGGTTACACGTTGGGCTGGGACAGTGGTTTTGAGGACAATGGTGATTCGTTCCTCGGTGGTGTTTCCGTTTCATTGACCGACAACCTGTCGTTGACCTACGCTTCAACGGGTGGGCGCTTTGCAGATAGTCCTAACGGAACACTCGAAAAAGGCTATATGCACTCGATCGTGGCAGACTTGGCCCTCAGCGACTCGTTGCAGTACATCATGCAAAGTGATTTGCTGGATACTGAGAACAACGCTGGCGAGACGGTTCGTGATACGATCGGCATCAACAACTATCTGATCTACACCGTCAACGATTGCTTGTCTTTGGGGGCTCGTTACGAGTGGTGGAATGTCGGAGCGGATAGCCAAGGATTCTATGGCGACAACGCGACAGCAGGCCTCGCCAATGTGGCTCAAGGTGATTTCGATGTCACAGCACTGACGCTGGGCCTCAATTACAAGCCCCATTCCAACGTCATCGTTCGTCCCGAAATCCGCTGGGACTGGATCGACGGAAACTTGGATGCGTTGGCTCAAGCCGACTATGCAATCCTAGAAGACGCTGACGACAGTCAAACGACGTTTGGTATCGATACGATCTTTACGTTCTAGAGCGATCCCGCACTCGATGGCCCACGGCCTTCAGGCTTCAAACTCACGGCCTTCAAACTCACGGCCTTCAGGTTTCAAAGTTCACGATTCCCGCGCGACCGCTCGTCTGAAAATGACTGGCGGTCGTTTTTCGTAGATGGCAAAGGGTGAATCTTGAT
>CAYUGI010000035.1:3146-37522 GCA_964444105.1 uncultured Pirellulaceae bacterium
GAACAACAGACCTACCTGCCATTGCTCCACTATCGCGCGAGCCGCCTTCTCGCGGTAGTGGAGCACCTGGTGGGTTTGTTTTTTTACACACCCTGACTTCTTGGCCCTTCATTGGGCCGGAAGATTCCCCGCATGGCTCGGGTTGGCGTCCGCCTCGCCCTCTCGAGCCGGGGTTTCTTTTCTGCTGAGGTCGGCCGTTCTGGCTGACAGGTGTTCCGCTGGAGAACAACCGGCACACAATGCTGCAAGTTTGTTATCGCAAGTTCGGTGCCTTGCATGTTCCAGGAGTCCACGTTTTACTTTTGGTTCGTCCGCGATCAGTCCCCTACTTGTCTGTGCCAACTCTGCGATCATGAAGTTAATCATCGCCATCATTCAGCCGTCGAAGCTGGATGCAGTGAAGAAAGCACTGACCGAAGTGGACGTGCACCGCTTGACGGTCGTGGATTGCCAGGGATTTGGTCGGCAGAAGGGCAACAAAGGCATGTATCGGGGGCACGAGTTTTCGGTCAATTTGCTTCGGAAGGTGCAATTGCAAATCGCTGTAAACGAAGAGTTCGTGCAGCCAACCGTGCAAGCTGTTTTGGAAGGTGGGCGATCCGGCGAAAATGGTGAGATCGGAGATGGGAAGATCTTCGTTTTACCGATGGACGACTGTGTCCGAATTAGAACGGGCGAACGCGGCAACGACGCGATCTAGCATCGACTTGGAAAGAACCTATGACTCACGCTGACCTTCCGCTGTCGAATCGTAAAGTCTTGATCCTTGTAGGCGAGATCTACGAGGATTTAGAGCTTTGGTATCCCAAACTGCGTCTCGAAGAGGCGGGTGCGACCGTTGTCGTCGCGGGACCTAAGGCAAGCACGCATTACAACGGCAAGCACGGCTACCCGTGTACTAGCGACGCTGCTATCGATGACATGCTTGAAGCGGACTTTGATGCTCTGGTGGTTCCAGGTGGATTCATGCCCGACAAGCTTCGTCGCGACGAAGTAGTACTGGACTTAGTCCGCGCTTTCGATCAGTCAAAGAAACCAATCGCTGCCATCTGTCACGGCGGCTGGATTCCAATTTCGGCCGGCGTCTACGATGGCGTTCGCGTGACAGGATCGCCCGGAATTAAAGATGACTTGGTGAATGCTGGCGCGATCTACGAAGACGCACCCGTGGTGGTTGATGGCCACCACATTTGCAGTCGGCGTCCAGACGATTTGCCAGATTTTTGCCGTGAGCTCATCGCAGTGATGACGAGCGTTTAGAGACAAGAACTATTCAGGGTTTTTCGGTTCTGATGGAGTTTCGGGCCCGTTCGCTAAGCTGGGCCCGTTTGCCACGCTCGGCCCGTTTGCCACGCTCGGCCCGTTTGCCACGCTGGGCTCGTTTGCCACGCTGGGCTCGTTTGCCACGCTGGGCTCGTTCTCTGTCGGGCTAGCCATTTGGCTTTCCACGTCCAGCCCAAGACTCTTCATGCGTCGGGTCCATTTTTCGCGGGCCACTTTGCGCATGTCTACCGCATTGTCTGCTTCATCGACGATCTCGATGCCAATCAGCGTTTCGACGACGTCTTCCAAAGTCACGACGCCTTCCATTCCACCGTACTTATCCACAACCAGCAGGATGTGTTCGCGGTTGTCCAGCAAGTTTTCCAGCACAGTGCTCAAGCGAGTCGAATCGAGTACGCCTCGCAATTCGCGTACTGGGAAGTCTTTCAACGCAGTCGTTCCACCATTGCGTATGTCATCGATCAACAGATCCGATTTCAGTACGAAGCCCTTTATCTGATCGCGATTTTCAGCGAAGACAGGAATGCGGGAGAAGAAAATATTCTCGTGCTTTTCCAGGACTTGTCTTGAAGTCAGATCTTGTTGCAAAGCGAACACCACTGTGCTGGGGGTCATGATGTCTTCGGCGCACAGTTCTGGGAATTGAAACAGGTTGCGCAGGATTCGCGATTCCTTTTCATCCAGATGCCCGCCCGCCGCACCGATCTCGGCCATGGCAGCGAATTCGTCGCGGTTAAAAGCATGGTGACTGTGCCCGCCCGTAAGCCAACGCGTAATTAACTCCGAGACAAAGATGAATGGGTAAAGCACGAAGTTTAGAAATTGAATGAACCGCGCGGTCAGCGGAGCAAGTCCGCGCCAGTAAAGTGCTCCGATGGTTTTGGGGATGATCTCACTGACGAACAGAATCAAGAGTGTCAGAACGATCATGGCAATGCCGACCGCGCCATCGCCCCAGTACTTGGCCGCGTAGGCACCCGCGCCGCCGGAACCGATCGTATGGGCAATCGTGTTGAGCGTTAAGATGGCGGCGAGGGAGCGATCAACGTTCGACTTGACGTGCTGAATCCGCTTCGCATCCTTGCTGCCACTTTTTTCCAAGTTGGCGACGTAAGAAGGAGACACGCTTAGCAGGACCGCTTCGGCGACTGAACAAAGCGAAGAAAACAAAAGCGCGATCGCGGCATAAATAACACACATCGCCAGGTCTGCGGTATTGCCAGATCCACTGGCGTTGCCGGTCGGTGCAACGCCAGCAGCCATGGCTGTTGGACCAACGACTAGGCACGTTAGAAATGCGAGAACAAAAAGGATCGTAGAGCGTTTCATGTTGTTTCCATACGAGCGATAATGGCGTCGCAGTTTAAATCGGCAGGATGTGAGCCAGAGAGTCTAACGAATTTGCCGTATTGAGCGGATGCCGTTTAGCCTTCGCTCCGGAGCGTCAGTTTAACGCCATCGATTGCCAATTGGACCGGCGCGGAGCGGTCAGCCAGGCCGATCGTGAAGTACTGCACTTGAGAAAGATCTAATTGGCGATCTCGGGGACCCGCCACGATTTCATCTCGATGGAGCACGATATGAGCGGGTTTGCCTCGGCGCAACTCCCATGCTTTTTCGAAGAGGTCGGTCTCATAGTTTTCGTGGTGCTGATCGACGACGCTAAGTAAAACGCGGACATTTTGGGTTGCTTGGTCCGCTGGCAGTAGCAGATCCAGTTCCAAGGTTTCCATCTGAGACCAATCGGGATTCATCGCAACGAGCGTCACGCTGGAGAAATCTTTGGGCAACGTAAATCGCATCGCCGGCGAATCGTCACTATCGGTTTGGCGGGTGATTTCCCCCGAGCTTTCCCGATAAAACCAGCGGGTCAGTTCGATGTTGGAGTCGAAGTCGCAAAGGACTGGAAACTCGTTTCGCATTTTTCGTTCGTCGATCAGTGTCACAGCTGGTCTCCACCACGCAGCGGCCAACGCGACCATCGAAACTCCGATCAAGATTGGTTTGAAATACTGGTGTCCGCTACAGTTTTCGCCGCAGACGGTGTCCCGCCAAAACCAAAGATAGGCAATCACGCCGATCAAGATGCCCACGCCATTGGCGAACGCATCATGAATGTCACCGGTGCGTCCGAACCATTGCTGAGCAAATTCCATGCACACACCGAACAAGAAAAGCACCGCGGCCACGACGAGGCATCGAAGGAAAATCTGGCGTCGATCGTTTTCTGCGTGGGACAGCCTCTGGAGAAAGAACAGAGCGCCAATTGTCACACAGCAAAACAGCGGCGTGTGAACCATGTCGCCCAATGCACTTAGCCATCTACCGCCATGGCCGATCGGCATCAGCAGCAATCCAACGACCAAGCAACTGATCGCCAGTGCCATCGCCAAGAGTTTAGATGTCGCAACGCTGCGGGAGGCGATTTCAGAAATGGAACCGCTCGTGGGCAGTTGAGGCCGAGACAAGTGAGGGCGCAGGGACTCGAACCCTGGACCATTCGATTAAAAGTCGAATGCTCTACCAACTGAGCTACGCCCTCATCTTTTCGACATGAATGCCGAACATGGGACTAGAACTTTTTCGGCGATCTGGCATCACTGCCATCGAGCTATAACGTAAGGCTCAGTCCTCACGTTCATTCCAGTTGTGTCTCTTGTCTGCTTTTCAGCCTGCGTCTCTTTCGAGCGGAGCGGACAGGATTTGAACCTGCGGAAGGGTTTGACCCCTTCACCGAATTAGCAATCCGGCGCTTTCGACCACTCAGCCACCGCTCCGTTTCCGTTGGTCCAACCAATGCAAGAACAAGATCTTTCATCGGCAACTGACCTGCTGAGAGCGAGTTTCCGAATCAAGTTTTGCTCGGATATTCGTTCTCTGGAGGGCAGATTGTGCAGAATCACTCGCGGGAATGCAACCCACTCTCTAAACAGTTACTCGGATTAGGTTTGGGACCAATTGTCAGAACCAATTTTCAAGACCGATTGACTGGCCAGCGGGTTCGGCTGATTCTGAACGGGTTGGGCTGGCAATTGGATGCTTGATCGACCAGTTTGGGGTCTATAACACCCTTGGCAGCGGATTTGGGTAATTCACTGACGCTGACCACATCAGCGTGACTCGTTAGGAAGCCGCAGCGAAATGGATCCCGGATTGCTAACGACGTTGACCCATCAAGCAATGGCGACAGAGTTTGCTGTCCTGCTGCCAGCTTGCAATGCGGAGGCCTCCGATGCCGTTTTAGAAGCCCTGGAAATGCTTGATGGCATCGAATCACGCTTGACTGTGTACCGGGACGAAAGCGAAGTATCACAAATCAACCGCCGAGCGGCCGACGAACCGGTGGAGGTTTCACCCGAAGTTTTTGGCATTCTGAAGCGAGCGGTGTACTGGAGCGAAAAGACGAATGGCGCCTTCGACATCACGGCGGGGCCGTTGGTAGACGTTTGGGGGTTCACCAAACGAACTGGCAAGAAACCCGATGACGAAGAGATTTCTTTGGCACGCGAGAGATCGGGATACCAAAAGATGGTATTGGACGAATCAAATCGTACCGTGTCATTTTCTGTCGAAGGCATGGCGATCAATTTGGGCGGAATTGGCAAAGGCTACGCACTGGACCAGTTGGCAAGCACGTTGATCGAACGAGGTGTCGAGAATTTTTTGGTGCACGGCGGGCAAAGCAGCATTATCGCGCGAGGTGATCAATCGCCAGGTAGCGAATTGGGTTGGGCCGTCGGTATTTCGCATCCGACGAAGCCGCGTCGCCGTGTCGCCGGGATTTGGCTTCGTAATGGATCGTTGGGAACCAGCGGAAGTGGCAAGCAGTTTTTTCATCATCAGGGGCGTCGCTACGGGCACGTCATTGATCCACGCACTGGCTATCCTGCCGGCGACTTGCTTTCGTTGACGGTGTTGTCGTCATCAGCAGCCGACGCAGACGCCAGTTGCACGGGTTACTTCGTCGCCGGTTCCCAAGCGATGAAAACAGCAATGAACACCTTGCTTGAAACTTCATCAGCCAATCCTTGTGATGGAGATGCTCTGGGGCCGATGTTGGCGATTCGCGCAGGCCAGCGGCAGGATGCCGTCGAGTTGCAGGCTTACGGCGAATTTCATTGGGTCGAAGACTCTCCCTGGCAGGGCGATGCTTCTTCGCCGTGAAACACAGGTTTTTGGCAACGATCTGGTGTGAATTTTCGACTGCTCTGGACTCAGGTTCCTTTGTCGGGCTACAAGCATCCGAGGCATTGGGCGGAACCGCCGGGGTGTCTACCTAGCCGCTACCTAAGCAGAACGTCGAGGGTCGAAATGAACGCTAACATGAATCTATTTGAGTGGGTCCGCGACAGCGTCCGCCGGTCTGTGCTTCTGGGATTTAGCGACGCCGTGGAGCAAATTGGCTTGCCGTCTGACGATGAGGAAATTCATCCCAATGTCGCCGCCCTGCTGCAGGTCGGAGATGAATCCGGAAAGACAGCCAAAAAGAAAACGCGTGGTGGTGGTCGCAAGCGACTGGGCAAATCGCTGAAAGAAATGAATGCCGAAAGCTGAGGCGAGCCTTTTGCGAAACCGTTCTGAGTAGATCTTCTGTTTAGCGGATCTTTATTTAGCTGCTCCAGCGCATGCGTCGAGCCTTCGTTTTCCATTTGCCTTTCTTCGGCAAAACTGGCGTGCCGAGCTCTTATCGCGCATCATACAAGCTGCGACTCACTGGTCCATTCGCCAAAGCAGCTTTCGTCCCATGCAGTACGTCGGTGTCAAAGTCCACGAAAACGTGGCGACCATCACAATCCAACGACCCGACTCCCGCAATGCGCTTGATCCCAATGTGGTGGGGGAATTGCAAACCGCTTTCTCGGATGTTCATCAGGAGAAACGAGTCAAAGCCGTCGTGTTGACCGGAGCAGGAAACGATTTCTGTTCTGGAATCGACCTGAAGGTGCTGGCAGGTATCGCAGAAATGCCTCAGCAGGAGTCGTTGGCGCAGTGGTTTGCGACATGGCGACAATTCACCGAACTGCTGGAGCAAATGTTGCGATGTCCTAAGATTGTCGTTGCCGCGATTGACGGCGCTGCCGTGGGGGCGGGACTAGCCCTTTCGCTGGCTTGCGACATGATGGTGCTTTCGGATCGAGCGAAATTGACAGCCAATGCCGTCAATCTTGGTTTGGTGGGTGGTGCAACGACAACGCTGCTTGCCTTTCGTTTCGGCGGGGCCGTGGCCGCGAGGCTTGCTCTGAGCGGCGATTCGATTGATGCCAGCGACGCCGCGAAAATGGGGATTTGCGATACACCCGTGCAAAGTGACCAAATCTGGGTTGCCGCCAACGCTTTGGCGATTCGGTGTAGCGGAGGCCCACTGGAGGCGATTCAGGCGAACAAACGATTGCTTAACGAAGGTGTCGGGGAGAGACTCTTTTCGCAGTTGACGGCCGCTGCGGCAGACAGTGCAACTGCCTGTACAACGGCGTCGGCAGCCGAAGGGATAAAGGCGTTCGTTGAGGGTCGCGAGCCACAGTGGCCGTGATTTGCCCGGGTCTGAGCGGAAATCGCCTCTCGGATCGTGCTTCTCTTCTGGCCCAAATCACTCCCCAGAACCGCCATCTTAGGCCTATCCGAGCGAAGCAGAGGTCGCTAAGCTATGCCGCTCGAAAGAAAGAAAAAACGCTAATTTCAGCGTTCCCAAACGAACATATTTGTGAGTCAAAGCTATGTATGCCATCATCGTCGACGGTGGTCGTCAGTACCGTGTTGAGCCCGGAATGGAAGTCGATGTCGATTTCCGCGATATCGAAGCTGGCGAGAGCATTTCGTTCGAGAAAGTTTTGGCTGTCAGCAGTGACAGTGGAATGACTTTGGGTGCCCCCACGGTTGCGGGAGCCTCTGTGAAGGCTTCGGTGCTGGGCGTTCAGCAGGACAAGAAAATCTACGTCCAGAAATTCCGTCGCCGCAAGCACAGCAAATCGCGGATCGGTCACCGTCAGAAGCACACGCGAGTGCGAATCGAAGAAATCGCCGGCGCTTAGTGTCCGTTGCTAGTATCGAATTGAACGAGAAGCGTTTCGGGTAATCCGGAACGCTTTCTTTTTTGCGCTACCGCGTCTCAACGCGTTCGACGTTCTCCTCATCGATCGAGTAAGCTATTGCTGTGGCACTTCCGAGGACTTGTTTGGCCAACAGGCATCCGATTTTATGGCGACCGAATTAATCCAGCGATATGAACTGGGTGAGCTGATCGGGACGGGCGCCGCAGGAGCAATTTTTCTAGCGACTGATCGCGAATCCGGCGAAGTCGTGGCGCTGAAAAAGCTCAACGCGCAGGCAGCAGACGATCCAGAGATTCGCGGTCTTTTTCGGCGCGAAATCGAGATTCTCCGACGGCTGCGACATCCCAATATCATCGGTTTTAAAGGCTCCAGTTCGGGGCGTACGGATCTGTACTACAGCATGGAGCTAGTGCAGGGTGGCACTGTCAAATCGTTGCTTGATTCAGGCGGGGCGCTGCCGTGGCCTGCGGTGGTTGATCTGGGAATTCAACTTTGTAGCGCCCTGCAGTGTGCGCACAACAATGGCGTGATTCATCGAGACCTCAAGCCAGGGAATTTCTTTCTCACTCGAGATGGCGACTTGAAGTTGGGGGACTTCGGAATCGCGCGTGACTTGACCCGCGAAGACTTGACCGAAAAAGGCAAGACAGTCGGGACTTATGCGTACATGGCTCCCGAGCAAATTCGCGGCGAGTCAACCTTATCGCAGAAAGCAGATTTGTATGCGTTGGGGTGTTGTTTGTTCGAGATGCTGACGTGCCGGAAACTGTTTCGCGGAGCGGATTTTCGCGAGTTATACGATCAGCATCTCAATGAGCTTCCGCCGCATGTGCGAGATTTTCGTCGCGATGTTCCCGAAGCTCTTGATGGGCTGATCGACAAGTTGGTTAGCAAGTCGCCCGAAGACAGGCCTTTCAACGCACGGCAAGTGCAGGCAAAGCTCCTCGAAATTCAGAGTGAACCGACAGTCAATCAAAGTGTCAAGGAGAATCCGGCCAGCGATACGCAAAACTCCAGCACTTCACAGAATCACAGTGCTTCACAGAATCACAGTGCTCCGCAAAGCTCGGAACGACCGCGTCGACCAAGTCGTCAGATCCTGGTCGATAGAATCCGCAATCCCCATTTAGGGGCGCCACAGCAGGCCGTCTCTTCAACAAGGCTATTGGTTATCGCAGGAATCGTGCTGGCGCTAGCTGCCGCCGCGGCTCTGTTAAAAGCATAGGTTTTACGGCGTCAATATTCACGCTCTGTCACACCTAAGCCGACCAGTGAACTCCAATCACGGATGTTTATCTTCCCAGTGCGGCGTTTCTGTCGCGAACAGATTCGCCAGAACTTCTTTGGTTTCGCAGACTGGCCCGTGATGGAAATCTGGTTGACTGCTATCCTTTCCTGTTGCGGATCGCGTCGGCGAACCGGCGGATTTCAATGCATGGCAGCTTACTTAGCTACTAATTTAGGAAACACGATTGATGTCTTTACGAATCTTGGGCGCGACTCTTGTTCTCGTCTCACTTTCCCTCACAGCAGAACAGGCAATGGGCCAGGACAAAGAAGCGAACAAAGCGGCGGCCGAGAAAGACCCAATGGGTTACTTCTTGGGAATTTCAGTTGGCCAAAACATGGCTCAAAACGGATTCACTAAGGGCGACTTCGATCTAGAGTCACTACTTGCTGGCGTTTCGGACGGCTTGGAAAAGTTAGGCCCCGCGCTAAGTGCAGAAGAGCTGCAGAAAGTGCAATCTGATATCGAGACACTTCTCAAGAAACGGCAAGACGAGATACTCGCTGTCAATAAAGAAAAGGGCGCTCTGTGGCTCAAGGAGAACGGGAAAAAAGAAGGCATCAAAGTGCTTGAAGGCGGAGTTCAGTACAAAGTTCTGAAAGCTGGCAAAGGTGGCTCGCCTGCTGCGACGGACACCGTGAAGGTTCACTACACCGGTACACTCACCAACGGCACCGAATTTGACAGCAGTGTCAAACGTGGCAAGCCAGCCGAATTTCGCGTTGACCAAGTCATCAAGGGATGGCAGATGGCACTGCAAAAAATGAAGGTCGGCGACAAGTGGATGCTCTACATCCCGTCGGACTTGGCGTACGGCGAACGCGGCAGCCGCGGAGCAATCGGACCGAACGAAGTATTGGTCTTCGAGGTCGAGCTGCTAGATATTATCTAAGCCGCTCCGTTGAAGCCACTGCGATTCACGCAGCCAAGAATCGCCTAAGCAGCCGCTTGGGCGTCGTCGGCGACCGGTAGTCGGATGATGAAAGCAGTGCCGACGCCAACGGAGCTTTCGACTCGGATTCGACCGTCGTGGGCGTCAATGATTTCTTTGCACGCGGCTAGGCCCAGGCCTGTGCCGCCTTTGCCCGATTCATCCGGCCCATCTTTGGTCGAATAGAACGCATCGAAGATGTGCGGCAACTTGTCTCGCTCGATGCCCTCGCCGGAATCACGCACGGTCAGTTCGACGTAGCCCGCTTCGCTGCTAGGCTTCAAACGCAGCAGAATCGTGCCGCCTTCGGCCATCGCTTGTCTTGCGTTGATAAGCAAGTTTAGCAAGACACGCTGAATTTGGTTTCCGCTTGCCAGGGCGTTTGGTGTGCTGGGATCGACTTCGATTTCTACCGCGACGCGGTATTTGCGCATCTCGCGTTCCAGCAACACCATTGCATCGCGAATGATGCCTTCCAAGTTGGTTGGCTCCATCGACTCGCTGCGATTGCGAGCTTGTGCCAAAATCGTGCTGGTGATTTTCGCTGCCCGCTCGGACGCTTCCAGGATTTTGCTCAGTGCTTTGTCGCGACTGGCGTCGTCTCGATTACGAATTCCTAACTTGGCGTAGTTGATGACTGTCATCAGTACGTTGTTGAACTCGTGCGTCGCGGTGCTGGTCAGTTCGCCCAATGCGGCAAGCGACTGCATCTTGCGAAGTTCGTTTCGCAGATGCTCGATGTATGCCTGCTGGTCTTTTTGAGTTGTGTCCGATTGGATTGCGGCGGCCGGCTGCAAATTGGAAATCGGCGATGCCGCCTGATTAGGACTGTTTTGCGGAGGAACGCTTGGCTGAGATTGCATATTCGATTTCGACGGGGCGATTGAGTTGGGCACAAGCGTTCAAGAACGGCGGTCACGGTGAAGACGATTCATTCGCCGAAACAACGCAACCTCCAACAACTGACGTATCGACGTTGCGGCGCGTTTTGCTACAAGCCGGTAATGGGTTCCCGCACAGCTTGCCTTAAGGGCCCACGTCAAAGAAAAGACTCTCAGGCTGGTTAGGTAATTTGAAGTGCTTGAGTTTGCTTTGGAGAGTCGGATGACTTTGCGGGACAGTCTGCCAGCGTTTGTCTTTCACCAGGGGAGGGACTAAAGATGTCCAATGTTGTTCAGCGTCTTGACGAGCGAATCGCTCAAGTGAAACGCATGGGTTTTCGCGTCCGCAGTGAGCTACTGGATGGCCCCGCTGCCACGTGGTGCATTCTGGGAAAGCAAAAAGTCATCTTCTTGGATCTATCTCAAAGTGCTAGCGAGCAACTGATTCAGCTAGACGAAGTCGTCGCGTCCTATCTGGCACATTCGGCCCTCGAGACCAACTCGGCAGCGAATCAGCACGCTGCCTGATTGGGCGCCGATTGGCAATGAAACAGGAACGTCGCAGTTTCATTGCTGCTATTGCATCTTTGGCAGTACAATGATGTGATTGCGTCGCTCGTGAACGAGCCCCGCTTTGGCTCTTCAAGATTCTCTCTAGGTAACAATCGGCGTGTTTTCAAAACGTATGGGCTTAGCTGCGTCGGGCACTTTCTGCCGTCGACTGGGAACAAGTTTGAAGGCCGGAGCGGATCTTTTGGCTGTGCTGGAGACCGAATCTAAGCACGGTCCGGCTCGTCAACGCGAAGCGATGCGGTATCTGCACGCCGGAGCGAAGCAGGGCGAGCAGCTGAGCAATATCATGAAATCCAGGGAGGAATTCTTCCCGCCGTTAATGATTTCGATGACGCGGGTCGGTGAGACCACTGGGAGAATCGAACGAGCCCTTTTGAGCTTGGCGGACAACTACGACCAGCAATTAAAGTTGCGGCGTTCTTTTGTCTCGTCGATCATTTGGCCAGGCATACAGCTGTTTGGCGGCGTCGTCGTGATTTCGTTGTTGATTTGGATCATGGGTGTCTTGACCACGTCTGGTGGTGGCCAGATGACGGACATGCTGGGGTTTGGTCTGCGTGGCCCCAGGGGTGTGCTGATTTTCTGGGCCTACATCGGTGGTTTTTTGTCGGTCATTGGCGCGATGATCTGGGTTTTTAAGAACAATATTGGTGGGTCGCAAAACATCATCCCACTTTTTTACATGATCCCAGTGATTGGGCCAGCGATTCAGACGATCACGCTGGCTCGGTTTTCCTGGACGTTGGCGTTGTCGCTTGACTCAGGTTTGGATCCCATTGGGTCGATCGCTTTGGCTCTTGATAGCACGGATAGTGATTACTATCGCGCCGGAACAGAGGATGCGAAAATAGCAATTCGTGATCGCGGTGCGACTTTAGCGGGTGGGTTGAAAGCGACTGACATTTTTCCAGACGAATACTTATCGCGAATTGAGATGGCTGAGTTGTCTGGTACGGATGCCGAGTCTACCGAGGGACTCGCGCGAGAATATGACGAACGCGCAAAGATTGCCCTGAAGACCATTTCGGGTTTTGCGTCAGGCATCGTTTGGATGACTGTCGCTGGCGCTTTGATTTTCATTATTTTCCGAATGGTGATGAACATTGCTGGCGCGTACAGCGATGCTTTGGGTGGACTTTAACGCCACATTCTTCGACACGTGTCTCGTGTCAAACTGTGCCTGTTGGTGACTCTGTTTGGGTCACGTGATCGCTTGGGGTGTTGCGGCTATTGGTGGTACTGCGGAGTAAGACCCGTTGGAACTGTTAGGTTCGGACTCTTCGTCGCTTGTGGCTTATCCGCGACCACCCGGTGGACCGAATTACCCCATACGACGACCCGGTTCCGTAGAACCACGACGATTGCGTTCGGCTGGACCAAGCTGAATTTGGTCTGGGAGCCTGGGTCGGTACTGAATCGAATACCACAGTTGCAACGACCGGTTTTTGCAAGCCGCTCGGTGACCACGGAAGAACATCGATGATCCAAAACAATCTTCACTCTGCCGTCTCTGTTTCCGCTCCTGGTACCACAACCAGTAGCAGGTCAGAAACTATGCCCAACCAACGCTGGGCGTTCATTTGTGTTGCTTTGGCTTGGTTGATTGGTACGCTTGTCTTTGAACTGACTGCGACAGGTGCCGAGGTTTCGCTTAGTGGACAAGCTGCATCGGATTCGGTGGTGACGGCGAGTCACGATGGTCAAGAAGACTTCGTTGATAAGATGCAGCAACAGCACGCCATCAGTGAGCTGATGACTTCCAGCATGGACCAAATGTTACGTTTGGCGGCTAGTTCAGAACTGATCGCTCGCTGCGACGCGGTGATTGCTCAAGGCATCGCATCGAAATCAACCGACAGTCCGGCCAGCAGCGATCAGATGCAGCAAGGCACTGCGAAGAAAGGGAAAGCGACCGTAGGAACGGTAGCGTCGGCGCCCAGTGTTGCGATGGTTCCCGATTCGATGATGGTGGATCCAATACTTGAAATCATGCCCGTATCAAAGTGGATCACACAGGTCGCTTATCAGCAGCTTGATAAACGCACCTTGCCTGTTGGTTTGAAGCGGTTGGGCGACAAGCGATTGGCTTTGGATCAAGCTCGCACCAGTGCTTTGCCAGGGCTGATGCGATTGCTGGTCAGCGCCGATCGACAGTCCGCTGCGGATTCCCAATCCGAGGTTGCTAATGGCGTGGTGGCCACTTCGTATCGCGATCGCAAAGAGTCGGAAGTAAACGTTGCTATTGGTAGCCTCGTACCGGTCAACCAAATCTCCAACGCGGGAGGAGCACTTTCCAAATCGGTCGCAGTGGCGAAGGAATCTTTGAATCGCACGCAGGTGAGGCCTCGTATCGTAAACACCGTCTCGCCACCGAAAAACAAAATGGCTTCAAGGCAACTGCAGGAAAACGCGTTGAACTATTCTGCGAAAGTGAAGTTCAGTACAAACTTGCCGACCGAGGAAGATATTGCTTTGGTTCCCCGCGCCGTTGTGGATGCTTCGGTTACTGCCGCCAAAGTCAAATCACCGGCCGTAGCGGTGGCGCCGCCGCGAAAGCAACCGCCGGTCCACGTGGCAAACAAGCCCGTTGCTGCTCCGGCAATTAGTGCTGCAACGACAATGAGCCCTCAGCCAACGATTCAAAGGCAGCCAACTCCTACCAAAGTTGCCATCGCAAAACCGGCGATCCAAAGCCAGCCTACCAAAAGCCAGCCCACCCAAAGCCAGCCCACCAAAAGCCAGCCCACGCAATTGGCAGTCGAGGCAATCGATCCACCAGTGCGTCAGCCGACTAGAATTCTTAACGAGCCGAGCAAAGAGACCGGCGGTGATTCGACCGCGACAACTGTCAACACCGCAGCTATCAATCAAGTTGGCAGCTCCATTGCAGCGGTCGTTGGTGAAGCGTCCCCTGAGCAAGAACAAGTCGCAACGGGGGTCGCAGCCGAGTCCGACGAGGCATTGCGAATCGCACAATGGCCATTCAAAAAAGAAATGCCTGCTGTGAGTGGCGACGCGAATGTCACGCTTAATGTGCAAAACACCGACGTGCGTTCGGTCCTAGAAATGCTCGCTCGCGGATACGGAATGAACATTCTGATTTCGCCTGAAGTCAGTGGCGTGGTGACCGCCAACATCAGTGGCTTGTCACCTGATGAAACGCTTCAAAGTGTTTTGCGACTTTGCAATTTGCGTGCCCAGGCTGATGGCTCAGCGATCTTCATCTATCCAGAGGACAGCCTGCCAGAAGATCTCCGGATTGTTCGTCACTTTCAGTTGGACTACGCTCGCGCAGAAACGGTCGAGCCCGCGGTCAAGGGCCTCGTTTCGGCGGGGGGAAGTGCTTACGTCACGAAGATGGATTCGACGGACAATCTGCGCTCTCGCGAAGCCATTGTGGTGGTGGACACACCCGAATCTGTTGCCAGAATCGCCGACTATCTACGGCAGGCGGACCGGGCTCCGCGCCAAGTCATGATCGAGGCTCATGTTTTGGAAGTCGAATTGAAAGACAACATGTTTCATGGCGTTGATTTACAAGCACTCGTTCGAGGTGACTTAACTGTCCAGGGATTTGGCCTTGCCGACGCGACCGCAAGCACCAGCAATCCGTTGTTTTGGGCGCAGATCGATGGGTCCCGAGTCAATTCTGTTATTGAAGCACTGGAGACAACCACCGATGCAAAAACACTGGCAACGCCGAAGTTAATGGTGGTCAACGGGCAAAGTTCGCGCATTCAAGTCGGAAACCAACTGGGGTATTCGACGGCGATTCAGAATCAGTCCGGTTCGACGATTCAGAGTTTTGAGTTTTTCGATACCGGAGTCGTCTTAAGCGTGACGCCCACGATCAGCCATGACGATCGAATTTTGATGCAGGTCAAACCAGAAGTCAGCAGTGGCGAGATCAATGTGACGTCGGGGGCACCCGAGGCTGAAACACGCGAGTTAGAAACATCGGTGTTGCTGAACAATCACCAAGGCGTTGTCATTGGTGGCTTGATTCAAGAGGAGGATCGTACCGTGATTCGCAAGCTGCCATGGTTGGGTGATGTCAAGCACGTTGGGAAACTGTTCCAACGTCGCGAGGCTGTGCGTTCCCGGTCAGAAATCATCATTGCGTTAGTGCCACATATTGTCGACATGGACGAACACCCTGACCAGGACTGTTTCGATCATGAAGGTTGGCACACCGATTACGATCGCACGAAAGGCCCGCTCTTCTATGGTCCACTTCAACGAAATTGTCGGCCATGGGAAGCGAGACTGCCTGATTCGGCAGCGAACCACAATCACTTGGATGTCGATCAAGTCAATCGAGTGATTCCCTAGGACGCTATACTCCAAGTAGCTCTTTCGTCCTTGGATCGATTCGCAAAATGCACCAGTGTGCTCATCATCCCGCGCCCGCCAGCTACGGCCGCGCGTTCGCAATCGGCATTTTTTTAAATGTCGCTTTCGTCATCGTTGAAGCCGGATTCGGTTTCGCGACGAACTCGTTGGCTTTGCTCGCTGACGCTGGTCACAACCTCAGCGATGTGCTGGGGTTGTTGATGGCGTGGGGTGGCTATGCATTGGCGAAAGTTGCGCCCAGTCCAAAACGCACTTACGGTTGGCGTGGATCGACCATCTTGGCCGCATTGTTCAATGCCATGTTGTTAATGTTGGCCATCGGCGGGATCACATGGGAAGCCATCGGGAGGATCTCCAACCCTGACGAGGTCGCCGCCCCCGTTATCATTGCAGTCGCTTTGGTCGGAGTGATCATCAACACGGCGACCGCGCTGCTGTTCGTGAAAGGTCGCGAAGATGACTTGAATATTCGTGGTGCCTATTTGCACATGGCAGCCGATGCATTGCTGTCGCTGGGTGTCGTGATCGCCGGCGTTGTGATCGCGCTAACAGGATGGTTTTGGATCGACCCACTAACCAGCCTGGTGATCGCTGCCGTGATTTTGATCGGCACATGGGGACTATTCAAAGAATCAATCAACTTGGCCATGGCGGGTGTGCCGGCCAAGATTGATCCGTCCGATGTCAGCGTTTTTCTCGGTAGCATCCCAGGCGTGACCGAAGTGCATGATCTACACATTTGGGCAATGAGCACGACGGAAATTGCCTTGACGGCACACTTAGTGAAGCCCGACGCAGGTGACGAAGACGATTTGCTGAAGGAAACAGCCGCCGAACTTCATCACCTGTTCGATATCAGCCACACAACGATTCAAATCGAACGTTGTGTCGACGCAACCAACTGTGGACAGGCTGCAGAGGGAACGTTGTAGAGCAGGTCTCCTGATGGAGGAGTGCTACGCGATTTCCGGTACCTCGTATCCTTTGCGATACTCACGCTTCAAGAATTTATTGCCGTCTTCGGCACTTTCGCCGACGAATTCCTGGGTCTCGGGATCGAGTTCCAGCACGCTGCTTAAACTGATCTCGCCGCCGTCCAATTTCATGCCGTGGGCACCAAGGTGCGTTTCCATTTCAGCTAGCAGCGAATTCCACTCAGGAATGTCAACTGCTTTGGCATCTTCGTAGCGAAAGTTCCCGCCCGCGCGTGCCGCGATGTTTGCCAAGTTGCACCATCCCGTCGTATCATTTCCGACCGCGATCTCTGCGTTCTGAATTGACCGATCATGTTGGCGTACCGCATCGATAAAGTTTGCCATGTGAACGACGTCGCCTCGATTACCCTTAAACGTTTTGATCTTTTTGCCGTCGGCGTCGTACGCGGCACCACCACCTCGCTGGCCTTCAAAACGGCCGCCCTCGCAATAGGCAACGTAGCCACTACTGGGGCCGGGATGGGAAGGACTTTTCTTTTCGCCCGGTTTGGCCGGTAAATTCGATAGGCCAATGACGACTGGGATGGATCCCGTGTCGAAATAACAGAAGTGAACGTTGGGTGTCTCGCCCGCATCGCCGAGTCCGACGCGACCGCCGCCGCCAAAGATTCGTTTGGGTAAGGCAACGCTGTCTTGGAAAATGTTGTTTCGGCAGTCGTCCAAGACGTGAACGCCCCAGTTGCCCATTTCGCCCGAACCCGTGTTCCAATCCCAGTGCCAATCGTAGTGCAGTGCCTTGCGAAAAATCGGCTCATCTTGAGCTGGACCCAGCCACAAGTCGTACTCGATGTTCTTCTCAATTTCCAACGGCTTGTCTCGCTTGCCGATTGAGGGACGGACGCCGTAACGGTTGACGCGGGCCGACTTGATAGCGCCCAGAGCTTTCTCTTCGTGCAGGAACTGTTTGATTTCAGCTTGCATCGGATCGCTTCGTTGTTGCGTTCCGATCTGACAAATACGGTCGTACTTGCGGGACGCGGCAACCGTCTGCTTCCCTTCCCATTGGCTGTGTGACAGCGGCTTTTCAACGTAGACATGTTTGCCAGCTTGCATTGCCCAGATTGCAGCCAGACAGTGCCAGTGATTGCATGTGGAAACAACCACCGCATCAATATTTGCGTTGGACAAAAGCTCACGCATGTCGGTCCACGTATCCGCCTTGGCGTACTTTTGTTTCGCTGCCGCAACGCGTTTTTCATCGACATCACAGAGCCCGGCAATATTCACTCCAGAGACTTCGTCAAACTGAGCCATCAATTTCATGCCCCGTCCACCGCAACTGATGAAACCCAAATTGATTTCGCCGTTCGGATTTGCTGCGCGAAGGGAACGCGCCGGGAGTGAAGTCATTACACCTGCGGCGACGCCAGCGGTCAGCACTTGACGGCGATTGAATTTTGGCATTTTGTTTCGATAGTTTTGCGGGGAAAGGTTGGCTTGATGTCAATTATTCTAATCGATTTCGCTTCGTGTGTCGGCGTCCCAGAACCTTAAACGTATGCAATGAAGTGGGCCCCTAGGAGCTCTGTGCTTCTTTGCGTTCTGATTGGCGCTTATCCTGTAGCCGGCCGCGAATTGCTGCCTCGAAATTCCGACTCTTGCCTTAATAATTTGATGATTGATCCAACAAATCCGAATCAGAATGAAAATCGTGAGCTGTCTGAGACGACGCTCGTTGAGCAAGAAGCTGCAGGTGGAAATACCAAGGAAAAATCCTGTAGCACACTGGCTGCCTGTCCAGTTTGTGGTGGGCATTTAGTCAGTATTCGTGCCAAACTGCAGTGTTCGCGATGCCACACAATCTGCGAAACTTGCTGTGAAGGTGGCCCAGGCTAGTTCGTTTTGTTGCTGTGGCGTCGACGGTGTAATTTCGCTCTACGCATTGGTGTTACGATTCGCGGCGATCCTGTGTCCGTACCACAAACGGTATTTGACGAAAGAAGAATGTTGCATGGACGAAACCATTACACGATCGTTGTTTGTCGGTCTCGTTGGAGATGAGCTACAAGAGGTGCTTGATGCGTTCGAGAGTCGCAGTTTTCAGGCAGGCGACACGATTGTCAAAATGGGCGATGAAGGCGACGAGTTGTTCTTGGTCGTCGCCGGGAAAGTACGTGTCTGGACAGGCGACGGGCCAGTGTCCAATGAACGAACGCTGAGTGTGATGGGGCCCGGCGAGCACTTTGGCGAGGCGTCGATGATTTCCGGCAAGCCGCGCAGCGCGTCTGTTTCTGCGCTAACGTACTTGGAAACGTTGGTGCTGCGGCGCGAAGGATACCAGCGGTTGCTTCCTAAACACCCTGAGCTATTGCACAACATCAGTCGATCGTTGACGCGGCGGCTGTCCAATATGAATGCGTACGCCAACGAAAAGCGCAAGGCGAAACGCGGCATCCACTCGTTGGCGATCTTGGTCGGCGTCCCCGAAGCCTGGGGGCTGGGCACAGCGATGTTGAGCCAACTTCGCCAGCAAGGCATGATCGTTCATCCGCTGGTTGTAAGCGATGAAGAGCTGCCCTTCGACATTAAGGAGCTCGATCGTGATGCTCAGCGTGTGCCGCTGTCGGAATTAGCGCATAGCGTCGCGAAGCACGCAGGTGAAAATTCATTGGCCGTTGCGATGGTTCATGGAAGTCTGTCGATGGCGTCAGCGGTGAAGGAGTGCGACCGAATCATTGCAGCGGTCAGCGATGACGATCATTACAACCATTCCTTGCAGCAGTACATCGATCCGATTCCTGCTCACCGACGGCCCATTGTTGCGGTTGTTCACGCCGGTGATACAGAGGATCCATCACCCAGTTTGCCGAGCGGTGAATCGATTCGGGCTTTGCGGGTGAAGTTCACGCTTGGTAGCGAACAAAAGGCACACGAAGCCAAAATCGATTCGGCATCCGTGACACGACTCGTTCGGCAGCTATCGGGAGTCAGGATTGGTTTGGCGCTCGGTGGGGGCGGCGCTCGCGGCATCGCGCACGTCGGTGTGCTACAAGTTTTTGCAGAGCACGGGATCGTGTTTGATTCAATCGCCAGTACCAGTGCGGGAGCCATCGTTGGAGCGGCAATCTCAGCCGGCTACACTCCTCAGGCGGTGGGGCAGTTTTTTCGCGACGACATGATCCCTCCTTGGATATTTGCCAGTCGAGCGGTGCTTCGGCGCGCTCATTTGCTACACAGTTTTCGCGGTGGCCGTTTTGAAAAAAAATTGCGGCGGTACATGGATCGTCTCACGTTTTCGCAGTTGGATTTACCGCTCGCGATTACTACTTTGGACTTGATTAGCGGCGTTCAATTGATTCGTCGGCAAGGAGATGTGGTCAACGCAATTTTGCAGAGTATCAACCATCCCGTTTTCGGTAGCCCAATCATTCACGGCCAAGAAATGTTGGTCGATGGTGGCGTACTGATGAACGTGCCTGCTTCAGTGCTTCGCGATGAAGGTTGCGACTACGTCATTTCGATCGATGTCGGTTCGACTTTGTCGAAGGACTTCGCAGCAGGCAAAAACGGAACGCTTCGCAAGCCGGGCTACCTGTCTACCTTGTTACGGACGATGGAGTTAGGCCGCCGGCACTCCAGTGAGCTGCACGCGTTGGATAGTGATATGATTGTGGTTCCCGAAACACAAGATTTTCAAATCGAGGACTTTCATGCCGTCGATCCACTTATCGAAGCAGGCGTTGCGGCAGGAGAGAAGTCTTACACGGACGTAAAGAAATTGATCGAGACGTCCTCGTTAGTCGCTAAAACCTGATCGCAAAATGCTAGATTTGTAGAGTCTGACGCATTGTGTCGGTCAGTTGCCAAGATTGTTCGACCAAGGGCGAATAGTGGCTTCTTCCGGCTCAATCGCATCTTCCCCATTTCGCCTTCCATTCTGAATTCCTCATGTCATCCGACGCCGACGCCTATTTGGTTCAAAGCATCCGCGAGGGTGATGCGGACTCATGGCAAGCCTTGATTGATCGGTATGAAGGTCGTTTGCTTGCCTACACGAACAGCCGGATTCGCAATCGGGCGTCGAGCGAAGACATCGTGCAGGAAGCGTTTGTGGGGTTTTTGATTAGTTTGCCCAACTACGATGGTTCGCGACCGTTGGAGAGTTATCTGTTTTCGATCTGCGCCTACAAGTTGACTGATCACTTGCGGCGTGAAGGACGAAGGCCGGCGATTCAGATGCACGGTCGAAGCAGTTCCGCCGGCGGCGAAATGGAACCGCCAGGAGTAGCGAGAGGCGCCAGTACGATTGTTCGAAGTGTGGAACGAAAACGAATCGAAGCAGAGGCGATTCAAAATGCGATTGCCGAACAGGTTCAGCGCTGGAAGTTGAATGGGGACTGGAAGAAACTGAAAGTAATCGAATCGATCTTTGTCCGTGGTGTCGGTAATAAGGATGTGGCGGCACAATGCGCGCTTACCGAACAGCAAGTCGCTAATTATAAGAGCGATTTCCAAATCCGCCTGCGCGCGATCATCAAACGCATGGATCTAGACGAAGGCGTCTTTCCGGAGCTTGCCGATTGAATCGGCCTTTCAAGTTTCATTCTCCGTCAATCTTTCTGCGTCGCGTCGATCCCTGGAGCGTTGAGTTCGGATTCGCTCATTGGTGCGGCGACCAAGTAGCCGGCCCAAAAGAAAGGCTGGTCTCCGGTCAAGTTTGACAAATCCATCTCGGCTTTCGTCAGCATCGGCTCCGCAGCAGGATTCAATTCACTGCGCCGAAGCATCGCTCTTGCACGTGTCCACGAAGCTTGCATCCCGGAGAAAGGCAATTCCTGCATGAACTCGCGAAGCGCGATCGCCGTTGATTCGCCGCCGACAATCCAGCGGCTAACCAGGACGTTTTGAACTCCCGCGGACTGCAAAGCACAGATAGTCAGGAACAGCTCTTCACCGCTGGCCAGTTTGTTGGCATCGGCTGTGGTGCGAAATCCCGGCAAGACCACCGATGCGGGCAACTTGGCAGGGAAACGCATCCAGGCCGCCAGTGTGCCTTCGGCCAATGAGCGATCGTAAGAGGCAACAGCGGTGGCAAACGGGTTTTCTAAATCGGGTGTGGTAGGCGATGCTACCAGCAGGTGGCCGACTTGGTTTGTCAATAGATTTGACGGGACGCTCAGTTCCTGGGGCAAGCGTTTTACTTCGGCCAGCGTGTCGATCAAATTTTGCGTCATCGCTTCATTCTGCTCGATGTCGCGAGGTGCAAAGAATTTGTCCGCTGCGACTCCGACGACTCGACTGGTTGCCGGTGAACCGGTTGGCGTGAAAGCCAAACCGGGTGTCGCCGCGTAACGGACTTTGATTTTGTCACCGATCAGATCAGACGATTCGTCGCCCATCGGCAACAACTCAAACGGCAAATACCAAAGCGCATCGTCTGGCACGATGACGAGGTGCTTGATGTCGGCGTCCGACACGGTGGTGTCGTCGGGTAAGAGATGGCGTCGCAAAGTAACGGCATCTTTCCGCCAAGAATTGTCATCGGGTAGTCGTTGGCCTCGCGTCTTGCCCACGCCGATGCTTCGAAGGAGTTTGCCAATTTCAGCTGGGATGCGATTCGTTCCGCCCACGGTCCAGGTTTGAATTTTTCCGTTCAGGGCCAGCGATCCATGCAGGCGATTGTTGACGCTAACGAAACAAAGCAATGCGGATCCTTTTGGCAGTCGTGCCAGGGCCGTTTTGGTCTGCAGGGACGGGAGCATGGTTTGCGGCAAAGCGATTCGGCTGAGCGCGATCTGTGTCGCCTGCGATTCCATTTGGTTTGCCGTCGTGATCGTCGCATCCAATCCAGCAGCTGCGGGGGCCAGCGCAGCTTGCCGGAGTTTCTTAACGTTCGCGGGTGCTTTGTTCCGAAAATCCGCAGCAGCTTTGCCAATGACCGAGTCATCACTGCGAACCAGTGACCGGACTTGGGTCAGACGGCCACCCAACGCCAAACGCCGTTTGAAGCGATAGTTAAGCAGGTCGTCACTTCGGGAGAGAACGTCCAGTCTGTTGGTTCCGCCAACCGCGATTTCCAATCGTGCTGTGTACGCAAGCGTCCGGTCTACCATCGTTGATGAAAGCGCATCGACCGGATCGAGTCGCCAAAGCGACAAAGGCGGTTCCTGGCTGTAGACACCAAGTAGCCGCTCGGAGGATTGTCCTCCTAGTTGTCTACCTACGCTGCGGCCAACCAATTGCATTTGGTAGATCCGTGGCATCGACGTGATCGGACGGTTGCGGTTTTTTCGGTTCAACGCAAAGTCCTTCAGCAAGCCGATCGCTTTATCGACTTCGGTGGGTTGCCCAATGCCAATGCTGCCTCCGCGTGCGGCGGCAACACGTGCAGCGACGTAGGCGCCGTAAGCATTCAGTCGCGGCTGCAGTACGTCGCGACGTCCTGCCATCACTTGCGCTTCGGCCAGCATCTTGTCAGCTGAATTCAGGTCGCCCGCTGTGACGGCCGCGTCGGCTCCCGCAATCATGCAGTGCATTGCCGCCAAGCGTGACTTCAGCAGAAGCGCTTTTGCTGCCGTAAAAGAAGCGTTGCGAATCGTAGCGGCTTGGCTTTCATCGACGCAGCCAGCGGCAAGTTGCAATGCCTCTCCGACGTACTCAAATTGCCGCAGATTTGCAGCAACATTGGCAACGCGTGCGGCGACAGGAACAGCCAAAAGTGGTTTCTCGCTTTCCGCCAGAATCGTTGCTTGGCACAGTAAGCTAAGTGGCGTCAGCGGATGCACGCCGTTGTTAAAAACACTGGACTTCGTCGTATCGGCCAGGCTTGTTTTGTCGTCGTGATTGCAAAATCGTTCTGCTGAACGCATCGATCCCATCAGAGCGCGGGCGATGGGAAGTTGAACTTCCCTTGGGTACTTCGTCGCATCAAGTAGTTCGCTTGTCAGTGGATCCTGCTGCGCAAGCGGGCCCAGGATCATGCGTTTGCGATACGACGCAATCGCAAGACCACGCATGACCTCGACGACGTCAATGACTTTGATGTTGCGTTCTTCAATCACACCACCACGTTGTAGGGTTGCTTCGGTCACGCGTTCGCCAGACGTGAACTGCAACGAATTCTTGATTGGCAGCCGATTGACCGCTGTTGCTTCTGGCCAAAGCCCGGCTGGTCGGCTGGTGGCGGCGCCAGCTTGGATTACAGACGTCCAATCCGGACGAGCAAGCCATCCGCGATAACGAACGGCAACTTGAAACGCAGAATCAATGTGTTGGTGTGCTGCGGCCACATCCCCCAGATGCCATTGGCATTCGGCCAACATGGCAAAAACCGGAATCGAATCGATCCAACGTCCGTTGATATCGCGGCGCGTACTACCCAATGCGATTTCGAACGCTCGGTTTGCGTTGGATAGATCGCCCGACCGGTAGATTTCCATGGCTCCGTAATATTCCGCCGAGGGATACGAAGCGCTGGGTTCAAATCCGCCGAGTCCACCACCCAATCCGCCGCCCTGGCCAATACCAACTGGTGGCATGACCGTGTGAACTACTGCAAAGAAGAGAAGAAAGAAGGTGCATCGCATTGCGAAAAGTCGGGAGCAGGCGAAAACTTGAAGAGGAGGTCGAGAAGCGGGTCATCGACACAAGCTGAAGACGCTTATCCTAAGGCGCAAGCAAACACGCGTCGAATTGGGCAAACGACTTTGTACGCTTCATTAACGGGTCACGATCGTTCACCCGACTTCTTGCTAGCAGCAAGAACGGTACTGCGTCCCGAGAAGTGCTTCCTGATTGGGATCACGCCAACAGTGTCCGGCCAGGTAAATAGCCGTCAACAAGCACCACGACTCAAAGCGTTGTTGGTGAACGGTTTACGTAGCCATGAGGTGTTAGTTTTTGCGGGCGAAAAAACTGGGGGCCTGCCTGCTTTCAAACGCAGTTGACCCCCCTTGGAAGAATACGTAACCTTAATCCCTGGAATCATTTAGGGACTCTGCGCAAGGACGTGTCCACCCTCGAAATTTGAGCCAACGCCAAGTTCTGGTGATGGTCAGAAATACCGGGTGAATCGTCACTGCTCGCGTTTTCTGAATCGCAACGTAACGGTTGCCAGCAAGGCCCATCGCTGCTTGGTGGCGCTTACCTGGCCAATACCGCGGCGCTGATTGCGAATAGATCAACACAAGCCTCCAGTTCATCCGAACTCACACCGAATACGCGTGCGAAGAAATTCGTACGTCCACTGCATAACATGTCATTTCTCGAAAGACTCTGGGATATCGTCGGCCTACTTTTTGGCGGGCTCTTTGGATCCTTTGACCGGGCGGTAACGCGCGTTTTTGGCTCGGCCAACGAACGTCACGTCGCGCGACTGCGATCACGCGTTGGAGCCATCAACGACTTGGAGCCCAAGTACGTTGCTATGAGTGACGATGAACTTCGTGGTCAGACCGAAGTGCTCCGCAAACGCTTGCGCGACGGCGAATCACTGGATGACATTTTGCCGGATGCGTTCGCCGTTTGTCGCGAGGGCGGCAAACGTTTCTTGAACATGCGCCACTACGACGTTCAATTGGTCGGAGGCATGGTTCTGCATGGCGGTGGCATCGCGGAGATGGTCACTGGTGAAGGCAAGACATTGGTTGCGACGTTGCCTGCCTATCTAAACGCGCTCGAGGGTAAAGGTGTTCACGTCGTCACGGTGAATGATTACTTGGCCCGTCGAGACATGGAGTGGATGGCTCCGCTGTACATGAACCTTGGTTTGACGGTCAACGCGATTCAGTCGGGTATGTCCACCGCTGCGAAGCAAGAAGCGTACCAGTGTGATTTGACTTACGGAACAAACAACGAATTCGGCTTTGACTACTTGCGCGACAACATGCGCCCGGCCGCTAAGAGTGACGATCGTTTTCCACGCGAAGCCCAACAGTGCCAAGGACCGCTTAATTACGCGATCATTGACGAAGTGGACAACATTCTGATCGATGAAGCGCGGACGCCTTTGATTATCAGCGGACCGGCTGACTTGGACTTAGGCCGCTACAGCGAAGCCGATCGTGTCGCACGGCAACTGGTGAAAGAAGAACATTTCACCGTTGATGAAAAACAACACAACGTCACGTTGACCGATGAAGGGGTGCGTGCGGCCGAACGTCTGGCTGGTGTTGAGAGCTTTTATACGGCAGGAAACATGGAATGGCCGCATTTGATCGACAACTCGTTAAAGGCTCACTTTCTTTATAAGAAAGACGTGAACTATGTCGTCAAAGATCGGCAAGTGGTCATCGTTGATGAATTCACCGGACGTTTGATGGATGGTCGCCAGTGGAGTGATGGTTTGCACCAGGCCGTTGAGGCGAAAGAAGGCGTGCCGATCAAGCAAGAGACGCAGACATTTGCAACCGCGTCGCTGCAGAACATTTTTAAGATGTACAAGAAGCTCTCCGGGATGACCGGTACGGCGATGACCGAAGCAAATGAGTTTCGCAAAATCTATAACCTCGATGTTGTCGCGATCCCGACCAACCGCGAGATGCAGCGGATTGAACATCCTGACCTGATCTACCTGACCGAAAAGGACAAGTTCAAGGCGCTTGCCGCCGAAGTTGAACGTCAGCACAAATGGGATGTCTTGGTGCTGAAAGATGGCAGCGAGATTTGGGGAAAGATCGAAAGCGAATCCGATAGCGAGATTGTCATCGTTGAGAAAGATCAACGCATCCCTGAGCACGTTCCGCAAACGAAGATCGAGGCCGTTGAAAAAGCGGGACGACCTGTATTGGTCGGTACGGTCAGTATCGAAAAGAGCGAACGGCTGTCAGAACTGCTGGAACGCCGCGGCATTCCCCACTCCGTGCTGAACGCGAAGCAACACGGTCGTGAAGCCGACATTGTCTCGCAAGCGGGACGCATCGGCGCGGTTACGATTGCAACGAACATGGCCGGTCGGGGCACGGACATTATCTTGGGTGGAAACCCTGAGACGATGGCTTGGGCGCAATTGCAGCACAAGTATCCCACGCGTTTGGAAGTGCCTGATGACGAGTGGAACGCGTTGGTCAAAGAAATTGACGAACGCGAAAAGATGAGTGAAGAAGGCGTCGTCGTACGCGAAATCGGTGGCCTTTGTGTTGTCGGTACCGAGCGACATGAATCGCGTCGAATCGACTTGCAGCTTCGCGGGCGTTGTGGTCGGCAAGGTGACCCGGGTGGCAGCCGTTTTTTCTTATCACTCGAAGACGACCTGATGCGCATCTTTGCCGGCGACTTTGTCAAAAGCATGATGGAGCGGTTGGGAATGAAAGAGGGCGAGGCGATTGAGTCCAAGTTGGTGACTCGCCGAATCGCCGCTGCACAGAAGAAGGTCGAAGAACGCAACTACGAAATTCGCAAGAGCTTGCTGGACTATGACGAAGTCATGGACGAACAACGCAAGCGTGTCTACCAATACCGTCAGAATCTGTTGGATGGCCATAGTTCGCGAAAGATGGTCTTGGAGCTAATCCGTGGCCAAATCGAAAAGTACGTGGAGACGTTCTTGGATCCGAATTATGGGGTCGAAACGTTCGCGACTTACGCAGGCAAACAGCTGGATTGCAAGCTGGAGCCACGCGATTTCTTGAACATGGATCTTCAAATGGCCGACGTGTACGCTCGCGATCAAGCCGAGCGTGCTGCCGAAGTGACTGTCGATGACATCATCGAAGAGAATCTTCCCGAGAGCATGGAAGACGAATGGAATTGGAAGGCGTTGGTGAATTGGTCTAACACAACGCTGAATACCAATTACAAAGAGCATCAACTTCAGCGAATGGATCGCGAAGAGCTAAACCAGGAATTGATCGTCAAGGCGCACGATAAAATCAAGAAAGCGGATCTGAGCGAAGGCGAACCGTTTCTGGACGCTGACTTTGGTCTGCAAACGATGTGTGCCTGGATGCGGCACAAGTTCGGTATCGAAATCACGCCTGATGAATTCCGAGACGTAGAAGATTTGCGTGAAGTCTCCGATTCATTGATGAAACGAGCCGAAGACGAGTACACGGCAAAAGAGTCGGAGTACCCCGTGCTTGCTGGCATCTCCCGATTCACGGCGAGCCAAGGCGAACAAGTTGCTTTGGACCGTGAAGGTATGGTCGATTGGATTCAGCGCCGCTTCGATGTTGAAATGAGTGTGGACGATATTCGTCTGAAGCGAGATGAGCTGAAAACGCAGTTGGTTCAGTTCAGTCGCGAAACAGGCGGTGCTGCCGAAGCAAAGTACCAAGTCGCCGAAGAAAAGTTGCAGAGCGTATTCGGTTCTGCAGACGCCGACACGACTGCCGCAGTTGCGTGTGGCGGGAACGGCGAATTGGAGTCATTGGCCGAGTACTTGGGCGACGAACTGTATTACAAGACACAGAAGGAAGACCTCGCTCGGATGAATCGTACGGAGCTAGCGTTGGCTCTGGACGGCGCGGTCGATGATCGCTTTCACCCAGAAATGCGTCGGATGGAACGGCAGATTTTGCTAAATATTGTCGATGACGCTTGGAAGAACCACTTGTTGACGATGGATCACCTTCGCAGCAGTGTTGGACTTAAGGGCTATGCCCAGATGGATCCAAAGGTTGAATACAAACGCGAAGGCATGCGTTTGTTCGATACGATGTGGGAGTCAGTCGGCGAACGTGTGACCGATTTGATCTTCCGCATGGAGTCATTCAACGAGGACTTCATTCGCAGCACATGGGTCGATGGCGAAGCGAAGCAAGAAGATGCACGATCCGCAGCCGCACGTACCCAAATGGAATCGGAAACCGACGCGCAGTCGGCTGCGGAAGCAAGCAACCAGAGCACCGAAACGACGGTTGAAACCATTCGCAACACAACACCGCGAGTGGGAAGAAATGACCCTTGCCCCTGCGGCAGCGGCAAGAAGTACAAGGCGTGTCATATGCGAAAATGATCGAGCGGAACGTTGGCTCTCGCCGGTAGGTTTTTGCCCTGCCGCGGCGCGGGAGGGTGAATTCAGGGTTCAGGTCAGTACCATTGGGAACGCGTTAACGGCAGAGTCCAAAAACGTCTTAAATCAGCTTTGTTGACCTAAAGGCGGTACACCAACGAATGAGCAAGTTGTAACAACGCAATTGGGAACGGAATCCTATGCTGGCTAACCTGATTTATCTGTTCGCGCTTACGCTTGCGTCTCCGCTGGTTGTCTATCGCATGGTCCGGTTCGGCCGATATCGGCGCGGTGCAAGCGAAAAATTGTTCGGGCTATCTGTCCAGCGGGCCAATGAATTGCGGGGTGATGCCAGCGAGTGCATCTGGCTGCATGCGGTTAGTGTGGGCGAGGTCAATTTGTTGCCGGGTGTTATCCAGCAGTTGCGATCTCGGAATCCAGAAGTCGCGATCGCGATTAGCACGTCGACCGACACCGGCTACGATGTTGCGGTGAAGCACTTCGGTCAGCAACGTGTATTTTTCTGTCCGCTGGATTTTAGTTGGGCGGTAAATCGTACGATTCGAAACTTATCGCCCAGCCAGCTGATTCTTGCCGAACTGGAGCTTTGGCCCAATCTGATCCGATCCTGTTCGGTTTTCGGGATTCCGGTGATGGTCATCAATGCGAGGCTAAGTGAGAAGAGTTCCGCTGGCTACCAGAAATTCGGTTTACTCACCCGGCCCACGTTCAGGCGACTCACCTGGGTTGGTTGCCAAGATGACATCTGTTCAAAGCGTTTCATTGCTTGTGGAACTCCAAAGGAAAATGTTTGCGTCACGGGATCACTGAAGTTTGATGACGCACCGACTAGTCGAGAAACGCCTGAAGTACTCGCTCGACAACAGTGGGCTGGCATCGATCCTTGGCAACGGGTGTGGATGTTTGGCAGCACGCAGTCGGGTGAAGAAGCACTGGCGCTATCCGTGTATCAAACGTTAAAAAAGGACCACACAGAGCTGAGACTCATTCTGGTTCCACGCCATCCGGAGCGATTCGATGCCGTCGCGAAGTTGGTGGAATCAGCCGGTCTGAAAGTGCATCGGCGATCAGGTGATGAATCGCTTGCCGATCAGCAATGGCATCAGGACGTTGTGATTCTGGTGGATACAGTAGGAGAGCTACGGCATTGGTGGGGTGTGAGCCATATCGCTACGGTAGGCGGCAGTTTTGGTGATCGTGGCGGCCAAAACATGCTGGAGCCAGCGGGGTATGGGAGTGCCGTCTCCTTTGGTCCAAATACACGTAATTTTGCAGAGATAGCTGACCGTTTGATCGATTCGGGCGGGGCGATTCGTGTTGCTTCCGAGGCCGAGCTGGCTTCCTTTGTAGGTCGCTGCTTAGGCGATGCGCCAGCCGCAGACTCACTGGGGCGTTCCGCCAAGCAAATGATTGACCTGCATCGCGGTGCGACTGACCGAACCGTGTCTGCGATCGTTGGCGATGAGCGAAGGAAAAGATCCGCGGCTTAGCGCATAAAAAACGGGGTGAGCTTTCATTGAAAGCTCACCCCTATCGGAGCGACGGAGCGCTTCGTCGCAATTCCGAATTTTTATTCGTCGTCGCCTTCCACCGCAGGTCGGCCTCCGCGATCACCACCTGGGCGTCCACCGCGATCTCCACCACGACCTCCGGCTCCACCACGATCACCACCTGGGCCACCGCGACCTCCGCCGAAACCGCCTCGATCACCACCTGGTCCGCCGCGTCCGCCACGGGCACTCTCGGGCATCTCGAATGGCTTGCCTTTCATCTCCTCGAACTTCTTTTTCTGATCGGAGGTCAAGACGGCCAAAGTCTCTTCGTCGATCTCCTTGCGAACTTTCGCAAACTCCTCACGCATCTTGTCTCGATCACCGCCTAGCTCACGCATGCGAGCGACGATCTTCTCTCGCATCCCATCGTTGACTGTCTTGATTTCTTCAGTTTGCTCCGAAGTGATTTTCAGAACCTTGATGACTTTCTCATCCATCAACGCGCCCATGCCGCGTTGCTGCAAAGCGATTTGGTCCAGTCGTTCGGACTGTTCGGGTAGCAGGATTTCCGTCAGTTGATCGCGAGTTTTCTCGGCAGCTTCTTCGCGCTGCTTCCTCATTTTCTCGAAGAACTCAGCTCGTTCGTCTTCGCTGGCATCACGCCAGTCAAAATCAGGACGCGGCTGGTCTTCCCGTTTTTCACTTAACTTTTTCAGTGCCTCTTCTTGATCGGGCATCAGTTCGATTTCTTCGCGAACTTCCTCGATTCGTAGGAGCCCGACTGATGGATCACCGCCACCTCCGCGATTGCCAAATCCTCCGCCGCCTCCGCGTCCGCCGCCAAATCCTCCTCCGCCACCACGGCCGCCGCCAAATCCACCACCACCACCACCGCGTCCGCCTTCTCCACCACCGGGTCGTCCCCCATCACCGCCGGGACGTCCGCCACCGCGCTGTGCCATCACATCGTTGGCGACAAATGCCAACAGAGCCAAAGCGAACAAGCCTGTCGCTACTCTAGAAATCTTCATCTGACTACGTTCCGAAAAGGTGCAAAATAGAATTGAGGCCGCCGAATTTACGTATTTTCACGACCAAGCATCGCAACAGAAGATGAAACCATATCGGGTCGGCATGGTTTCGTTTTTGACGGAAAAAGCTGGTGTTTTCAGCCCGCCAAGTCACAAAATCGTATGTTGCTCACTGCTGGAGAGCAAATAGAACCAGATTTCCAACGATTTTTGCGGCCGTCTCAGTGTCATATCCGGGGCACTGAACCGAATTGGCGCTTTCCAGAGCACAGCTCAGGTCCAGCGGCGAGAAGAAAATACTGGCGATGCCGTCCACGCTTGCGAATTCAAGAACGGGGTGTGACTGGCGTCGATTGATACTCTGACCACCGCCGTCTCGGACGGGTTTTCGGATTGTGACACGCCGAACATCATCGCCATCGAACGCCGTTGTAAATGCGGGGTGCTCCGGTGGCATCGGTAGCAACGGAGAATCCGGCAGAATTTGCTTCATTTCATCGCGAAACGATTGGCTGAACGCTTCGCTGCCGCAAATGGCACTACCGACAACCACGCCGTCGTTTTCAACAAAATTCCGCAGCGTTTCGCGTTGAGCGTTGGTTAGTTCAAACTCGGTGCGTCCATGAATCCACAGAACGAAGACGTCACGAAGCGAATCGGCGTCAAACGCGACCGCCTCGGTGGTGGTCGAGATACGCAGCAGAGATCTTTTACGCAGAATAGCGGCCGCGTTGGGGAGTGCTCTGCGAGCTTCTTCGCCACCAGCATCTAAACCCAGCATCGCCAACCGAACCGTGCCACGGTCCGATTTGATTGACGGACCACTGTCCAGCAGCAACCGCTTTTCGAGTTTGTCTTTTAGCTCGCGGCCGGTTGCGTAGGCGATGATATTTTGGCCGATGCGAACGGATGTTTCAATTTGTGATTTCGCGGTGGGAGCGATCTCGGTCCGGCGTAGCAGCACATCGCTTAGCTCCCAACGACACGAAAGTGATCGTGGGACAAAAAACACCGACGTGCGACAACAAGCTTGCACGCCGTAGACCCAGAAATCTTTTCCCAGCGCCCCGTTGCTGAGCGAAGCGACATCGACTCTTCGCTCAGCAAACCAGACAGGGTGAGTCGGTGGGAGCTTTGCCAGCCCGGCACCGTCGAACCACTGCTGGCAAATTTGGTTCGCACTGTTAACAAAAGCCGACGCGTCGCCGCAGCCGTCGCCCCCCTCCGCTTGGAAAAGTATGGTACCGCCCTGGTCAATGTACTGTTTTAATCGTTCGCTTGTCTCTTCGGAGAAAGCAATCGCCTTGCTGCCGCTGATCACCAACACAGGTGTCTGAAGAAGATCCGCCGCGGTGGCTTGTTCTGCTTGGATCGTTTGCCAAGTCAAATCACGTCCCCACTGTCGCTCTACGTGCCGAACTAATTGTCGCAAGGCGTCGGGATGATGTTGCCAATCATGATCTTGTTTTGTGCCGTGCTGTAGCTGGCCAATGACGACTTGCCGCTTGCCCTTGCTTAGAAACAGCAGTGCAAATGAAGTCGCGATATTGCGGTCTTCTTCCCAGCTGGCTCCCGCCCAAAAACCCTGGAATTGGTCCTGTTGATTCAGTAGTTCTTGGGCACCTTCGCGATACCAATCGTGATCGCCGATCAATCGCCGTCCAGAGAGCCGGCCAACTCGTTCGATTGCATACAGATAGTAAAAGTACGTCCCTAGATGCCCACCTGGATTCACGGTCACCGAAAACGACTTGGCCAGCCAATCAATGCCTTTCTGAACGGGATCGCCTTCGCTGTCCTTTTTGCCACAGCAGTTCACTTCATCGCCATCGATTCGCGAGGTTCCCAGCGACAACCGGCCTTGCGCGATCAGTACCGACGCAATGCCGGCGCATGTCATACTGCCCGACGGTGACGTTCCGCCACTGTATCCCCAGCCGCCACTTTTGCCTTGTCTTGTTAACCAATATTTCAGCGAGCGTTGAAACACCGCTGCGTCCACGTCGATCCCGCGATCTTGCGCTGCACCCAAAGCCAGCAATGCAAATTGTGTGTTGGATGGGTCGCCGCCCCCGCGGTCTCCGCCATATCCCCAAGCTCCTGAGCGGTTTCGTGTCGCTCCGTCCTTCACTTGCTCACGAATCAAAAGCTCTACATTGCGACGAATTCTTGGCAAGTCTCCCGCGGCGCCCAGCTGGCAGAAGACCAAGGTTTGCAGCGAAAGCGAATATGTCTCGCGCGGTTCGATCGCGCGTAAGTAACGCATCGCACGAATCAGATTGGCGTCTTCACGTGACACGCCGGCATTCAGCAGTGCAAGTGTGCAAAGCGAAGACGCACCGCATGATTGGCCGCTGAATTCTTCCCAACCGCCACGGTCGGATTGCGTCTTGCGAAGATAGGTAACTCCGCGATCAATCGCTCGTTGCACGGACGCCGAATCGACTTCGCCCCGAACAGTGTTGCTTTGGCAAAAAAGGACGGCCCAAAACGCCAGCAATGCGAAGAAAGCGTGTGCCCCCTTTCGCGAATTTTGTCGCTGTAACGTATGATGCGGTGACAGCAAACGATTCTTTTCGCCATCAATGCGGTGTTGCTTTTCGACCATGAGCGGTTCTCCTCCTCCCCCACCTTCCAAACCAAGCGGTGGTCGCAATATTGGCGACGTGCTTCGCGAATTCGCTGAACATCAGCAGACCATGCGGAGCGAGTTGGGCAAAGTCATTGTGGGGCAAAGCGACACCATCGAACAGCTGTTGGTCGCCATTTTTACGCGTGGCCATTGTTTGCTTGAAGGCGTGCCGGGACTGGCCAAAACTCTAATGGTCAGCACGCTGGCGGAAATCTTGGACGTTTCCTTCAAGCGGATTCAGTTTACGCCAGATTTGATGCCGTCCGACATCACCGGAACACAGGTATTGGAGGAGGACGAATCGGGGAAACGTTCGTTTCGTTTTGTCGAAGGGCCCATCTTCACGAATATTCTGTTGGCTGACGAAATCAACCGCACGCCGCCCAAGACCCAGGCAGCGTTGTTAGAAGCGATGCAGGAACGCCAGGTCACCGTCGGCCGTGAAACGTTCGATTTGGCAGCTCCGTTTTTTACGATCGCAACACAGAACCCGATCGAACAGGAAGGCACCTATCCGCTGCCCGAAGCGCAGCTGGATCGGTTTATGTTCAATATCAAGGTCGGTTATCCCACTGCCGAAGAAGAAGAAAAGATTCTGACGGTGACGACGCGCGGCGAGAAACCGACGGTGAACAAAGTGCTTTCAGCCAAAGCCATTTTGAACGTTCAGAAACTGGTGTCCAGCATCGCCGTCAATCCGTTCGTGATTCGCTATGCGTCACAACTGGTCCGTGCAACACGGCCAGGCAACGACACGGCACCGGAATATGTCCGCGAGTTGGTCGACTGGGGTGCCGGTCCACGTGCCGGACAAAACTTAATCGCAGGGGCCAAGGCACTGGCCGCAATGGATGGGCGTTTCAGTGTGGATCCCAGTGACATTCAAAAAATCGCCAAGCCAGTTCTGCGCCACCGTATCGCAACCAATTTCCAGGCGACTGCCGAAGGAATGGA
>CAYUGI010000036.1:0-22806 GCA_964444105.1 uncultured Pirellulaceae bacterium
GAGTGGAGGATAACGGACTTGAACCGATGACCTACGCGCTGCCAGCGCGTCGCTCTCCCAACTGAGCTAATCCCCCGGGATTTGGTTGATCTCACGTGCTGGCCTTTGACGGGTTTGCAGTTGGATCGAGAACAAAAAGTAGCACGACGCTTCGGATGTCGTCAAGTGCTGAATAAATCGCCGCGACGTCAGAAAATCGCACGTTATGTCACTAGGCCTTTGGTGACCGTCATGAAGACGTCTTCTAGGGTTGGATCACGGTCATTAAAGGACTTCATTCGGACGCCTTCGTTGATCAAATGCTGCATCAATTCGGCTAATCCCTCATCGTCGGTCTCTAGCTCCGCCACAACCCGCGTGGGTTCAATTTCGAGGCTACGAAGATGCGGGCTGCTGCGAAGGATCGACAGCCCAGCTTCGTCTCCGGAGGTAAATTGGATCTCGACAATTCGGTTTCGTCGAATCTGACGATAAACACTGTCAATCGGACCGTGCATCAAAAGTTGGCCACGCTCGATAATTCCAATCGACGTGCAGCAATCCGCAAGCTCGGTCAAAATGTGACTGCTGATGAGAATCGTCTTCCCCATTTTGCGAAGCTCTTTTAACAGTGCTTTCACTTCGACGCGCGCTCTTGGGTCCAAGCCCGAAGCCGGTTCATCGAGAATCAAAACGGGCGGATCGTGAACGAGAGTCTTGGCGAGGCAAAGACGTTGCTTCATTCCACGCGAAAGCCCGTTGACGAAGTCGTCACGTTTGTGAGTCAGATCCAACAGTTCAAGTACGTTGTCGATGATTTGCTTTCTCTCGGTGCGCCCGATGCGATAGGCGACGGCAAAGAAATCAAGGAACTCCCAGACACGCATGCCGTCGTAGACACCAAAGTTGTCAGGCATGTACCCAACGTTTTGGCGAACGCCGACCGGGTCGCCCATCACATCGCAACCGGCGACGACACCGCTGCCGCGACTGGCGCGAAGCAGCGTTGCCAGAAAACGAATCGTGGTGCTTTTGCCCGCGCCGTTGGGACCGATGAAGCCGAAAGTCTCGCCCGCGTCGATTTGCAAATCAATGTTTTCAACGGCGGTAAAGTCGCCGTAATCTTTGCCAAATCCGGTCAGCGTTATCATGGTAACTGTCTCGTACTGTTGAAACGATTCGTTCGCGTCTAAAACGGGGGCGCTGTTATTCGACTAGCGTTAGCGTGCTTGAGAACCACGCAAATTCATGAGCAAATTAACGTCGGATTTTGGCTGCGGCAAAGCTGCGTGTTCTAAGTGTGCAAGGACAACCGTTTGCGCAACGGCTTGATTGGCCTCGGGCGTGATCGTCATGTCAGACATCGATCCGTCGATACGGGCGACCAATCGCGTCGAACCAGGCGGCATGACGACCGGGGATGCTAGTCGCCGGATCAGCCTGGCGACCTGCATCGGCAACTCATCGGAGATAGCGACCGCGCTACGTGATTCAAAATTCAGACTCGCACTGGATTGCGGCGGAACCATTCCGACGGTTGCGATTTGCAGATTGCCGTCGCCGTCTTTTTCCAGAACGAATGTGTCGTACAGCTCTTGCCCAGTCGCGTTGACCAGCTCGTTTTTTTCACGACGAATCGATCCGCCCAGATCGATCATTTGTTCAGTATGCAGCAATCGGATGCGGTTACTTCCAACTGACAATCCGCTCAGTGAGGGACCCTCGCCGAAGGAGGTTTTGAAGGTGCTGCCGACGAGCGTTTCGGTGGACGAGCTTTCGTCGATGATCGGCATTGCGGCCGCATCGTAGGTCTTGAAATCAATCTCGTAAGTGCTCGAGAGGGAGTTGTAGATGGCAACAACACGAGAGAGGTGACCGCGTTGGTAGTCCGGTTGCAGCTCCAGAATGGCGAGTTCGGTTTGGCTGCGGGCGAATCCGATGTCCAGCCGCGCGGCTCGAGCGACCCAGACGGCGCCGCCAATCGCAATGAACGGAACAGCCAGCCAGGCGTATTCCAATTTGCCAATCAAGCGAAACACCAAGTAGTTGATCGGTACCAAGAGCAACAAGTAGTAGCTGAGCGATCGAACAACCAGTGAAGACTGGGGGATTTCGATACCCGATTCGTCACGCAAAATGGTTTTGCAAAGCGATACGGCATCGCTTTCGTCAGTCCAGCCGCCAATACCGCTGACCGGGTGATTGAACGTGTAGGGGTCCATCGAATGCGATTGTTTCACCGCGAGAGCTTTACCGTCTCGTGATGACGTCAGAATCGCATCACGCGCGGTCAAGCGAAAATGCGTATTGAACGCCGCATCGGTTTGGGCTGTGCCATAGTCGGCGTAAAGCTGTGAAAACTCTGAGTCCGCTTCTGGGTCCTTCGATTCGACCATTTCTCGTCGCGGACGCGATAGAATCACAGCGTTGATAAAACTCTGGTAGGAGCCCCAGCTTTGAATCCAATCGGATGTCAGGTCAAAACGCGGCTGGACAACACGGCCAAGCCCAATGCGACGTTGGACGATTAGATTTCCCGTATCGGCTACTGCGCCAGCATCATCTGCCAGTTTTCCATCGACCGCGATTCGTCCGTTCTGACTGCGGAGTAATTTGATATTGGCGGGCGTTGTGGCATCTGATTTGACTTGCCATTTTGTCAACAACTCCGTGGCAGAATCGGGATCCAACTCGATGTTGCTGCGGGGGATCAACGGCAACATACCGCTGAGCGCCGTTTTGGCCAGCGAGTCACTCGCGTCGGCTCCGTTGACGATCAAGTGCCCGCCGAAACGGACCCAATCCGTTACCGCTGTCATCTGCTGCGGCGTCAGCGTTTCGGGAGGCAGATTGTCCCAAAGAACAACGGCGGTGCTGGTCAAATCCAGCATCGTTTCGGGAATTGCCAAGACGTTTTCGGTGCTGGGAATCACGATACGATAGTTTGGTTCAGACGATTGAAACTCGTACTCACCTCGCAGAGGCTTGACCCAATCGGCGACTTGGAACGCAGCAAAACGCTCAGGCCGATTCGTCAAAATGATGAAGAAGTACTCCTGGGCCTGCATCACGTTGAAAGGCTGGCGCCCCGTATCGAAGAAAGCTGAACGCCCTAAAGAAGCGAAGCGACTGCTCAAGAAAGACTTTCGCTGCTGAACTGACGATGGCGTGGGAGTCAGCACGCGAACATCGAATCGCCGCTGTTGGCCCTTGGGAAGATAAACGGGGCGCAGGCTTTCGATTCCGTCTTTTTGATCGCTGACACCGCCGCCATTCAATGTGTCCGACTTCACGATGGTCGCTTGTGTCGCAAGCTCGCCGCGCATATCGGCTTTATTACTTTTCAGCGTCTGCGCGGCTGTCATCCAGTGTCCGGGTTTGATCCCGCCACCATTAAGCTTTGAGTCAGCTGGATACGCCAACGCGGGCTTGGACGAAAAGTCCTGTATCGGGCCTTCGTCTTTTTTCTCATCCGATCGGGAATCGTTGCGGCAGCCTTCACACCCCACCACCAACGGCAAGCAGAGAAGCAAGAGAAAGAAACGCGCCCGAGGCATCGGCATCATCTTGATAGGTGGCAATACGAGGCGACAGGAATATTAAATCGCCTGCTGGTCGCCTCAGATTATACGCTACCAACCCATGACCATATTGGACTCGATCGCTTTTCGAGCTTGCTCCAAGTCGCTGCCTGTTTCCATTCGGTAAAGACGAATCGCGTTGACTTTATCGCCTGCCGATCGACTCAGACAGTCTCTAGCGATCGTGCATGGGTTCAGGTTTGGGCTAGTGAGCCCCAGAGCACCTTTACTGATGACCCAAGTATCGCGAGGCCGCTTGGTCAACCGAATGATGTCGTCGGTCGGGTAAGCGTCCGAAACCACTTCACGAGCCGCATCGTCGTCGTCGGCCCAAGTGATAATAATGTGCGAATCCGTCTCGATCTCAAACAATGGCATCGAGGAACTCCGAAGTTGACAGGTGAGCAAAAGGTGGGAAACCGCCCAAAAAGCAGCTTATTGACGCTAGCTCCAACGAAATTGAATGCAGAAGCTGCGGCGGAAGGCGAATGATAGTCACCGCGATCCATCAACGCTATGTCGCAATTTTGTTCCGCCGACCCCGGCCAGTATCCACTTTATCGATTGGCGCCCGTGCCCTTAAGACACAGAAAGCCGAAGGCGACAGCCGAAGCAGAGACAATCCCCCACTGAAGCGTGTTCATTTGATTGAAAATGGTCATCAATTCACTCGAAGTTGAGCGAACAAATGAACCTACTGATGCGAGAAAAAGCGTGAAATGCATGACGAACCTGTCCGGCTGTGGATTGAGTTTGGAGCTCCAGTCATAATCGGTTCCCTGCCGAAACTAGCATGAACAGACCTCGAATGACTGCATGAAAAATCTAGGTTGGTCAGGTGAAGGACGCAGAATTTCCGCCCAAGCAGCTTGGAAAACCCAGCCGAGGCTTGCTAATCGAGCCCTATCTTCGGGGCAATCCCCATAAACCGAAGCGGCCAACCAACAACCCAGAAAGACGTGCCAGCCAATGCATTTGAATCCTCTTGCGAGCAATCAAGTCGGCGATATAATCTGGCCTCTCAAGCGAAGCGAACACGTCAAAAACATCTGGCGCGGTAGCTCAATTGGTTAGAGCCCCGGACTGTCGATCCGGAGGTTGCGGGTTCGAGTCCCGTCCGCGTCGCTTTTGAAAACCTGGCCAATCGGTCAGGTTTTTTTATGCGCGATTTGTGTGGTGGCTGGCCTCTAGACTGGTCGGCGACCGAAGAACAGCCAGTCGGTTTGTTCGACGTCGACTAGGTCGTTCCAGACCGTCACTTGTTCGACATCGACATCATCAAATGCTGCTCGCATGTTTTCTAACAGCGGCGTATCGGCTGCATACGACCAAACTCCCAATACACCGCCGGGAACCAAATGCCGCACGGCCTTTTGCAACCCAGACTGGGAGTAGAAGCCCTTGCTTTGGCCACCCAGTACGTCCTCGGGAGAATGGTCGACATCGATCACTACGAGATCGAACAGTCGCCCAGGAGGCTGTGCCAATCGACCATAGATATCACCATGTGTGATTTTGATTCGCGAGTCCGCATTCAGGGACTCAGAAAGCGGCACTTTGCCATCCGCCATCCAACCGATGACCTCCGGCAAAAACTCCACCACTTCCAACTCGTCGACCTGATCCGACTTGAGTGCTTCGGCAGCGGTGTACCCTAGTCCAAGGCCTCCCACCAAGACGCGATACTTGGACGAAGCTTCGCTGGACGTTTTGCTGGAGCGAGAACTTAACCGACTCAATCCGCAGCTCGAAAGCGCCCGCTCGGACTCTGTCAGGTAACTGCTCATCAAGAACTCGTGATTGAGCGTCACCTCCGTCACGATGACACCTGGCTTCTTCAACAACTCACGCCGCCGCAAACACAAGACCCCCAACGGCGTCTCTTCATAAGCCAGAATTTCAAGTCCATTCATACGAAGCGGTTCCTGGAGAAACAAGTGAGTGTCGAGGAGATCCTGATTGAGCGAAACCCACAAGCTCGAAATGGCTAGTTGCCAACTGGGGACGCCTGCAATCGGTCGCAGTCTTTGCCATCGGCTTTTAGCTGGGTTGCGAGTAGCTTCTCGATATCCGCATTGGTTGTTTCGCCAGCCAAATTCTTGGTTTCCAACGGATCGTTTTCATAGTCGTACAATTCAGACGCTGCGATCTCGTTGTTTTTGTTGATCCACTGGGTGTATCGATATCGCGTTGTTCGATACGAGTAACCGAGGGAACCTTTGGCGTTGAAAACAGTGATCGCTCCATTGCGGACGTTTGATGTTGTGCCGCGAACCAGCGGCATGAGACTGCGGCCACTTAGTGAAGATGGATAGTCGAGACCTGCGTCTTCGCAAAGTGACGGAAAGATGTCGGTGAACTCGACCGGTGACTTTGTGCTTGAGATCGCCGTGCCCGACGCTGGCCGGATGATTAGGGGGACTCTGGCGGCTTGCTCCAAGGTGCTGTGCTTGCCCCACATGCCGTGATCACCAAGATGAAATCCGTGATCACCCCAAAAGACGATGGTCGTCGTTTCTGTCAAACCGAGATCATCAAGTTCGTCTAGCAACATGCCGATCTGAGCGTCGATAAATGTGACGCAAGCGTAGTAGCCGTGAATCGCCTCGCGTTGAAGTTCCTCGGAGATTTCTCCTTCAGCAGGAATGCCCTCGTAGCCTCGCATTTCGTCGCCGTTATGCAGGGAATAGCCGCTGGCATTTTCGATCCCACCTGGATGAGCTGAGAGCGCGAACTGATTGCGGTCATACATGTCCCAGTACTTTTTGGGTGCGACAAACGGCAAGTGTGGCTTTTTGAATCCGACCGCAAGGAAGAAGGGCTTGCTTGACTTGCCCAATTGGTTGAGCAGCTTGATACCACTGAGTGCAATTTGACCATCGGCAAGTTCTTCATCAGCAACGTCTGGTGCCAGGGCGAATTGCTTTTCGGCATTGAACTTAATTTTGCGGTAGGGCATTTTCGCGAACGGAATCGACCACGACGGCTTGTCCAGCGTTTTTTTGCTGTCCACGCAGCGCGGGTCGTAAATCTTCCCGGCTCCCGCTGATTCGTAACCGTTGTTTTTGAAGTGTTGGGGCAGGGTCAGTACATTGGGATTCTTTGCCCTCATATCGGTCTTCAGGTCCAGCACGCCGGTTGCTTCGGGACGCAGCGACGTCATCAGGCTGGCTCGTGTTGGACCGCAGACAGGCCACTGGCATTGCGAGTTTAGAAAAACCGTGCCGCCTTTCGCGATTCGATCAATCGATGGCGAGATGACCTGCTGGTCGCCGTAACATCCCAGCACGGGTTTTAGGTCATCAACGGCAATGAACAGAACATTGGTCTTGGCAGAGGTATCTGCTGCCGTCAACGGAGTGATCAACGCGGAAAACACGACTGAGACTGCGATCAAGACCGCGAGCGTGAGCTGATGCTTGAACATTCGAGAGGTGCCGCTTTTTTGATTAGGGATTCGCGTAGATGAAAGCAGTGGTGTTAGCAGGTTTTTAAGGATCACTGCGCGGATGTTGTATTCGCAAACGCTTCCAATTCTGCCTGAACAGCGTAGTAGGCAGGTTTGGGTTGGCCGTCGTCGTCGAACATGCAGAGCTTGCGTTCGGGACGCTGTGTTTCCGCATCACGCATCTGCCAAGCGTTCCAGCTGACAACGCCGTTGCGACAGTGGCTTAGCAGGACCTTAACGATAGCACGAAACGTTTCGGCTTGGGCTTCCAGATCGCCTTCGTAGTCGCCTTTGGGCCACACCGTGTTTTCGGTGACGTGAAACTCTAAGCCTTGTTTGTGCGTCCACGCGATTAGCGCGTTGAGATTCTTGATGTTCTCAGGGTCCTTCTCGAATCCTGCCACGACGTGAGCTTGCCAGCCGATGCCGTCAACACGAATGCCTTTTTGCTTTAGATGAACGACAGTCGCACAGACTTTACGCCACATGGGTTGTTCCATGTCACCGTGTTGATTGATGAGTTGCTTGATATTGGGCGCGAACTTGTTAGCAATCCGGAAAGCTTGCTCGATGTATAGCGGCGGCTTGAGCGGGTCCGATTCATCGAAGCCGATTTTGGTCCAGGGGTTTTCCCATTTCTCGACTCCTTCTTTGGGGCCGAACCACTCGCCTTCACGTGTGACCGTTTCATTGACCACGTCCATCCACTGGATGTGTTTTTCATCATTGTAACGCTTGCAGAGTTCCGTCATGAACTCATCAAGGATGGTCGATAGCTCTTCTGCCGTACGATCGTCGGCGGCAACCCATTTGGAGTGCTGGGGACTGATAGGGCCGTGCAATCGCAGAAGCTGCTTTTGTGCTTTGCAGCGTTGAACCCATTCATCGGGCTTCGTCCACTTCCACACGCCCGGTTCGGGATGGATGCCGGATTGCTTGAAGTCATTGGCTGGGGTCACGAAACCGAACTCGCGATTGAGAATCGTTTCGGACTTTGTGCCCCACTGCTTGGCGTGGGAAGTTCCTCCCACCAACATCGGGAACGTACGATCGAAAAATCCATCGATCGGCGCGATGTCGCGCAGACGCCGGCCATCAGGTTCGGCAAACATTGGGGGTGGCCCGGCTTTCTGCTTGCGTTTTCGTTTCTTTTTCTGCGGCGTCTCCGCAACCGCGACCGCGGACAGCAAGAGCACAAGAATCCAAGCTAATATTGGCTTTTTCGTTGACATTGGTCGCATTCGAGAAGGACACGGGGAAAATCGGACTTCGATAGAGATCGATCCATTTGAATGGTCCACCGCCGAGGCAAACGTGGGGCTGCCAGGACAGTTTTACTTCCTGCTGAGCGCGAGCGTTTTGCGTGAAAACACAGAAATCTGAAGGGTTACGATTTAATGATCTGGCGAGCTTGGCCGGGAAAGCACAGGTGAAAGCGATGTACTCAGCAATAAATCGCATCTTAGCGTCCTCTACGATTCGGATCATTTTTGCTATTCTCTTCGACAATTTGCACAGCTGGACCTCGTCCGGCATCCCAGCGATCACCATTCCATCGCCGACCAACTGCAAATCGCTGAATCCTGAACCATTCGCCCCTCAATTTTGCTGGAATAGCTCCGTGCCACGTCGCGACGATATTAAGAAAATCATGTTGATCGGAAGCGGTCCGATTGTGATTGGACAAGCCTGTGAATTCGATTATTCCGGTACACAAGCCTGTAAAGCGCTTCGCGAGGAAGGCTATGAGGTCGTGCTAGTAAACAGCAATCCCGCCACGATCATGACCGATCCGGGCACTGCTGATTCAACGTACATCGAACCGCTGACTTGGCAGATGATCGAAAAGATTATCGCCAAAGAGAAGCCTGATGCCTTGCTGCCAACTTTGGGCGGTCAGACTGGTTTGAACGCTGCGATGGATCTGGAAGCCAACGGCGTGCTGGAAAAGCACGGCGTTGAACTGATCGGTGCGCGTGCCGACGTGATTGCCAAGGCGGAGGAACGCGACAAGTTCAAAGCCGCGATGGAGAAAATTGGCTTGGACGTGTGCTTGGGCGAGACGGTCCACACCCTGGAGGAGGCACGCAAAGCCCTCGACATGGTCGGATTGCCCGCCGTTGTACGCCCTAGTTTTACGATGGGCGGATCGGGCAGTGCGATCGCCTATAACCGAGACGACTTTGATGCGTTGGTGCAGAACGGATTGGATCAGTCGCCGGTGACCGAAGTTTTGATCGAAGAGTCGATCATCGGTTGGAAAGAGTACGAAATGGAAGTGATGCGGGATCACGACGATAACGTTGTGATCATTTGCGCGATCGAGAACTTCGACGCGATGGGCGTCCACACGGGTGATTCGATCACGGTGGCACCCGCACAAACGTTGACGGACAAAGAATATCAGCGGATGCGTGACGCTTCTCTGGCAGTGATTCGCGAAATTGGCGTGGAGACCGGCGGAAGTAATATTCAGTTCGCCGTTGAGCCAAAGACCGGTCGTATGATCGTGATCGAAATGAACCCGCGGGTTAGCCGATCCAGTGCTCTAGCGAGTAAGGCAACGGGTTTTCCGATTGCGAAAATCGCGGCGAAGCTGGCGGTGGGATATCGACTGTGGGAACTACCCAACGATATCACCAAGGAGACGAAGGCCTGCTTCGAGCCATCGATTGACTACGTCGTGACGAAGATGCCACGGTTTGCTTTCGAGAAGTTTCCCGAAGCCGATGCAACGTTGACGACGCAGATGAAGAGTGTTGGCGAGACGATGGCAATCGGCCGGACGTTCAAAGAATCGCTTCAAAAAGCCCTGCGTGGCCTAGAAGTAGGTGCGTTCGGGTTGGGCAGCGACGGGCGCGACGCGTGGGGCCGCGAGGACGAACCGGATCACGACACAATCCGGGCGAAGCTGAGCACGCCGGGTGCGGAACGCATCTTCTATATGCGTTATGCGATGAAGTCCGGCATGACGATGGACGAAATTTTTGAGCTGACCAATATCGACCGATGGTTCTTGGATCACATGTTTCAGATCGTGGAACAAGAGAACGAACTCATCGAAGTCGGAGATCTAGCGAAGCTTTCCAAAGAGGACCTGCTGGTCGCCAAACGCAATGGTTTTTCAGACCGACAATTGGCCAAGATTTTTGGGTCGGACGAAATGACGGTTCGAGCTCATCGCTTGGAACTTGGGATCAAACCCGTATTCAAGAGTGTTGATACCTGTGCCGCTGAATTTGAAGCTTACACGCCTTATTTCTACAGCACTTACGAAGAAGAAACCGAAGTTCGACCCAAAGGTGATAAAAAACGCGTCATCATATTGGGTGGTGGCCCAAACCGGATCGGCCAAGGAATCGAGTTCGACTATTGCTGCTGCCATGCCAGTTTTGCGTTGCGCGAAATTGGTATCGAGAGCATCATGATCAACAGCAATCCTGAGACGGTCAGTACAGACTATGACACTTCGGACATTCTGTTCTTTGAACCGCTGACGATTGAAGATGTGCTAAATGTCTGTGATGCCACACAGCCAGACGGTGTCATCGCGCAGTTTGGCGGACAGACGCCGCTCAACTTGGCACGCGGTCTCCAAGATGCTGGCGTACCGATTATCGGCACCAGCGTCGATACCATCGAAGCGGCAGAGGACCGTGAAAAATTCCAACAGTTGATCGATGAGCTTGGCTTGCAGCAGCCGCCCAGCGGAATTGCACGCAACATGGAAGAAGCACGCCAGGAAGTGGAGCGAATCGGCTACCCAGCACTGGTCCGGCCTAGCTTTGTTTTGGGCGGTCGCGCGATGGAGATCTGCTACGACAAATCACAGTTCGATCGCTATGTCGCCGAAGCGTTTATCGTCGCTGACGGACAACCGGTCTTAATTGACCGGTTCCTAGAAGACGCGACGGAAGTCGATGTGGACGCCATCTGTGACGGAACCGACTGCGTCGTGATGGGTATCATGGAGCACATTGAAGAGGCCGGAGTTCACTCGGGTGACTCGGCGTGTGCGATTCCTCCGTTTAGCTTGAGCGACGAGACCCTGAGCGAAATTCGCGAATCGACGTTTAAGCTTGCCCATAAGTTGAAAGTGGTCGGACTGATGAACATTCAGTTCGCAATCAAAGTCGAAGATGGTACGCCATCACTCTACGTGCTGGAGGTGAATCCTCGCGCAAGTCGCACGGTGCCGTTTGTTGCCAAGGCGACTGGAATTCCCGTGGCCAATATCGCGACCAAGGTCATGGCAGGAAAAACACTGAAGGAGCTTGGTATTGTTGACGAGCCGAAGCCGCGGCATGTGTCGATCAAGGAAAGTGTCTTTCCTTTCCGCAAATTCGCCGGCGTTGATATTGTGCTTGGCCCGGAGATGCGAAGCACCGGCGAAGTCATGGGCGTAAGCGAATTGTTTTCGATCGCGTTCGCGAAAAGCCAGATTGCTGCAGGTGCCGTGCTCCCTGAGTCAGGCAACATATTCATCAGCTTGACCTCACGTCACAAAGAGGCCGCCTTGAAGCTGGGCAAGAGCCTGAAAGAACTAGGGTTCAACCTGTTGGCGACTGCTGGGACCGCTGAGCGCCTGGAAGCTGGTGGTGTAGAAGTCACCCGGGTTAAGAAGATTGCTGAGGGGCATCCAAACTTGATCGACTATCTCAAAAATGGTGAGGTTCAGCTGATTCTGAACACGCCTAGCGGCAAAGGAGCACGAACTGACGAAGGAAAAATTCGTGCTTCGGGTGTGCAGTATGGCGTTCCGTGCATCACGACACTGGCGGCGGCAGATGCGGCTGTCAATGCGATGAAAGCGACTCGCGAGGCCCCGATGGAAGTGCAGTCATTGCAAAGCCGTTACGCTGAGACGAAATAGCATTTCGTTTAGCCACCGGTAGACGCTGCTTGCCGTGAACATGAACAAACCTCGGGTTTCAATTTTTGAAATCCGAGGTTTTTTGCTGGTGCAACAATCAGATAGTACGTGCAACCGACGATCATTCTGTCGGCGCAAAAAGAGAGCTCCTGCGGATGGGGCAGCAAACCGCAGGAGCTCAACAGCACGAAGGAGCGGGGCAGAGCCCCTCCGCGTGATTTGTGTTTGACGTCCACGTCCGACGTCTGTTTGGATTATAGCTGGGTTAAGAGTAAATGCAATCCTTGCTCACTCGAAAATCAGCGAGATTCTTGTTTCACCCAGAGGTTTTAACTGTTCGCTTTACCGAACTCGCTGAAGACTTTTTTGTCCACCTGCACCAGGCTTCGTTGTCGGTGTGCGTATGCGGTCAACCACCGCCTAGATTTTGTTTGGAATTAACGGTGCGCTGGGCCGACCTGTTTGTCATTGTGCCAGCTAAAACCGAGCGTTTTCCCCGACGCCATCACTAGCAAGCCCCTGCTTGGTCGAGTAGAAGTGACACTTGGACACATCTCCAGTTGTTGTGAATACTCGTTGTTTGCCGATTCAGCATTCGGCTAGTATCGACCCCCCAAACGATCGAATTGGATTGACTGAAAAAGCCGGGTTCAATGGAATGGTCTATTAAATTGTCTGCCTCGCTCGCCGCCGATGGAATTTAATGTCCCAGAAAACTGAAAATGATTCGGTCGATAGGCCTGCTGAGGATGTGTCCAGTAAAGAGTCGTTGCGACTATTGGTCATCGACAATGAAGCGGCACATGCTCATGCGATGACAGAGAGCCTGGAAAAGGTCGGCTATGTCTGCCAGGTTGCCACCGGTGGGCCGGAAGCGGCCCGTTTGATCGAGCAAGAGACCTACGACATCATTATCACTGACATGGTGATGAATGAAGTTGATGGGATGAAGATTCTTAAGCTTGCCAGTGAGCGGCTACCCGATTGCGAAGTCGTGATGGTGACGGGGCATGCGACGGTTCCAGTCGCCGTGGAAGCGATGCAGTTGGGGGCGTTTAATTTTCTTGAAAAACCCATCACCCCCAAACGCCTTCGAGCGATCGTAGACAAGGCAGCTGACTCGGTTTCGCTTCGCCGCGAGAACACCGAACTTCACCAGCGGCTTGACGAACGATTTGGGTTCGAGGGCCTCGTCTACACCAGCAAGAAAATGCAAACCTTGGTGGACCGGTTGCGCCGTATCGCTGCGACCGACGCGACCGTTTTGATCACTGGCGAGAATGGAACGGGCAAAGAGGTCATTGCGCAGGCCATTCATCAAAACAGTCCTCGTCGCAGTAAGCGGATGCGGGCGATGAACACGGGCGCGATTGCAGAGAACTTAGTCGAGAGCGAACTATTTGGTCACGTCAAAGGCTCGTTCACGGGGGCTGATTCGGATCGCGAAGGCGCCTTTCAATATGCCAACGGAGGCACGCTGTTCCTGGATGAAGTTGGCGACATGCCCAAGAGCACGCAGATTAAGTTGCTGCGTGTCCTGGAACAGAACCAAATCACTCGTGTGGGAGACAACAAAGCGATCAAGGTGAATGTCCGTGTCATCTCGGCGACGAACCGTCCGCTGGAGGAAATGATCAAGGACGGTGAGTTCCGAGAGGACCTTTACCATCGCTTGAAGGTCGTCACTGTTGAGTTGCCGGCGCTGCGTGAGCGAGCCGAAGATGTTGTGCCTTTGATGGATCACTTTCGCAAAATGTTCTTGAAACGTCATGATAAGGCAGCAGCGCATTTTTCGCCCGCCGTCACCAAGCGATTTTTTGGATATGATTGGCCAGGGAACGTTCGTCAGCTCCGCAATTTCGTCGAAACGATGATTGTCTTGGATACCGACGGCAAGTTAGATGTTGATGATCTTCCCCCGGAGCTAACCGACGAGGCTGATCCTGATCGCAGTGATTCGGATGTCGCGGTTAGCATGCCGCTGACAGGCGAGTCTGATCTCGTTGGGCAACCGTTAAGCGTGATCGAAAAATGGGCGATCGAGGAAACGCTGAAGCTGACCGGCGACAATCGTGAAGAAGCCGCCAAAGTACTGGGCATCGGCGCGAGGACTCTGTATCGCCGACTGGATCAGTACAAGAAAGAAGAAGACGAAGCTGCTTTGTGAGCAGACCGGTTCATGCCACGAAAAACGCCTCCGACGATTTCGACGGAGGCGTTTTGCATTCTCGAATCAGTGAAGTGAATCGTCTTTAATCTTGATTTGAATCACTGGTTTCTTTGCCGAACATCAGGAATCGCACCGGAGCTTGTTGCTGAGCGTTGTAGGTGTAGCCAGCATTCAATGCTCGTTCGATTCGCTCTTGGGTTTCAGCCAAGTGAGCACGACTGTAGGCGTCCATCTTTTTACCGCACTTCTTGAGGGATGCCTCCACTTTTTCGGCCAAATCACGAAGCTCCATACGGGCCAGGTTGCTGATCGGTTTGTAGGCGGCCGTGTCGTCAGAGGGCTCCAGGATCAAATCGACCAGACGCTGCATGTGTTCGCGTTGCAGGTTGCGGCGAAGCGAACTGATCATTGGCTTACGATCGTTTCGGCCTTCAGGGCATTCTTGCTCCAGCTCAGTCCAAACCGCTTTGTTGATCGTCTCGAGTAACTCCGGAAGCGTCAGTGCGTCCTGCTCCTCTGGTAACCGAAGCTCATTGTCATAGACTCGGCGCATCGTCGTTGGATTCATCAACCAAGTCAAAGCGGAGGCTTGAACGCCGAGGATGCGATCATGGATCGGCCAAGCGGCTTCGCTGGACATCGCAGAGTGCCCTCCCGAATCCAGCCACTTGTCGACGCTCATTCTTTCCAGCAACTTTGGAGTCAGGCCATAGGCTTCGTCTTTGAACGAAGTGTTGATGACAAACTCAAGAGCCTTGCGTTGCTGGTCGGCTGGCACCACTTCGACAGGGGGCCGATCACCAGGGTCACCTTTTTTGTCGCGATTGACGAATGCACCACCGACCCAATTGGCCATCATGCTGGCCGCGCGGGTTTGTAGGTTCAGGGTTAGTTCGTAGCCACGACGTGCTTTGGACCAGCTGTCGCCGTCTTTGACGAATTTGTCCAGGATGCGCCCGCGGTAAAGTGTGACCAGTTTCATTTGCTCAGTAGCGAAATCCAGCGGGTCTTTGGAAAAGTCGTAGCGGCGAGCCAGGGGATCTGGGCCGCTGGTGTCTTCATCCGTCGCATACTGCAACTCAGGCTCACTGCAGCGTTTCAAAATCTCCGGTAGCTTCTTGTCCTCGAAGGTGTATCCGTACTCGATCGCCCAGAAGTCATACGGGCCGATATCGATCATGGCGTAGTCACCTTGAACCTCGCCGGACTCAAAACGGTAGTTGATCGGGATGTAGTCCATTACCGACGATGCGATCGTTTTCTTTCCCTTGGCGTCCTTGCTGTTGATGTCGTCCAGCGTTAGCTGCGCGGAAGCTTTGAAGTTGTGACGCAGGCCTAGAGTGTGGCCTACTTCGTGAGCCACGAGATCGGCCAACAAAGGACCAACAAACCACTCGGGCATTCCATCCAGAAGGTCCGTTTCTTCCTCTTTCTTACCATCTTCCTTTTTATCGGCGACTTTCTCTTTTACATCGTCGTCGTCTTTTGATTCCTTGCCCTCTTTCTTGTCGCCGTCTTCGTCATCCTTGTCTTGTTTCTTCTTGTCCTCTTCTTCCTTCTTTTTCTTTTCGACTTCTTCGGCGGCCATCAAAGTCAACGCCCAGTTCATTCGCGTCAGTGCTAAGTCCAACGAGCGGCTGCTAGCAGCCATGCAAAGGCCGTTCTTTTGACTAATTTGACCAAACAGGCCATCGAATTCGTCGTCACCCATCAAGGAAGGGTCGGCTTGCGCCATTTGGAAACCTGCCATCGGCCGTGCCGACTCGCGTGCGTATTTCATTCGCAAGTGATTCGCGTTTGCCGGATTGGCCAGGCGAACACGCGGATCCCAACTGGGGTGACGCCCTAGCCACGCGAGGGTTTCAGGACTCATCCCCTCCATCGCGACCTTCGGCATCAGGTCTTCGTAGTTGAAGTTAAAGTGCCGAATCCATCCGTCCGTCAAAACGATATCCGCGTCCAGGATTTCGCCCGTCGAAGGGTGCACGCGACTTGGCCCAATTGCTGTTCCAATGTCATTGTTCAACCATCGAATGAAGTTGTAGCGAACATCTTCGGGATCTTTCTCCATGTGCGCTTTGCTTTGGGCGTCCTGATACTCGATGACAACCGCATCGACCAAGCCGACTTTTTCAAACGCCTTGTTCCAATAGTCCACGCCAGCTTTGATCCAACGGCGATAACGCACCGGTGCGGTGTGTTCGACGTAAAATCGAATTGGTTCTTTGGGAGGACTTAGTTTCAGTTTTGGATCACGTTTCTCTAGCTTCCAACGGTTGATGTAACGAACACGGGTTTCGTCGTCGGTGTACTTGCTTAAGTCTGAAAACGCAGTGGTGAAGTAGCCGATGCGTTCGTCAGCTTTACGCGGCTTAAAGCCTGCCGAAGTCGAGGGAACTTCGCTAAATGAATAGTGAAGTGTTTGTAGTTTGCCACCGGAGCCGACGATCTCGAAAGCCAGCTCGACGTTTTCGGGAAAGACCTTGGCAGACTTAATCGTTTTCAGCCGCGTGTTGGTTACTCGGACGCTGCGGCCAAAGAATGTGGAAGCATTGCTTACGAGTAGTGAGTCCATGTCGATAACTGGTCCACCCGTGGGACCGGTAGCGACGATCGGAACATCCAGCAAAACGCGATCCGTGAACAGTCGTTTGACGGACGCTTTTGATTCAGCATCGCCGGTAGCACGAATCTCTAAATTGGGCGCGATCAATGCAATGCGGTCGTCATACTTTCTCCATTGAACGACCCAATCGCCCGACTGCAATCCTGCGTAGCGGTCGCCACTGCTGACGGTGAGCGCAATGAAGTAGGTCTTGCCAGCGAAATTCTTGGGTAGCTCGCCCAAAATTTGGCCGTCTTTCTTGCGCTGCCAAAGGCTAAAGAGGCCCTTGGGGTTTTGCATGTCAGAGACGGCAACCTTTTCGTAGCCCTCTGAGACCTTGGCAAAAGCGGGTAGTTCGCCTTGGGCGGGTAACGCTAGGCCGGCTGAGGCGATTAGCAACGTTGCGATGACTGACGTATTGAATTTCATTCCGAACACTCGGGTGGAAAAGGAGGGAGATCCTTTAAAGGTAGGTCACAGTGACGGGAAATTATCCCTGCAAGCCCGCACTGAGATAGAAAATTGCGTCGTTCGCGACGCGAATGCCTGCTCGCGATGCGAAAAGCGACAACGTGAGGCGACGGCTTGCCCGCGTTGCAAGAAAAAACAGCGTCTTTCCTTCATACTGTTTTATCCGAAAAACTTCTCCAAAACCAAACCGTTGTCTGACATTCTGCTTTTGCAGTTACTACATCGCGTCGGGCCGTCCCGATTACGACGGTTTTGAGCGGATTGACGTTTTTTACGATGCCGCCGACAATCGGCTGCTGGAGGCGGAAACCGTGGTCACCGAGAAAACCGGATTCCACCTCTCCTTGCAGCAATTCTCCGCCGTCAGATTTAGTTCCGCGATCCCCTTTTTGAACAAGACACTCCGCCAATAATGAACGTACTAGAGAATCAAGATCCTGACGTTTGGTCCGCCATGGATTTAGAAGCGACACGTCAAAGAGATGGCTTGGAACTGATCGCGAGCGAAAACTATACCAGTCGTGCAATCATGGAAGCCGCTGGCAGTGTACTGACAAACAAATATGCCGAAGGCTATCCGGGACGACGTTATTACGGCGGATGCGAACACGTCGATGTCGTCGAGGAGATCGCGATCGACCGAGCGAAAAAGTTGTTTGGTGCCGAAGCGGCCAATGTGCAGCCTCACAGCGGCTCCCAGGCAAACATGGCGGTTTACCTGACATGCTTGAAGCCCGGTGACACGGTGTTGGGATTGGACCTGGCACAGGGGGGGCACCTCACACACGGTATGAAACTGAATATCAGTGGAAAGCTATACGACTTTCATAGCTACGGCGTGGATAAGGAAACGCATCGACTGGATTTCGACCAGATCGCCAAACTGGCCAAAGAGCAGAAGCCGAAATTGATCGTCGCGGGTGCAAGCGCTTACCCACGCGAGATTCCCCACGACAAATTCGCTGAAATCGCGAACGATGTTGGCGCTCTATTGATGGTCGATATGGCCCACTATGCAGGATTGGTGGCTGCTGGAATTCACAACAGCCCTGTACCAGTGGCGGACTTTGTCACGACCACGACTCACAAAACCCTTCGTGGTCCCCGAAGTGGATTGGTTATGTGCAAAGAGGGCCATTTGAAAGGTATCAATCGAAGCGTGTTCCCCGGAACTCAGGGCGGTCCGTTAATGCACATCGTCGCCGCGAAAGCTGTTTGTTTTGGCGAAGCCTTAAAACCCGACTACAAAGCTTATGGACAGGCGGTTGTAGATAATGCAAAGGCTCTGGCTGAAACGCTTGTGTCGCTGGGACTATCGCTCGTCAGCGGCGGAACCGACAACCACCTAATGTTGGTGGATGTCACTTCGCTGGGATTAGGAGGCAAGAAAGCCGAAGCCGTGTTGGACCAATGCGGGATCACGGTCAACATGAACATGATTCCCTTTGACCAACGAAAGCCAATGGACCCATCTGGAATTCGCATTGGCACGCCAGCCTTGACGACGCGAAGAATGGGGACCGAAGAAATGAAGCAAGTTGGCCAATGGATTCATCAGGCTCTCTCCAATTCAGACGACGAATCGGTTCTGAGCACCGTTCGAGGGGAAGTCAAAAATATGTGCGAGAGTTTTCCGGTGCCAGCGGACCGAGAAGCTTAGAATATCCGCACGCGAGATTATCGACGCGAACGATGCAGATACGAAACTCTGCGTTGCTTCCAACACATCCTGTGAATGTCCACCCTGCTGGTGAAATAAGCAAATGACAGACGCCAAGCATCGAATTTTGATTGCCGACGACAACGACGCGAATCGCGAGCTGCTGGAAGCGTATCTCGTTTCGATTGATTGCGAGATCGAAACATCGGTGGATGGGCAGGACACTCTGGACAAAGTCGATAGCTTTCGCCCCGATCTCGTGCTGTTGGATGTCATGATGCCGCGGCTCAGCGGTTTTGAAGTCTGCAAACAGGTCAAGGAAAGCGACCAGCTTCGGCGCACGATGATCCTGATGGTGACGGCGCTGAGTGAGTTGGGTGATATCGAACGCGCGGTTGCTGCGGGCACGGATGATTTTCTGAGCAAACCGGTCAACAAGATTGAACTGGTCAAGCGAGTCCAAAATATGCTGCGTCTCAAAGGCACAGAGGATGAATTGGATCGCTTGCGAAAGTACATCCAAGAGATGGAAGACGATCAGTCCGGGCCGAACCGGAGCAGCTAACCTTACTCTTGCGACGCTGCAGCCTTAGCTTTGCGCTCTTCATCGCTGAGTAGTTTTGGTGGAGCGGATTGATTCGTCTCGACCATCTTCGTGACCACGTCGATGAGCTGGTCCAGCCGAAAGGGCTTTGCCAGCCGAGCCCAGGGCTGATGCCCATTCTGCCTTGCTTTGACCAACGAGTGGCCGGGGTCGTACCCAAATCCTTGCATCAAGACCATCGGGACATGATCCATGATTTCGCCCAAGCGAAGCATCAATTGAAAACCGCTGTAGTCCGGCAGCTTGATATCGCTGATGATCACATCGTAACTATTGGCATCTTCATCGCTGCGAACCATCAAGACGGCTTCGTCGCCGCGGTGTGCTGTTTCCACCACGCATCCATACCGCTCCAACAACTGGTGTGCGTCCTCGCGAACTTGATCGTCGTCATCAACAACCAACACGCGTTTGCCGGCCAATTTTTCGTGCTGGGAGGAAACGACGCCAACGGGGATGGCTTCGACCGGCGTCATCCGTTGACCAATCTGTTGAATGGTGCGTTTGATATCACGGGCGTTCTGCAGAATTCGGCGAATACGATCCGACGCATCGCTGCTGTGACCGATGTACTGCTCCATCACGTTGACGGCATCATTCAAGATCTCATCGACCGGCATAGCAACGGCACTATGAATTGCATTGCAACTCTGCTGCGAGGTGTTGGCCTGTTGAGCGTTAAGTAATTCAAGTGTGTTCAGAGCAAACGCAATGTCTCGAGCAAAGATCTCCAGGAATTGCAAGTCACTATCGCCAAACGCGGCAGGCTGCGGGCTTTCCACGTTGATCGTGCCCAGGACTTGGTCGTGCAGAACAAGAGGCACCGTCAACGAGGAACGCGAGTTCGCCACGCCAGGAATAAAGAGCGGATCATTGACCACATCGTGACAGATGTAGCTGACTCCACTCGCAGCGGCGTAGCCGGTAATTCCGTTTCCCTGCGGCTGCGCGTAAAGTTGCCGATCGGCAGCTTCCTGATCGATCCCGACGCAAAGCAAAGGAACCAAGTTGCCCGAGGTGTGTTCGAGCAAACGTATCTCAATCACCTCAAAATTCAGGAGGTCGCTCAGGTAGTGGCGTATGTTCTCCTTCAGCAAGTCAATTCGCTGATCGACTTCCATCATGAATATCTCTGACGGACGCAGTTCAGCAAGTTCGCGTCCCGCACGATGAATCGCAGCCAGTTTCTGTTGCTGCAAAATTTCGTCCGTGATGTCACTGATTGTTACGATCAGTTGACGCGAATGGTCTTCATGAACAATGGGTGCCGCGTGGACCTGAAAGTACTGATTCTCCGAACTGCACAACGTGCTGTTACTTTCATCGCCCGTCGCCAGTGCCGTGTGAAACGGACAGAAGTCTGGGCCCATGATTTCAGGATTGTTAAGCAATTCGTAAAGCGTCATGCCCACGGGAGCTTCGTCCGGTGTACCTGCCCATTTTCGAAGTCGCCGATTGGCCCACAGCACACGTAGATCACCATCTAGCAGTGCCACACCTTCGGGCATATCGCGAAGCATGACTCCGCTTTGGCAAACACCACGCAACTCGCTTAACTGAGGCAATTGGTTGCGAGCAATCCAAACCCCCTGGATCGCAGGTTCTTGCAATTCATCCAAGACGGCGGCCGCTGTGTCGATCACGACGACTTCGTCAGCGCTGATGTCCGAGGGCAAGGAAAGCGGATCACCGACGCAAATCAATCTGCGCGTTGTGTCGGGCTTCTGTATTTCTGGATCTGATCGACTCATCGATCTGCTCCCGTCGTCATCCGTCGTCGCCTCGAATCATATCAGTACGATGCAAGATCACCGCTCGCGTTTAGCCAGATGCCGGCTGGTGTGATACGAAACGAAATTGAAATGAACTGGCATCACTAACAAGGTAGATCTCGCGCCCCTAAGGGATGCGCTCATTCGCATCGGGGCTTGTTGCATAATACGGAACGAATGCACTCTTTTGACAGTGATGAATTGACTGGATTTCAATCTTTCTTGTGATTCATGTCGAATCGTGATGGACTGGTCGTCTGACAAAACCTCATCCCTTTCCTTACCCCCCGATGATCCAATCGAGGTTAGTCGAGTCGATGCAACACAAACCCAGTGCCAGCTAACGGAACGGGAGTAGCGAAAGAAATGCGTTGGCGCTCGCCCGGACAAAAGTCGTTTCACTATGAAACCCGGAAAGCCAGGAGGCCTATGAATGACGGGAGGTTTCGCCATGACATTCCGACGGCTCGAAATCAACTCTGTGGGACTAATCCCTGCTGGCTGCGTGAGACCAGGTGCGTTTCACAACACGCGGACCCGCCAAAGGAAATAAACCTCCCGTTAAACGCGCCTAACGGCATGCCTTGCTGTGGTCACGTTAAATAGTTGCATAGGGGTGGTTGTGATGGTTTTCCTATCGATCTTTGCCACCGAGAAGCCCCAACCGCGTCAATGGCATGTATTCGCCTTTTTATCCCAAATTGCCCCAGCTGAATCATTGACACTCAGTCTCACCAGTCTAGATTCTTGCTCGCAGGGCTTCGTAGCCCATATTGCGCAGCCGTTAAACTTCCTCGTATTTCTACTTGTCGCTCACAGGCTGTGAGACGTTTTTGGAGGGTTTCCTTGATGAAAGCATACGTGCTTAAAAATTTGCTTGCTCTGAGTGCCGCGTTCGTATTCGCGACAGCAGCTCAAGCCCAATGTGGTTCATGTGGCGGCTGTGATGCCGGTACCGGATGTGCCTCAGCAGACGGCGGTAGCGTCGTCTACGGTAGCGGAGCAGGCAGCTATGCTGCAGGTTCGGCAGTTTCCAGCGGTGCAGGCGGTGCTTGTGGCGTTTCTTACCAGACACAAACCGTGATGCGTTCACAGTATGTGACTGAGACAAAGATGGTTCCTCAAACGAGCTATCAATGTCAGACCAAAACGCGCATGCGTTCGGTCACCAAGCGTGTTGCTTCGACGCAAACACGTCAGCAAACTTACACAGTGAACGTTCCTCAGCAGCAAACACGCACTGAGAACTACACCGTGCAAGTTGCCGTTCCTTACACTGACACTGAGAGCTACACGGTACAAGTACCTGTAACGACTCAAGTTTCTCAGTCGTACCAGGTTTCGGTTCCTTACACAGAGCAAGTTTCGCAGTCGTACACCGTTCAGGTGCCTAAGACTTCGCAAGTTGCCCAGAACTACACAGTGAGCGTTCCTTACACTGAGGAACAAGCCTACACCGTGTCGGTTCCTTACACTGAGCAAGTAGCCCAAAGCTACACTGTTCAAGTGCCTGTCCAGAAGACTCGCACCGAGCAGTACACCGTTTCGGTTCCTTACACCGAGAACGTTGAGCAAAGCTACACGGTTCAGGTTCCTGTCCAGTCGACTCGCACTGAGCAGTACACCGTTTCGGTTCCTTACAC
>CAYUGI010000036.1:22906-24006 GCA_964444105.1 uncultured Pirellulaceae bacterium
TACACCGTTTCGGTTCCTTACACTGAGCAAGTTGAGCAAAGCTACACGGTTCAGGTTCCTGTGACTTCGACTACGACTCAGTCGTATCAAGTCGCCGTTCCTTACACCGAGCAAGTTGCTCAAAGCTACACCGAGCAAGTTCCTGTGACGACTCAGCAAAGCTATCAAGTTGCTGTTCCTTACACCGAGCAAACTCAGCAAAGCTACAGCGTTACTGTTCCTTACACTGAGCAAGTTGCTCAAAACTACACAGTAAGCGTTCCTTACACTGAGCAAGTTTCCCAGAGCTACCAAGTTCAGGTTCCTGTTCAGGAAACGAAGACTGCCTACCGTACGGTCAGCAAGTGCGTTCCTGTCACTACGACGCGAACTGTCACCGAAGATCTTGGCAGCTATCAGCTGCAAGCTACTACTAGCGGTGGCGCAAGCTACGCTGGCGGTGGTGCAGTTGTAAGCGGCGGCGTTGCAGCCGGCGGTTGCGGCGGATCAGCTTGTGGCGGATGCAATGCATGTGCTCCAGCACCTGCTTGTGGCGGATGCGACAGCGGTTGCGGCGGATGTGCTTCTGGCGGATCGGTTGCATACGGTAGCGGAAGCGTTGCTGGCGGAATCGTCGGTGGCGGAAGCGTTGCTGGCGGATCGGCTTGTGGTCCTACGACCTCATACCGCCGCGTTTACGTTCCTAATGTTGTCAGCAAGCAAGTACCTGTTACTACTTACCAGCAACAGCAGAGCCAAGTCCCTTACTCGTACACGACTACGCGTATGACTTGCCAAACGAAAACTCGTATGGTTCCTGTCACACGTAGTCGTACCGAGACTCGCACACGCATGGTTAGCGTAACCAAGCAGCGTCAAGAGACTCGCACGCGTATGGTTCCTGTAACGAAAACTCGTATGGAAACCCGTACTCGCAACGTTACTAGCTACCAGGCTCAAACGAAGACTCGTATGGTTCCTGTCACTAAGACTCGCATGGAAACTCGCACCCGCGAAGTTCCTGTGACAACAATGACGACCCAAACGAAGACTCGTATGGTTCCTGTTCAGAAGACTCGTACAGAAACTCGCACCCGCGAAGTTCCTGTCACGACGATGAC
>CAYUGI010000036.1:24106-36662 GCA_964444105.1 uncultured Pirellulaceae bacterium
TTCAGAAGACTCGTACAGAAACTCGCACCCGCGAAGTTCCTGTCACGACGATGACGACTCAAACGAAAACTCGTACGGTTCCTGTTCAGAAGACTCGTACGGAAACTCGCACCCGCGAAGTTCCTGTCACGACGATGACGACCCAAACGAAGACTCGTATGGTTCCTGTTCAGAAGACTCGTACAGAAACTCGCACCCGCGAAGTTCCTTACACGGAAATGACGACTGAAACTAAGACTCGTATGGTTCCTGTGACTAAGACCCGTCAAGAGCAACGTACTCGTAGCGTTACTAAGTACCGCAACGAAACGAAAACTCGTATGGTTCCTGTCACTACAATGACAACTGAGACCAAGACTCGTATGGTTCCTGTGACGAAAACTCGCATGGAAACACGTACTCGTATGGTTCCTCAAACTTCGATGACAACGCAAACTCGCACCCGTCAGGTCCAGAAGACCCGCATGGAATCGCAGCAGCGTAGCCGTCAAGTCAACTACACCGTGAACGTGCCTCAAACACGTACTCGTAACTACAACGTGACTGTTTACAACAACGTCACTGAGCAAGTTCCTGAGACTTATCAGGTACAAGTTCCTGTTACGACCATGCGTGCAGTTCAAGTTCAAACTTGCAAGCAAGTTCCAACAACTGTAAGCGTTCCTGTTTACAACGCACCTGCTGCTGCAGCTGCTCCTGCTGTCATGTACGACAGCGGTGCAAGCTACGGTGGTGGCGAAGTAATCATGGACGGTGGCAGCTACAACAGTGGCGCAAGCTACGATAGCGGAACTGTCATCGACGGTGGTAGCTACGACAGTGGCGTCATCAGCGGTGGTGCTGTTATCGAAGCAGCTCCAATGGCTACTGGTGCTGGTTGCACAACTTGCAACTAGTCCTTGTTTGCAGATGATTAACCCTTCGCACGTCTTTTAGATGTGGGAAATAGGACGGAGCCTCGGAGACCTAGTCTTCGAGGCTCTTTTTTTATGCGCTTTTGCGAATGCTGGACTCTCCACCTTTCGGATCTTGCAAACAGCTTTGGACCTTCAAAACAACCGCACGCTTAGAGGCTAAAACGCCTATATTGACGACCATTCCCAAACCAAACCTTCTTCGGAGCTTGATGGACATGGCGTTGATCGGATCTTTTACGGACGTAAACCTGGCCAAGTTGTGCTTAGCATGGACTTTGCTTTTCGCTACCACGCTAGCGGGAACACAGCCGGCTGTTGGCGAGGTAATCGACGTTTGGTTTGGCACTTCGACCCCCAAGAAAGGTCCCGAGGCGGTTCGCAGCAAGGGCATCTATCACGCTACGTTCGACACAAGCTCTGGCAAGCTATCTGATTCGACACTGGCTGCTGAGATCAGCAGCCCGGGTTTCTTGGCCAAGCACCCAACGGCGAACATTCTTTACAGCGTTGGCAACGTCAAAGGAGGTCCCTGCGTCGCTGCCTTCAAAATCGATTCAGCGGGCAAGCATAGTACGCTCTCGCTGATCAATACGGCTGAGATTGGCGATGGGGGTGCCGCACATATCAGCGTCGATCGATCTGGCAAATTTCTTTTCACCGCACAGTACGGGACCGGATCCACTGCTCTGTTTGGCTTGAAAGACGACGGCAGCATTGACAAGCGACTTCAAATCCAGAAACACGAAGGCGGTGCGGGAGTCGTAGGCAATCGGCAAGACAAACCACATGCTCACTGGACTGGTACTTCGCCGGACAATCGCTTTGTTTTTGTCCCGGATTTGGGCCTGGACAAGGTCGTTATCTACGAACTCGACGCTGCGGCCGGAAAACTCAAGCCGCACGGATTTGGCATCTGCCCACCTGGTGGTGGCCCCCGCCACATGAAGTTTGATCCCAGCGGCAAGTTTATCTATGTCCTCAATGAGCTTTCGCTCAGCGTGACGGTGTTTCGCTACGATGCAGCTGCGGGCACGATGGAGCCGCTGCAGACGATCCAGACGTTAAGCGATGAAGTGAAGGCCAAAGAAACGTTCAATAGCGCCTCAGAGATTCGTGTTCACCCATCCGGCAAGTTTCTCTACACCGCCAATCGTGGCCACGATTCGATCAGTGTATTTTCGATCGATGCGGACACCAAAAAACTGACCTTTGTTGAATGGGAAGCCATTCGGGGAGCATGGCCACGAAATTTCAACATGGACCCAACCGGCAATTGGATCATTGCTGCTGGCCAGGAAAGTAATACGGCAACTGTTTTTGCCATCGACCAATCCACGGGTGAATTGACGTTCAATCGGCAATCCACAATGGTTCCCACGTCCATCTGCGTCGAGTTTTAGACGCTGGGACTTTGAGAGAATGTACGGCGTGCGGAAAAGCAGTGGTCTCGAGAGTCGCCTTAGCGTCAGTTACGGGATAACGGAGTGATTCTGTGTCGAATCGGTCTTCCCGCGTCGATGGCTTAGCCCTTGCGAATCGTTGTTGGACTGAGATAATCACGCTGAAAATTACTATCAAATACTCATTTCTTTCAGGAAGCTCACTATGGCTTTAGTTCCGCTTCGCGTTGTCCTCGACCACGCCGCAGAAAACGATTACGGCGTTGCCGCGTTCAACGTCAACAACATGGAACAGATTCAGGCCATCATGGAAGCGGCCGAAGAAACCGATTCGCCCGTCATCATCCAGGCTTCGCGCGGCGCGCGTTCTTACACGCAAGACACATACTTGCGTCACTTGATGTTGGCCGCAGTCGATTTGTACCCTCACATTCCGATTGTGATGCACCAGGATCACGGCAACAGCCCTGAGACTTGCCAAAGTGCGATCGACAACGGTTTCACGAGTGTGATGATGGACGGTTCGCTGGAAGCAGACGGCAAAACCCCTGCCGACTACGACTACAACGTGAAGGTGACCGCCGAAGTGGTCAAATTGGCTCACGCAGCTGGCGTTAGCGTCGAAGGCGAATTGGGTTGCCTGGGATCACTTGAAAGTGGCGAAGGCGAACAAGAAGATGGCCACGGTGCTGTCGGCGAATTGACTCACGATCAACTACTGACTGACCCCGATGAAGCCGAGCGTTTTGTCGCCGAGACCGGCGTGGACGCATTGGCCGTTGCGATCGGTACCAGCCATGGTGCTTACAAGTTCACCAAGAAGCCTACCGGCGAAGTCTTGGCCATGGATCGCATCGATGCAATTCACGCTAAGTTGCCAAACACTCACTTGGTCATGCACGGCAGCAGTAGCGTTCCACAGGAATTGCAGGACATCATCAACCAGTTCGGTGGTGAAATGAAGCAAACCTACGGCGTGCCGGTCGAAGAAATCCAGCGCGGTATCAAGAGCGGCGTTCGCAAAATCAATGTCGATACTGACTGCCGCATGGCGATCACCGGTGCGATCCGAAAGGTTCTGACTGAAGACAAAGGTGCCTTCGATCCACGCGCTTACTTGAAGCCAGCACGTGCGGCAATGAAAGACGTTTGCGTCGCTCGAATGACATCATTTGGCCAAGCTGGCAATGCTGCTAAGCTGCGTTCATCGATGGGCGCGACTGCGTAACGCAGTTCTCCTACGATTTGGAAATACTCAAGCAGGTGTCGAATGAAAGTTCGACACCTGCTTTTTTGATGCGTTAAGATCAAGCGTTTGATTCCAGCACCACGGGCACCCGGAGAACGATCGAGTGACCAGTCGCATTGTTGCATTCAGCTTCATCGTGTCGATCTTGCAATCAAGCTCGGTTGCGCAAGACACCGGTGGTCCAGCGACACCTTCGGTTGCGGTTCAGAGAGCGTTTGGTGCCGTCGAATTGTCAAATCTTGTTCGCGCGAAAATTGATAACAAAGCAGGCAAGCTGCGGCTAATTGTGCTGCTAGAGTCGTTTCGCGATGGCAAAGGAGACGCGATGGTGCCTGAGATACGTAAAGAGAAACGGACTCGAACGGTGATTGAAGAGGGGAAGCCGGTCGAGCAAGAGTTCGCCGTTCATGTGGTCGTCATGAACGAAATTCACAACGCAGATATTTCCATACCAGCAGGAATCAAACCACATACTTTTGACGCAAGCAAATTTGACTTTTTCGACTTGGACGGGAAGCCAATCAAAGCAGGGGATGCAGCCAAACGACTTCAAAAGTTGACTCCTGTGTTTCTCCTAGACGGCTTCAGTGCGAGTGTCATTCCTCTTACGAAAGTGACTCAGGAAGCGCTTTCGCCTGATTGCCTGATTATCAGATCGGCCGAACCTATCCGCAAACGACGCAAAAATAGATTCCTACCCGTACGTCCCATTCGTTAGACGCTGATCTTTCGCAGCGGGTTGGTGAATAATTCGGGCTAGAGGCCAAGCCATTGTTGATGCACTGCGCTACTTTCCTAAGAAGTGATTTCATGCGATCGATTTTGTTCATTGCCGCGACTGTTTACCTGAGCGTCTACGCCTCTGCCGTGGATCTGGTCTACGCGCCATCGCCGGCCGACAATCCGATGAAAGGACTTGTGCCCTACGTCGATGCAGATGGCCGCGACCATTTTCCGTGCTCACTGGAATTTCGGTATTTCGCGTTCTCGGACTTAATGACTGGGCCAGAACAGTTCGATTGGTCTGCGATTGAAAAGACGCTGGCCAAAACGTCCAGTCGTGGCAACCAACTGGTCTTGCGCGTCTTTCTGGAAACACCTGGCAAGAAGAAGGGCGTGCCGAATTTTTTGGTCGATCAAGGCTTGAAGATCACCCAGTGGAAATCCGATGACGGGATGAACTACACACCGGACTACGAGAATGACTTGCTTGGAAAGGCGATGCGTGATTTCATCGCGGCGTTTGGGAAAAAGTATGATGGCGATCCTCGAATCGGTTACATCACATGTGGCATTCTGGGAATGTGGGGCGAATGGCATGACTATCCGCGTGAAGAACTGTTTGCATCGAAGAAAGTGCAAAACGAAATACTGGAGGCTTACGAGGTAGCATTTACCAAGACAGCGGTGCTGCATCGCTATCCTGCTGGTGCCGACAACTATCAATACGCCCGCAATGACACGCGTCCGATGGGGTATCACGACGATTCGTTCGCTTGGGCAACACTTGATACTGGCAAAGAAGATGACAGCTGGTTCTATATGAGCCTACTGAATGCGGCTGGGTCCGAAGCGATGAATAAATGGGAAGCTCATCCCATTGGTGGAGAGATTCGGCCGGAGCTTTGGAAGGCTCATTTCACGGACAAACCGCACAAGAAGCAGCAAGATTTCACCAAGTGCGTCCAGCAGACCCACGTGACTTGGCTGATGGATAGCGGACTGTTCGGCCATAGAAAACCAAGTGCCGATCGTGTGTCGCGCGCCAAGTCGGAGGTCAGCAAAATGGGCTACGAGCTGTACGTCTCTAAGGCCGAGGTAGCGGACGGGTTGTTGACGTTCACGGTTGAAAACCGTGGCGTCGCGCCGTTCTATCAAGACTGGCCAATCGAATTCGCTTATTCCGCACCAACGATCAAAACGCGACCGATCCTGACCGACTGGAAGCTGAGTGAAGTCATGCCTGGGCAGAGAATAAAGTGGCAAGTCTCTGTGCCACCGACAGACGACCTACAGGTACAACTGCGTGTGATTCATCCGATGGAGGGCGGGAAACCACTTCGGTTTGCGAATGCTGAAATGCAGGGCGACAAATTGACAATTGCGTTTTGATTTGATGTTTGCCACCCTCACACACGCGTTTGCTCATCAAATTGAAACGCGGCCCGACGCGATCGCCTTGATCGTGGGCTTTGGCTCCGAGTCCCGCTGTTTTACTTGGCAGCAATTGGCCGAGCGTGTTTGTCTGCAATCCGAATTGCTAGAACATCACTTTGATTCGGAGACTGAGGTGAAATGCTGTGTTGGCTACGCAAGTAACAACTCGCTGAACGATGTCCTTACAGCTTTAGCATGTCCACTGATCAGCGCGATGGAGATTCCCGTTGATCACCGGCATGGCGTCCAAGCGAAAAAAAAAGCAAGTAGTATCGGGGGAATCTGGCTAAACGAGCAAGACCTGACTCAACAGCGTGACTCGCTTACCAAAGCGCCGTTGGAACGCATCCAAGGCGCAATGGATGACATTCCCCCTGACGCTCCCGCGCTGCTTTTATGGACGAGTGGGACGACGACCGTTCCCAAAGCAGTAATGCTGACGCACCGGAATCTTATCGCCAACGCGCAAGCGAAAATTGGCGCAGTACCCAATACGGCGCAGGACGTGCGACTAACTTCGCTTCCGATCTGTCATGCGTACGCTCGCACGTGCGACCTTGGTACATGGCTCATCAGCGGTTGCACATTGGCTCTAGGACTTGGATTTGAATCGTGGCAGACGATGGCTCCCGAAATCCGCCCAACGATTGCAAATGTCGTACCAAGCCTTTCGATGAGATTGCTAGAATCTGATCCAGCGTCGGTTGGAATCGATCGACTCGGTTTGCTTGGCTGTGGCGGAGCTGCCATGTCAGAGCAGAACTTTCAAGCTTGGAAAGATCGCGGCGTCACGGTCATTCAAGGCTACGGGCTAACCGAATCATCTCCGGTGATTTGCAGCGCGACGCCCGAAAATGCGAAACCAGGTTTAGTTGGCAAATTCGTCGATGGCTGGGAATACGAAATTCGCAATGGGCGGCTGTTCGTTCGCGGTCCGCATGTGATGGCGGGATATTGGAATGATGTCAGTGCGACAGACGAAAAAATCGTTGATGGCTGGCTAGATACTGGTGATGTCGTGGAAATCGATTCATCGACCCAGCAACTTCGAATCTTGGGTCGCGCCGATGACGTGATTGTTCTGACCAATGGCCGCAAGGTTCATCCACAATCGATCGAACGGCAAATCGAGTGCCTTGAACGCGTACGGCATGCGATGATCGTTGGCGCTGGCAGGTCAGTCGAAGTCTGGCTGGACGCGGATGATTCGACCGAAAGAAAAAAAGATATCCAACGGCTGCTTGCCGATCGTCCAAGCTGGGAACGGCCAACCGCGGTCCACTATTTCGATCGACGCCTGAGTGCAGAATCCGGTGAATTGACCAACAAAGGAACGATCCGGCGCGAGCGAGCGGCTGCACTCATTCGTCAAGCAGGATCGTAGGCCGAACTCCCTAAGCCGCGCCCTCGTGGAATGAACCGGCACATCCCAATGCCAAGGAAGTACAGCAGCATCAAAGGAATCGCCAGAGCGATCATGCTCGGTACGTCTGCCGGTGTCAGTAGCATCGACAAGACAAAAATAACCAATACAGCAACTTTCCAACTATCGATGTAGGACTCGGTTTCAATCAGCCCGATGCGTTGCAGGAACAACATCACAAGAGGCAACTGAAACGCTAACCCAAAACCTAGCGGCAACAGCAATACAAAGTTGATGTAGTACGTCAGTCGGGGCTCGATGGTAACGTCCATGCCCCCGTTGAAGTCCAGCAGAAACTTTAGCACGAACTGAAGCACGACAAAGAATGCAAGTACGACACCCGAAATAAACAGCGTCACGCTAACGGGCAAGTAGACGTACACGTACTTGCGCTCGTGCATATGCAGACCAGCGGCGACGAAATTCCACAAGTGATAAAAGATCATCGGCGACGCGAAAAGAGCGCCCAAGACCAAACCGGCCTTGATCCAGATCATGAAGCCTTCTTCCATCTTGAAGGAACTGAGGCCCTGTTTGTTTTCCACGAGCTGCAATTTTGGCTTTAGTGTGGCCGGATCTGGCAAGCTACTTAACAGCTCTGCCATCTCAGTTGGCTTGACCACCACGTCCGCCGCATCGTCAGTCTCGCCGTCCTCATCACTGGCCTTTTCCAGCGAGTCCATCGTTAGTGTTTGGTATTCATCTGGGATGTCGTAGATGATCTGCCACTTCAGGGCATTGTTCTTTAAGAACGGCTTCATCTTTTGATAGTCAGGATCCTCTTCGTCCGTGTAGCCAAGCTCGTGCAGATCTTTTTCTGCGTTAAAATCTTGGATGGCCACTTTCAATGGATCGCTAACAAACTTGACGACTTTGTTGGCAAATAGAAGCCCAAATGCCAGCCCGATGCCAAGCCAGATAATGGCTTTGACAAGGCAGGAGCGAAGTTCTTCGAGGTGCTCTCCGAAGGTCATCGACGAGCTATCGAATAGGTCGTCTTTGGGGCGGGCGAGTTGGTCCAAGGTGGATCGAGCGGGCGCGAGGAAACGAGTGTTGGAATTTCAGACGTCAGATGCTCTAGTGTAGCAGGCGACTACAAAAACGGACGAGCCGACTTAGGGTAAACGGGGCTATCCCCACTTTGTCACCACAGAAAATTTTGCGACATGACGCCGTATCCACTCAAATTCCAGCCTGTACTGAAGCAAACCATCTGGGGCGGTCGCTTGCTTGGCGAATCGCTTGGCAAACCCATTGGGGAAGCGAAAAACTACGCCGAGAGCTGGGAGGTCGTCGATCATGGGGCCGATCAGAGCATCGTTGCCAGCGGCGCCGCCAAGGGTCTCTCACTCAATGACTTAGTCCGTCAACAATCTCAGTGGCTGCTTGGCCGGAACGCTTCTCAGGCGAATGGGCAATTTCCACTGCTGCTGAAGTATCTTGATTGCAACCGGGTTCTGTCAGTGCAGGTGCATCCCGACGACGAATATGGCGCGACCATGCCTGTTCCTGATCGTGGCAAAACCGAAGCGTGGTATATCGTCGCGTCGAAACCCGAGAGTCTCATTTACGCGGGGCTGAAGTCCGGCGTCGATCGCAAGGCACTTAACGAGGCTGTCGCCGTAGGGGAAACGGAAAAGGTGCTCCATTCCTTCCACCCCAGTGCGGGTGATGTTGTCTTTATTCCTGCGGGCACCGTGCACGCCTTAGGAGCGGGATTGTTAGTTGCCGAAATTCAGCAAGCCAGCAATACGACGTTTCGATTGTTTGATTGGAATCGAGTCGGAGCAGATGGTCACCCACGTGAACTGCATATCGAGCAGTCGCTCGAAGTGTCCGACTATCGGTCGGGGCCCGTTGCTCCACGAGGCAGTGATCCTAAGGCTGGCGGATGGCAGAAACTGGTTTCTTGTAGCAAGTTTGTTTTGCAGGCATTGGAAAATGGACAGGCATCGATTGGTGGTGACGATCAGTTTCACATTTTGACTGTCCCAAAGGGCTCTGTGACTGTTGGTGAAATGCAACTGTCGGCGGGTGAGAGTGTCCTGCTTCCTGCGGCAATCGACCGAACGGACGTCAGTTTGTCGCCCGATTCCACCTTGCTGGAGATGCATTTGCCCGAGGAAGTTTGATTCGACTTGGCACGAAGCCCCGCAAAATCGTAGTGTTGTGCGTACATCAGTTTCTTTTCACGCACGATCCGAGTTCGCAAAGATGCGCCAACCCTTTTTCGTTTGCTTTGCGGTGATGTTCGTGTCGATATCAGCTGGATGCCAAGGCTTGCTGCAACCGCCTGGACCGATGCGTTACCAGCAATCATCGGCTGCGATCCACGATCCGTTTCCGCAAGACGATCTGGGGCCGTCGGATCTTGCATCACGTCCGCCCAGTTATCAACAGCCCATTCCACAACCGGTACGCAATCGTTTTGGTCGCGACTCGATGCCTTGGCTAGGCGTGCAGGGCCCGTGATTAAGGGCCCGTGATTAAGGGCCCGTGATTAAGGGCCCGTGACTAACGCCCGTGATCAACGGCCCGCACCTTATAGCCGCGATGCAGACTGCCACAACCTAAGAAAAATCTGCCAGCGCGGCGTCCAGTAGCTCAGCTTGCTCGATCTTGTGCGCGGCCATGCTGCCGGTACTGGGACTGGCTGACTCGGGACGCGTGATCGGTGTTAGCTTAAATCGCTTGCCAGCCTCATCACCGTAGTTCAGTTTCAGATACGGCCAGGCACCCATGTTCGTGGGCTCTTCTTGCACCCAGCGAATTTCCGTTCCGTCGGCTAGACCTTCGAGTGACTTGAGCACTTCATCGATGCTGAGCGGGTACAGCTGTTCGATTCGCATGATCGGTACGTTTTTGATTTTGCGTTTCCGGCGTTCTTCCAGTAGGTCGTAGTAAACCTTGCCGGTACACATAATCACGCCCTTGCATCCTTTCAACGAAACCTTGCGATCAGGCAGGATTTTCTTGAACGATCCGCCCGCGACGATTTCGATTTTGCTGACGACCTTCGGATGCCGGAGCAAGCTTTTGGGTGTCAGTACGATCAGTGGCTTTCGCCACTTGCAAATCACCTGGCGTCGAAGCAGGTGAAAGTACTGAGCGGGTGTGGTCGGCTGGCAAACTTGAATATTGTGCTCGGCAACCATTGCCAAGAATCGCTCGAATCGTGCGCTACAGTGTTCCGGTCCCTGGCCTTCGAAGCCGTGCGGTAGCAACATTACCAAACCACTCAAGCGATTCCATTTGTCCTCCGCACTGGCGATAAACTGATCGACAATCACTTGAGCGCAGTTCCAGAAGTCACCGAACTGTGCTTCCCAAGCGACAAGTCCATGGGGCAAGTCCAACGAATAACCATATTCAAAACCCAGCACGCCCGCTTCACTCAAGGGGCTGTTGTGTAAGTCCAGCGTCGCTTGTTCGGGACTGACATGCTCCAGAGGCGTATACGTTTCGCCGGTCTTCACGTCGTGTAAAACAGCATGGCGATGGCTAAAGGTTCCGCGTTGGCAATCCTGACCCGTCATGCGAATCGGATGTCCCTCGGACAACAACGTCGCGAACGCAGCCGCTTCGGCGGCTGCCCAGTCGAACGGTTTTTTGCCCAATGCCATCTCGCGGCGCAAGGCCATGGGGCGTTTGAGTTTCTTGTGTGACGCGAAGCCTTCAGGAAGACGCGTCAACGAATCGACTAGTTCAGAGAGCTTGTTCTGAGGAAAAGTCGTGTCGGTGGGCTCAGTCGGTTCGGGGCCTCCGTAGAAATCACTCCAGTTTTCAGCCAGAGTCTGCGTGTCGGGTACAAATTCGTGGTTCTTACTCGCCTCGAATTCGGACTCCAACTTCTCAGTTCGCGTCTTTTGAATCTCCGCCGCTTCTTCCTCGGTGATCTTGCCGATTTTCATCAACTGATTGAGGTACTGTTCACGAACGCTGGCCCGGCGATCGATCTCGGCATACATGCGTGGCTGCGTAAACCTTGGTTCGTCACCCTCGTTGTGTCCCCACCGACGGTACGCATACAAATCAATCACTACGTCACGGTGGAATTCGGTGCGGAAATCCATGGCAAGCGAAACCACTTGTGCAACCGCTTCGGGATCTTCGCCGTTGACGTGGAAGATTGGAATTTGCAGCATCTTCGCCACATCAGTGGCGTAGGTGGTGCTTCGTCCTTGGTGTGGTTCGGTCGTAAAGCCCACTTGATTGTTGATAACGATGTGCAATGTTCCGCCAGTTTTGTAACCGGCCAGTTCGCTCAGGTTCAGCGTTTCCTGCACGACGCCTTCGCCGGCAAAGGCAGCATCGCCGTGAACCAAAATCGTCATCACTTCTTCACGTTTTTCGTCGCCACGTCGATCTTGCTTGCACCTTGCGCGTCCGAGCGCCACCGTGTTGACGTACTCCAAGTGACTGGGGTTGAAGCACAGCGAGATGTGAAGCTTGTCGCCATTGGCCGTCAACCAATCACTGCTGTAACCAAGGTGGTAGCGAACATCACCGCCGCCGCGACTCATTTCAGGGTTCGGATCATCGAACGACCAAAAAATGTTCATGGCACGCTTTTTAAGAATGTTGGCCATCACATTCAGGCGTCCACGGTGAGCCATCGCCATGACGACTTCCTTGACATTGTGCTGACCTGCTTTTTCCAGGGCCAAGTCGATCATCGGGATCAGACTCTCGGCACCTTCAAGCGAAAAGGTCTTGGCACCGACAAACTTGCGCCGCACGAATTCTTCAAAAATCGACGCGTCCGCCAGTCGAGCGTAAATACGCCGCTGTACTTTGTGCGACAGATCCATGCGATTCTGCGAAGTCTCCATCCGTCGCTGCAACCAATCGCGAATGTTGCGATTGTCGATGTGCATGAACTGAGCACCGATGCTACGGCAGTAGGTGTTCTGTAACTTTTGCAGAATCACGTCAAGCGTTCCGCCGCTGACATTTTCCAATGCCTCACTGTCCAGCGGTCGCTGCAAATCGGTGTCGCTAAGTCCGTACAGAGTTGGACTGAGTTCCGGTACATCGGACTGGTCCAGTTTCAGTGGATCCAGCTGCGCCACCAGGTGACCACGGACGCGATACTCGCGGACCAACTGATTGACGCGATCTTGGATTCGCGACATCCATAGAGCTTGGTCGGTGGCGATATTACCGCTGGAAGTTTTGTGAGTTTCGTCACCTTTGCTGCCATCACGCAGGATGTCTTCGCCGTTGGACGATTGCCCGTTAGAAGCTCCCGGTTTGTTCGAAGCTGAGCCTTGCGCCCCTGATTTTTCTTTGGCGATTGCCTCGGCGGCGGCACGTTCATGCTCGGGGCCTCCAGCGATCAAGAACTGCTCGAAGTAATCTCGCCAAGTTGCCGAAACACTGGACGGGTCGCGGACGTATTGGACATACA
>CAYUGI010000037.1:0-36263 GCA_964444105.1 uncultured Pirellulaceae bacterium
GCGCCAACGGCTTACTACCGTCATTTACCGATCCAAAATCCGCTACGGCGTTGCCTTCCGGGAGAGTCGATCCATAGCGAGGAGAGGGCCAATCCAGATAGCCAACGATAATCAATTACAACACGAATTACCCTCACCGGCCGCTACTGCGTCCGACTCTCCCGAAGGGAGAGTGCAATCTGGAAAGTCGGCTACGGCGTTGCCCTTGGGGAGAGGTCAAGTGCTACCCCTCTTTTGCCCAACCACCGCTGCGATCGACCGCCAGTTGCCACTGCGATTGGAGACGCTTTCTTTCAGCAGGCTTCATGTTGGATTTGTACCGGGCAGACTCCTCCCATTGCTGTGCGATCTCCCGCTCGTTTTTCCAAAAACCAATCGCCAGCCCAGCAAGGTAGGCGGCACCCAATGCAGTCGTTTCATTGACTTGCGGACGCACGACGTTGACGTTCAGTAGATCCGATTGAAATTGCATCAGCAGCGAATTCATAGACGCGCCGCCATCGACACGGAGCTCTTTGAGTTTCAATCCCGAATCCGCTTGCATCGCACGCACGACATCTGCTGTTTGAAACGCGATTGCCTCAAGCGCGGCTCGGGCGATGTGTGCTCGCGTTGTGCCGCGTGTTAGCCCATGCATCGTTCCGCGAGCGTAAGCATCCCAGTGGGGTGCTCCTAAACCAGCGAAAGCTGGCACCAACACAACCCCGTCACTGCTATCGACTTGCGAGGCCAGCTTTTCGATTTCGGCAGATGATTTGATGATGCCCAGCCCATCACGTAGCCACTGCACAACGGCGCCGCCGATGAAGATGCTGCCTTCGAGTGCGTATTGTGTCTTGTCCCCGATCTTCCATGCCGTGGTTGTCAGCAAACGGTTGTTGGATGTCATCGGCTCGGCACCGGTATTCATCAGCAAGAAGCAGCCGGTGCCATACGTGTTTTTCACCATGCCGGGTTTCGTGCAGCATTGGCCAAACAATGCCGCGTGTTGATCGCCAGCCATTCCCGCGATCGGCAGTTTGCCACCAAGCAGAGTTGTTTCGCCGTAGATTTCGCTGCATGAGCGCACTTCGGGTAACAGCGATTCGGGAATATCCAAAGCATCCAACAGCCCCTGATCCCATTTCTCCGTCTTGATGTTGTAAAGCATCGTTCGCGATGCGTTGGTCGCGTCGGTCGCGTGTACCTTGCCGCCAGTCAATCGCCAAAGCAGGAACGAGTCAATCGTACCGAACGCCAGCTTTCCGGCGTCGGCTTTCCGACGGGCACCTTTGACATTATCCAGGATCCATTTGATTTTGGTTCCCGAAAAATACGCATCCAATATCAGTCCCGTTTTTTTCTTAATCGGCCGATCAAGCTTTTGCTCGCGGAGACCGTCACACATGCCTGCCGTACGCCGATCCTGCCAAACGATTGCATTGCATATCGGCTTTCCAGTCTCGCGATCCCATACAACCGTGGTCTCGCGTTGATTCGTAATACCGATTCCAGCGATTTCCTTCGCGCTGGTCTTCACTTTCCGGATGACGGACTTGGCGACGGCGAGTTGCGTTTTCCAGATGTCTTCCGCATCGTGTTCCACCCATCCAGACCGTGGGAAGTGTTGCGGAAACTCCTTCTGCGCGATGCCCGCGATCTGACCAGCGGAATCAAACAAGATTGCTCGGGAACTGGTCGTTCCCTGATCGAGAGCCAGGATGTATTTCATAGAAGCGGTTCGCTGGACGAGTCTGGAAAGCCGTCAAGATTAACGCATCTGATTCGCTCTGTCGCGGTTTTGAACGCAATCGATTTCCCTGGAACAAGCCTTACGCCTGGGCAGGCAATCTTCTGTGCTCTGCGTTAAACTGTGCTCACTCTCAAGATCCAATTTCATCCTTTAAATGATGTCCGTTTCATCCATGCAGCGTCTGTTACGAGCCCGATTTTTGTTTCTCTTTCTCGTCGTCCAGCTTGGCGTCGCAAGCCTTCACGCTGATGAGACGAGCAAACCTAACATCATCTTTATCCTTGCGGATGACTTGGGGTACGGCGACCTGGGATGCTATGGGCAGCGGCTGATCAAGACGCCGCGATTGGACCAAATGGCCGCCGAAGGCATGCGTTTCACCGATTTTTACGCCGGCAATACCGTTTGCGCTCCTTCGCGAAGTGTCTTGATGACGGGAATGCATGCCGGACATACGCACGTCCGTGGCAATGCAGGCGGGCCTGACATGAGCCGGCAATCACTACGAGACAAGGACATCACCGTTGCTGAAGTGTTGAAGCAGGCAAACTACACAACCGGTCTCTGTGGAAAGTGGGGACTTGGCGATGAAGCGGAAGGCGGACGCGCCGGCCTACCACGAAAACAGGGATTCGATTTCTTTTACGGTTATCTGAATCAGGTTCACGCACACAACTTCTACCCGCGGTTCCTTTGGCGAAACGAAGTGCAGGAAACGCTCGGCAACACGGTGCAGGATGCTGATCGCGTCTATGGAGGATTCACCGGAGGGTGGGCGACCAAGAAAGTCGACTACAGCCATGATCTTTTTGCCAAAGAGGCCCTGAGTTTTATTCGTCGCAGCGCCAAACCCAAAGCAGAAGACAAGCCGTTCTTTTTGTACGTCGCCTTCACGATTCCTCATGCGAATAACGAAGCGGGTCGTGTCCTGGGTGACGGTCAAGAGGTTCCCGACTACGGGCAGTATGCCGACAAAGAATGGAGCAATCCGGACAAAGGTCAGGCCGCGATGATCTCGCGAATGGACAAGGACGTCGGGCGAATCTTGGATTTACTGAAAGAACTCGGTGTCGAGAACGATACCGTCGTCATGTTTTCCAGCGACAACGGGCCGCACGACGAAGGCGGTCACAACACAGAGCGCTTTAATCCTGCTGGACCACTGCGTGGCATGAAACGCGATCTTTATGAAGGCGGTGTCCGAGTGCCGCTGATCGTACGATGGCCAGGAACGACGCCTGCAGGCACGACCTCAAACCATGTCGGGTACTTCGGCGATCTGATGGCAACGACAGCTGACTTGTCGGGCCAGCAGTGTCCGTCAAAGCTCGATTCGATCAGCTTTGTGCCCACGATCACGGGCAAGCCCGACTCACAAAAACAACATGATTTCCTATACTGGGAGTTCTACCAACGCGGTGGTCGGCAAGCGGTTCGATCTGGCAACTGGAAAGCGGTGCGAATGCCCTGGGGTTCGGGTCGGACTGAGCTGTTTGATTTAAGCAAAGATGTTGGCGAGAAGAACGATGTCTCGGCGGAGCATCCCGATCGCGTGGCAGCGATGCAGAAGATGATGGAGCAGGCTCACACGCCGCATCCCAATTGGCAAGTAAGCGGCCAAAAGCCCGCCACAAAAAAATAGACGCTTCTTTAGAGAAAACCAATGAGCATGATAGACACGTTTCTTCCCGAATTTGATCACGAAATGGCCGGGACGCGCGCTGTGATTGAGTTGATCCCCGATTCACTGCTGCCTTGGAAAGCACATCAGTCGCTTCACACGATCGGCTGGAATGCTTCGCACCTTGCCGACACATTGTCGTGGGTAGAAGTGACGCTTACCGATACGTCGTTCGACATTGCACCAGTCGGTGGCCCCAAACATGAAACACCGGTTCTTGACTCAACCACAGCCATCTTGGATTCGTTCGATACAAACTTGACCAAGTCACGGTCGTTGTTTCAAAACGTGACGGACGAAGAATTGAAGGTACCCTGGACGCTGCTGCAAGGGGGAAACGAGCTATTTACGACGCCACGTTCAGCGTTGATTAAATCGCTCTTCATCAACCACATGATCCATCACCGTGCTTTTTTAGTTGGCTACTTACGGATGAACGATGTGCAGTGCCCAGGCCTTTACGGATAGGCAATCACCTACATCAATATGTCGTTGTCGGGTCGCATCGGTTCGGGCACGTCTTTTTCGCTCATCATTTGCCGCAGGTCGATTTCGATCGTCCGACACAACGCAGTCATGGGAACGTCGTTGATGAAATTCTCGAACGGATCTTCACTGGCATCGCCAACGGTTTCCATCGTGAAAAAGATCCACGCGATAATGGTGGAGAACGGAATCGCCACCCAAACCATCGCGTCACTGCGATCAGAAAATTGACCAACGATCCCCAGCGGCAACAACGCGATGAATATCCAAGTGAACAAGTTACTGAAATACGCATACTGACGGGGAAAAGGCGTATTCTTGATGCGTTCGCATTTGCCTTGCAATGTGTACATTTGGTTGATCTGTTCCATCATTGCGATCAACCGAAACTCCTCAGTCAAGCTTTGCTCTTCTGTCAATCGCTGAAGATGATCAGTCTGCAACCGCAGGATCTGCGTGGCTGAATTCACGCGTTCGCAAACGACCGTGAGTTCTTTCTCAGGAAGCAGCTTCGTCAGTTCGTTTCGCATGGCGTCGATATCTGTCTCCTGCATGAACTGGCGAGCGATTCCTTTGGGCTCGAAACCAAACGGAGTTCTTCGCCGAAGCTGAAAACGCAGGGCGTGCATCCACGCCAAATGACGATAGATGATGGTTCGATGAATGCGACTGAGTTCTTCGGGTGTAATCCATTGATCGGAGTGAGCTTGCGAAACGAAGCTCAGGACCTGATTGGCAAACGCGCGACTGGCGTTGACGATCCCGCCCCAGATCTTTCGCGCTTCCCAAGTTCGATCGTACGACTGGTTGTTTTTGAAGCCGATGTAAAACGCGACCGCAACGCCGATTGTCCCCAGCGGTGCGATCGGCAAGCTAACGTCGTGTCCGTGGGTCTGCATCCACTTAAAAAAACAAACGACAACCGTATTCCAGATCGCGAAAGCAACGACGGGCCAGAATGCGAACCGATAGATGACGTTCCATCGTATATTTCGGCGAGTGTACATATCGGATATTGCAGGATTTCGGGTCGAAAAGCGGTGCGGCGGAGATTGTAGATCAGTCGCGTTGGTCGCGGTACGGCGTATCATCACGGCGCGGAAAAATGTCGCTCGATCTGGCCCGAGTTCGCAACGGGTTGCCGATTCGCTAAACTGCCGCTTCCGCGGTCGCTCGCCACACTGAAATCTGGGATCTCGATGACTATAGCAACCAATGATGGCACCGCATTTCCGATCTTTGACGCGGAGTTGATGGACGCGACTGCAAACATTGGCGAGGAAGTCACGTTCAAAGCAGGTGATGTTCTGATCCAACAAGGCGAAAAGAACTTTCCTTTTTATGTCATCAAAGAAGGGGAAGTACGCATCGTCGAAACAGTTGACGACCAAGAGAGTTTGATCGCCACACATCGATCGCATAGTTTTACTGGTGATGTGGACATGTTGACGGGCCGCTCCGCCGTGATTTCGGCCATCGCGAACGGTCCCGGAGTCGCCTACAAACTTTGTGCCATAAAGACGCGTGAATTGCTGAATGAATGCCCCAAGCTGAGCGGCATGCTGTTAGACGCATTCCAGTCACGGCGCCAGTTGTTAGGAGCCAGCAATTTTGTCGGCGCCAGGTTGATCGGCGATGCAAGCACCGTTGCCATGTCAAGGTTGCAAGCGTTTTTCTACAAGAATCATGTGCCCCATACGTTTTACGACATCGCCTCCGAAGAAGGTCGCCGGCTGGTCTCCAAACTGGACGCCGGTGAGTTGGCACAGCCAATCGTACAGTGCAATGGCCACCTCGTTAGCGATCCGTCGCTGGCCGATCTGGCGACGTGCATTGGAATCAATCGCAACGTCGACAAACAACTTTTTGACCTAGTCGTTGTGGGTGCTGGGCCGGCTGGCTTGGCAGCGGCCGTCTATGCGGCGTCTGAAGGCGTGAAGACCCTCGTGATCGACAAGGTGGGTCCTGGCGGACAAGCCGGCAGCAGTTCCAAGATCGAAAATTTCATGGGGTTCCCGTCGGGACTCAGCGGCAGCGATTTGGCAAATCGCGGATATTTGCAAGCGCTTAAATTTGGTGCTCAGTTCATCGCACCGATATCAGTCCACCGCATCGAAACGGATCCGTCGGGCGAACACCAATTGAAGCTATGCACTGGCCAAACGGCGCGAGCGAAGTGTGTTTTGGTCGCCAGTGGCGTCACCTACCGACAGCTTGATATGCCCGGATGCACAGAATTTGAAAATGCAGGCGTCTACTACGCAGCGACTTCCGTTGAATCACGTGTTTGCCGATCGAAGACCGCGGTCGTCGTTGGTGGTGGGAACTCGGCAGGACAAGCCGCGATGTTCTTGGCCAACACGGCCGAAAAGGTCAAGCTGCTGATACGCGGTGACGACTTGGCAAAAAGCATGTCAGCGTATTTGTGTAATCGTGTTTTAGCGCATCCCAACATCGAACTTTGCAAACATTGCGAAGTCACATCCATCGATGGAAACAGCCGCGTCGAGAACGTCACGATCACCAACAATCAAAACGGGGGCAGTGAAGTCGTCCACTGCGCTGCGGTATTTGTTTTTGTCGGAGCGAAGCCTCACACCGATTGGCTGCCCGAACATCTTTGTTTGGATGAAAAGGGATTCGTCCGAACGGGCAGCGAATTGCGTCAGACGGAGGATTGGACGCTGGAACGAGCGCCGTGTGAATTGGAAACGTCGATTCCCGGCGTGATGGCGGCCGGTGACGTGCGTTCTGGCACGACGAAACGATGCGGATTTGCGGTGGGTGACGGATCGCTTGCCGTCGCATGTGTCCACCGATTTTTGAGCGAGCCGACATAGTCAGATTGCCCCTGCTCCTTCCGCTTTTTCGACTGGCTGCTAAGTTTGCGGATGAAAATCAGCTTGCAGCACTTGTCAAATCGGCTTTCCGCCATTTAATGCCTAAACGAAGTGGTCGATTTGCCACTTTCATTGGCTTTCTACCCGATACTCAGCACGGCACACTCACTGCATGAATTTACCGTTGACTCTTTGTGATCATCAAATTGGCGATATCGATTTTTGCCATGCGGTGATCGACAGTCTTTCTCAGTCTGCAAAATCGATTCCGTCGAAGTATTTTTATGATCAAGCTGGCTCACAGTTGTTTGACCAGATATGTGAGCTGGACGAATATTACTTGACGCGGTGCGAATCGGAGATCATGTCGCGGAGCTCAGACGCGATCGCCGATGCAATTGGTCCCAAGACACGCTTGATCGAGTACGGAAGCGGCAGCAGCACCAAGACACGTTTGCTACTGGACCACCTTCAAAGTCCTGCCCAGTACGTGCCGGTCGATATCTCGGCTGAGCATCTCCTGGAGTCCAGCGAGCGGTTGAAGGCTGATTACCCAAAACTGGCCGTCACGCCCGTGGTGGCTGATTTCTGTCAGCCGTTTGAGATACCTGAATGTGAATCGGCTGCGGCATCGAATTGCGTTTATTTCCCTGGATCAACGATCGGCAACTTCTTGCCCGGCGATGCCTCCGATTTGCTCCGTTCCATTCACGCGCAGGCTGGCCCCGGTGGTCAGATGCTGATTGGGTTTGATCGTCAGAAAGATGCCGAAGTGATTCAACGTGCCTATGATGATCGCTTGGGGGTCACGGCTGAGTTCAACAAGAATCTGCTGCGACGAATCAACCGTGAACTAGACGGGGACTTTAATCTCAGTGCGTTTGATCATCGTGCCGTTTACGATTCGGTCCACGGGCGGATTGAGATGCACTTGGTTAGCAGTCGGGATCAAAGGGTTCACATCGCCGGGCATGATTTCGATTTTTGCCAGGACGAGTCGATTCGCACTGAGTATTCACACAAGTATTCGCTTCACGGGTTCCAGAAAATGGCTTCTCAAGTCGGTTGGACCAACCCGCGTGTGTGGACAGATAAACGCGAGTACTTTGCCGTCGTGCTGCTTGACCGTGCTGCTTGACCGTGCTGCTTGACCGTGCTGCTTGACCGTGCTGACGATTGAGCTGGCGATTGAGCGAAACGCTATTGATTTTTTTATTGATTTCACAGAAGGACAACCGAAGTGGTAAAAGCAACTTGGCAAGGCGTCGTGATCGCACAGAGCGATCAAACAAAGATTGTTGACGGCAATCACTATTTTCCATCCACCGCTATCGTTGGCGAGCACTTTGAAAAGAGCGACCACGAAACTGTTTGCGGTTGGAAAGGAACGGCGAGCTACTATGACGTTGTCGTGGGCGATCAGCGGAATACTCAAGCGGCTTGGTACTACGCTGACCCGATGGAAGCTGCCGCCGAGATCCGTGATCACGTCGCGTTCTGGAAAGGCGTGAAGGTCGAATCGTGAGCGTGATTGGGTCGGTGGAACGAGGGTCGGATGAAAAGGGCGACACAAGCGCGATCGCGAGGCGCTATCGCAGAGTCCGCGATCATTCCGAGCAAATCTGTGCACCGCTGAGTCCGGAGGACTGCGTGATTCAGTCGATGCCGGATGTGAGCCCCATGCGTTGGCACCTGGCCCACACCACGTGGTTTTTTGAGACGTTTATCCTGAAACAACAGGATAACTATCGGCCTGCATGCGAAGCGTTTGAGTATCTGTTTAACTCTTATTACAACACCGTCGGCCAGCAGTATCCGCGTGAACGCCGTGGATTGCTTTCTCGACCGTCGCTCGAGGAAATCTACGAGTACCGACGGTCGGTCGATCAGCAGATGCGAGAGCTACTGAATCGGCCTGAATGCATGACCGATGAATTGGCCAATGTCATCGAAGTAGGGCTTCAGCATGAACAACAACATCAAGAATTGATGCTAACGGATATCAAGCACGTTCTATCTTGCAATCCGCTGATGCCTTTCTATCAAGAGGCCCAGCTCGATTCAGCGTCGCCGCCCCCGCAAGATTGGATCGCCTTTGATGACGGTGTCGTGGAGATTGGTCACCCAGGGAATGCGTTTTCGTTTGACAACGAACTGCCTCGTCATCGTGTCTTTCTGGAGCCTTACGAGATTTCAACGCGGTTGGTGACGAACGATGATTTCTTGCAATTTATCCAGGCTGGTGGCTACCAAGGCCCGGAGCATTGGCTATCGATGGGGTGGCAGGCGGTTACTCAGCACGGATGGACATCGCCGATGCACTGGTCTTTCCGCGATGGAGAATGGTCGGAGTTTACGCTCGCGGGATCTGTCCCACTGCAACTTGATTTGCCCGTAACGCATGTCAGCTACTTCGAGGCAGATGCTTATGCCAGGTGGGCTACGGCTCGCCTTCCGACCGAGGCGGAGTGGGAGCACGCGATCGCGGGCGAAGAAAACGTTGTGCAAGGAGCCGAGAATTTGTTTCGCGATGGCCGGGCCGTGCATCCTGCGCACGAAACAGGATCTTCCCGATTCAGCAGCGCGTTTGGATCGGCTTGGCAATGGACTTCCAGTTCCTATGCGCCCTATCCAGGCTACCAACCATTGCCGGGCGCACTGGGCGAATACAACGGAAAGTTCATGTGCAATCAATATGTGCTGCGGGGTAGCTCCTGTGCCACGTCGGCAAACCACCAACGTGTGACCTATAGAAACTTCTTTCCACCCGCTGCTCGCTGGCAATTCACAGGAATACGCCTCGCTCGATCCATTGCTTGACCTGCTTGCGTCGACCGACTCACCGAGCTGATCGCCCGACTACCAGAGCGAGAGAATTCCATTGGCCAAATGGTTGGCCGCAAAATCAATAAATTGCCTTGGCGTGTGTTGGTCTACGCTCAGCGCTGATTCGGGATTGTCGGCATTGATGTACTGACGATACGCCTTTAACGCGTCTGGATCCCTGAGATCGTACGACGACTTGGCCGAAACCAACGCAACGGCTTCCCCGACATGCACCAACAACATGGAAAGATCCGCTTGCATGGGCTGGTACGCATCGATTCGTTCGACGTCGCAGTAGAGAACACAGTCAGCATGGTATTTTTTGGAAAGCCGCAAGAGTTGAAGCTCGTCAAAGGTGCCTGATTGCATGGGCAAGTGATCGCGGCACATCGGCGTCTTGCATACAACGACGCTGAACTTTCGGTTGCCGGCAACATGTGTTGCCAACGATTCGGCAAGCTGCTGTTGCTCTTTTAGTCGATCCTGTCGATCAACGCACGTGACAATCACGATGCGGCGCGGAGTCAGCGTGCTGCAATAGGGCGAGACGTGATGAGTGCTGGGCAAAGCGTCCCAGATCAAGCATTCATCAACCGGCTCATGCGCAGTCCCCCGCAAAGCAAACACGCATGCGACCAGTGCCAAAACAGTCAAACGCCATTTAGTTTGCATTGAAGTTGATCTCGCTCACAAGCACTTCGTCTAATTCATCACGCAGACTACTTAGGATTCGATCCGTCTCGATCAGCGACTTTCTATGTTGCGTTTCCAAATCGACAATCTTCTGTCGAAGACTCTTGTTCGTGACTTCCGCGGATTGCAGTTCTCCTCTCGCGGCGGTCATCGCAGTATTGGAGCGTGCCAGCAGCGATTTTGCGGAAGCGAGTTGGTCTCGCAGTCGTTGATTGTCCGCCAGCGCAGAGTCACGAGCTGATCGAAGGACCTGATTTTCTCGCATTAAGTCGATCGCACGTTCGGTTGCCGTCACTTGCGGCTGCCCCAAGCGGATTCCGCCAATCACCGGGCCTTCGCTAGAGCCTGGAGTGGCAACGTTTGACAAGGCAGCAGCGTTTTGCCCGACTAAACTGTTGCTCGAAAGTTGGCGATCGGCGTAGGTGGCAGATGGTTCACTTTGCAACCGTCGACGTGTCACGGGAACCGGACGACGCGAAACGGGACGCAGTGGTGCGGGGATCGGTTGAGCGTAGTCGTTTGCAAACACTTCCGCGGGGCCAGGCTCCTGAGCGGGTCGAAATCCGGAATCCGCCGGAATCGGGGTCTGACGATACTGTGCCCGATCAATCTCTTCGCGCATCGAACTCTGCGGACGTTCGTCTTCATCGAACGGACGTGTGCGTTGTATCGCCTGCTCGCGATCAATCAATAACGGCGAACCATCGGAGCCTATAGCGGTCACTTGGTTGCCACCACGAACTGCTAATTGACTGTGCTGGTAACGATCGGAACGATGGGATCGTTGCGGTCCAACTTGAGTTCGTTGCTGCAAACCATCGCCGACCAGAACACGTTTGAGTTTTTGCCGAATTGCACTTTGCATCTTGTCAATTTTCGACAACACCGTCTTAGCATGTGGCTTTGCATCCGAATGATAGTGGTCAGCCGATTCATGCGCCGAGATTGGCGAAACGCATAACAACAGCGCAGCAAGTGCCGCGAACCGAATCCAGTATCGCTTCTTTGATGCGTTAAGAGCGTTTCGAGGATCTTGCATTGTGTTCACTCGTAGTCACAGACGATGGTGATCGTTTCGCCACAGGGGCAAGTAACGACGATCGAGTCGATGCGATCTCCGTCTTTTTGCACGAGAATCGCGGCTTGACGATCGCTGGGCTTCGATGGTCCGATTCGGACTCGATTTCTGACCGACTCACTCGGACTCACTGAGGATACCGTGACTTGCCCTTGCACTAGTTCATCTGGCATCGCATTGCCTCCTGCAATCGGAATCGAGCTGACGCCAAAACACGCGAGACGCGGGAGTCAGACAGGTCCAACACGCTGCCGATTTCGGCGAGATTCAGTTCTTCGGTGTAGTAAAGCGTAATGACCAATCGCTCTCGCTCAGGCAAGTCTTCAATTGCCTTGGCAACAGATTCTTTCAACTCGTTTGATTCAATGAGATATTCGGGCGATTCGACAGACGAACGCCAGCTTCCGTGAGCGATGTCATTCAGGTCGTTCCAATCATCTGGCTTGATGAACCGCATCGCCTCCAAGCAGGTCACAACCTGATCCAGCGTCAAATCGGTTTCGCCCGCGAGCCGCTCGGGAGTCACGGGTGGCTCCAGACGTTCGTAGGCTTTTTTGACAAGCCCCACTTGCTTCAAAACCGCTTGCGAAACAGGGGACTGTTTACGTAGTTCATCCACAATTGCGCCGTAGATTCTGCGATACGCAAACGTACGAAACGCGACGCCGTGGGTGGGATCAAAGCAGTTGGCTGCTTCGACCAAGCCCAGCACCCCTGCAGAATGCAAATTGTCGCGTGCGTCTTCGCTTGATGCTTTGAACGCCAGCGTGCTCAGGATGCGCGCAACATAATCAACATTATCCAAGATCAATTGATCTCGGCTCTGCCTGGCGGTTCGCTGATAGGTTGAAAGCGGGGCGTTCATAAATCCGTTTAATCACGCGTGGAATCGATTCAGTGTTTCGACAATCCGGTACTGCGTACGATCATCGTTTGGAAAGCTGCTTCTTGTTTTCGGAATCAGTTAGGCGAACAACGCCAACGCCCAGCGAGACGATCGTGCCGATCACGATCGCTGACACGGACGCGCGAATCAAAATCGTGACGGGATCAAGACGCAAAAAGACGCCAATCAGTGTTACGAAAACTGCTACCAACAATCCGCTGAACTTTCCGTGGGGAAAAGATCGTTTTGCACGTAGCGCATCGCGGCGACTTGCTCGTGTTGTCATCGTCTAGTCCCTAAGTCTCCGAAACAGGCGTCGAAGCGTTGCCCTGATCGTTCTGTCGTTTAAGTGATGCGAAGTCATTTGAAACGTCTTCTTCGCCGGCACCTACTACTTCCTGGTGTCGAATAATTCCGACCGAATCAATCAGCAAATCAGGCGGGATTTCACTGTACGAAATTATGGACAATTCGGGTAAAGATCTAAAAATGGTGCGGTGCAAGGCGTAGCGGATCGATGAATCGACGAGCACTGTGGCCGGTTCGCTTTTTAATCGCGACGTTTCCCACTTCGCCTGCAGCAATTGGACTAAGCGTTCCAGTTCGTCAGGTTTCAGCACAATCGATTCGGGAGTCGCATTTTGGCGGAACCGATGTTCCAGATTCGGCTCCAGGATGATAACCCTCACACGGCCTTCCGCGTCGCGAAAACGATCGCAAATTAGGTGACCGATCTCACCACGAATCTTCTCAGTCAGCTGGATAGGATCCTTGTGCTGGGGACCGTAGTGAACCGCTGCTTCGACGATTTTCTCCAATGATGTGATGGGGATGCCTTCACGCAACAGATGCACCAGCACTTGGTGAAGCAAGGCTGGCCGCACCGTGTCAGGCTTGATCTCCTCGACAGTGGTTGGCGCAATCTCTTTCAGCTTTTCCAACATCAACTGCAGGTCTTCGCGGCTCAGCAATTCGTGGGCGTGCTTGCGAAGCGCTTCGCTCAGGTGAGTCATCAGGACGGTTGGTGCATCAACGACCGTGAACCCGAGGATTTCGGCTCGTCGGCGCTGTGTTTCAGGAATCCACTTGGCGGGTAAATCAAACGCGGGATCACGTGTGTCATCGCCTTCAATTTCCGCCGTAAGATTGCCAGGATTGATCGCCAAAAGTTGATTGACCGCAAGCTGGCCCTTTCCGATTTCTCGACCGCAAATCAGAAACCGATACTCGTTGACGTTGATCTGAAGGTTGTCGCGAATGCGGGCCTTGGGAATCCAAAACCCGTGGTCGCGAGCAACATCCTCGCGAAGAGCAGTGATTCGCTCCGTGATCCCTTTTCCTTTGTTGGGCTCTACCAACGAAATCAGACCGGCGCCAATTTCCACGATCACACGTTCGGTCTGCAGGAAATTCTCGAGCCCTTTTTGCTCAGGCGTCTGTTCCGCTTCTTGCGGCGCCGGGTTGTCATTTTCTTCGTCCGCGATCGCCTGTTCATCTTGTCGTTTTGCGAACGTTACAAAAACGCCCAGCCCCGCAGCAATCAAGAAGAATGGGATCTTAGGAAAGCCAGGAGTCATGGCAACCAAGATTAAGATCGCGGGGCCAATGTAAAGCGACTTATAGCCCATGCTGACCTGGCTATTAATCTCGTCGCCCAGACTCGATTCCGAAGCCGATTTAGTAACCAAAATGCCCGCACTGGTGGCAATGATCAACGCTGGTATCTGAGAAACCAATCCATCGCCGATCGTCAAAATCGAGTAAACCTGTAGTGCGTCTGCTAGAGGCTGTCCGTCCAATACGCCTAGCAACATGCCGCCCAGGATATTGACGACCATGATGATCAGACCGGCAATCGCGTCCCCGCGCACGTACTTACTGGCACCATCCATTGCTCCATGAAATTCGGCTTCACGCGTCAATTCATCGCGACGAACCTTCGCTTCCTTGTCTGAGATCGCGCCGGTACCAAGTTCTGCGTCGATCGCCATTTGCTTGCCAGGCATGGCGTCTAACGTGAACCTTGCATTCACCTCGGAAATTCGGGTCGCACCTTTCGTAATGACGATGAACTGGATGATGACCAAGATCAGGAAGATCACTACACCCACGATCAGATTTCCGCCAACGACAAAATCGCCAAACGTCAAGACAATCTTGCCGGCATCAGCATCCAGTAAGATCAAACGCGTGGTAGCAACGTTTAGCGACAGTCGAAAAAGCGTCAACAACAGCAGCATTGACGGAAAGACAGAGACGTCCAGCGGACGCTTTGCGCCCAACGTGATCAGCAACAGCATGATGGCCGCAGCAATGTTGCAGGCCAGAAACATGTCCAGCAAGAACGTGGGCAACGGAATGATCAGGACGACTAGCGTTACCAAAAACGTTGTCGACAGCCAGAGTTCGCTGCGTTGCAGGAATCCGAAGTTTGAATCGGAAGTAGGTTTCATGATTGACTCCTAGCTATTTAGCTAAACGACCGAAAAGCTGGAGACAAGCGCGCGGGTGATTAACTGCCACCCATCGACGAGAATAAAAAGCAATAGCTTGCAGGGAGTTGATACCACGACCGGGGGCATCATCATCATGCCCAACGCCATCAAAATCGTGGAAACGACTAGGTCGATCAGAAGGAATGGAATGTAGATGCAGAATCCCATGATAAAGGCTGTTTTCAATTCGCTGATAATGAACGCCGGAACCATAATTTTCAGCGGCGTATCGATTCGCTGAGATGGCACTGGTTCCTCCGACAATTCAAAGAACAAGGCCAGATCATTGGTGCGCGTATTGTTCATCATGAACTCTTTCAATTCAGATGAAGTCACCGCCCACGCATCGTCAATGTCGAAATCTGGTTCGGTATCCGAGTCGGATGCACGTTGTTGCGCCTCCAGAAGCGGCGTGATCGCTCCGGTGTGAATTGCTTCAAAGGTGGGAGCCATCACAAACATCGTAAGAAAGATGCTCAGCCCCAAAAGGACTTGATTGGGCGGAATTTCCTGAGTTGAAAGCGCACGCCTTACGAACGACAGGACAATGATGATCCGCGTGAATGCAGTGACGCAAACAAGCATGGCTGTGGCGAAGCTGAGCGCCCCCAACAGCAACGCGATCTGCATTGGCGCGTTGAGATCCGACAGAATCCCGGATTCTTTCGCGCCATCTGTCGGTAAGTCGACTAATGGTACGTCGACCATTGGCAGATCGGCGACTGCTTGAGCGATGAAAAGCAAATCCATTTGCGATTCCCAGCGTTTTGGAGAGTGGAGGACGACGGACGCTAAGCTGCTGGGGGTCGTTGCAACAGGAGCTTAATCAGCTTCTCATCGATTTCCGTCGTGTCTTCGTTGGGATCAAATTCACTTCGCTCCACCGTACCGAGCGATGGTGACGCGGTGTGCTGTGCAAGCTGGGGTTTGGATTGGCGCGACTGTCGACGTTGTTCGCGCGTTTCGACCTGTGTCATGGTGTCTTCAAAAGAAGCCGACAAGACGTTGACGGATTTGATTCCGCCACCATCGATCGCGACGACAAACTTGTTTTCTGTTCCTTGCACAACATGCAAAGAAGCACCATTGGCCAATGGAATGATCTGACAAACATTCAGTGCATCCTGCGCCCGCTGATCTTTTGAAGGCCTGACCGAGCGGCCCTTCTGCCATTGCCGAATCAGTAGCAACACACCAAATGCGATGGCCAGAACAAACATCAAATTGATCGAAATACGTTTGACCAACACCGCCGTGCCATTCGCTTCGCCCGCGTCGGGCGAGACCGATTCAGTCGACTCCCGATCAATAAAGGAAGTTCCGGCTGCAGATTCATCGGTCGCGACCGCTAGTTCCACGGGATGCTTGCCTACACCGTGTTGCTGGCTCGCGGCGGCACTGCGTTGGAGTATTTTGTCCCAAGCTGCATCACTTTGCGCGACGCCAAGCTGGTTTGCTGCTTCAGCGGTGGGATGCGAATAGGTAGCCGGACGTACTGACGGAACTTGAGAAACGTTTTGCTGGCCGCTTATGCGTTTCGTGTCACGCAGATCGTTTCCCCATTGGTGCTTGGCGGACCCTTGCTGGGACTGCTGAACCAGAGAGTCAATCGCAACCCCAGACTGTTCTTGAAGGTGCTGGGCCGCCCGCAACGAGGCGGGAAGACGGTCGGATAAAGCATTTGGCACTTGACCATCAGCACGGATCGTCAGCACGCAAACGCTAGCGATTGCGAGCGAGACGATGATGCTTTTATTGGGAGGCCAGTGCGTCATGATTCCGTCCAAGTTGAGTTAGGTACACTTCATGTGCAACTAAGACTGGTAAATTTGTTTGATACGAATAGCGAATTGATCATCTATCACGACGACTTCGCCGTTGCCCAGCGGAACACCTTGTGCCATCAGTTCGACCGGTGCGCTGATGGGTCGATTCAGTTCAAGCACTGCACCTTCGGATAACGCCATCAATTCAGAAATGGTCAACTGCGCGCGTCCCAATTCGGCTGTCAGAACCACTTGGACACCCCCGAACCGCTGCATTTCAAACTTTGCTGCGCCATCGACAGGCGCCGACTTTGCCTCTTGGAAGTCTGGCGTATTGGGTTGTGGTTCATCGGCAACTGCGGTGGCGGTATCGTCACCGTCTGGCGATGTGCCTTCAGCGGGTTCTTCTGATTCGCTCATCGTGTGGGCTCGCGTCGGAGTTTTTTGGGTCGGAGTTTTTTGGGATCGAGATCGGTGTGTTTATTCGTCGATGCACTGCGTGATGCTGAGCGCCTGATTTTTGCCGCGTTTCCCAGGCCAACCACTAAAAAAGGGCTCGTCGTTGACGAATGCGACAACCGGTTTGTCGATACGCTGATTAAGCGTCACTACTTGCCCGACCTTCAGATCGGAAAGTTGCGACATCGGAAGTTTCGCGCTGCCAAGTAGCGTGACGACATCAATGGGCAGTTGTTCGACCAATTCAGGCGAAGGTTTTTTTGGCACCCTCGCTTCCTCACCATCGCGCCGGCGATCCAATACGCTCTCCATCAGGCTCGATGTGCGGTGTTTGGACAACAACCAATTGATTCCGACCGCTTCGGACTTCAATCCGATCTGAATACTGGTGCAGGTGACCAGATCACTTTCGCGGAGAAACCTCGCTTTGAGCGGATCCAAATCAACTGCTCCTGCACTGAGATCCAATTTTTCACCCCCCATCCAACCGTCCATCATGGACTTCGCGAGTTCTTCGACGAATAGCTGGACCAACGCACGCTCGATCTGAGAAAGTGGACCGTCATCAGCGCTAGATTCCTCCGCATCATTATCGACCCCGATCCCCAACATTGCCCAAGCGATCAAGCGAAAGTCGCGGTTGGATGCGTACCACATCGATCTTGCGTAGTCGACAAACTCCAGCATGCAGTAATTCACATCGCGCGACAAACCCTCGACGGTCTTGGCGTAGGAGCTTGTGGTGACGTTTCCTAGGCTCAGCGGAGCGGCGTAGTCGGAAACATCATTCCAAAAGTCGGAGAAGAATGATGATGACTTGCCGATCCAATTGCGTAGCGATGTCGCTGCGTCATCCAACGCAGCAATTTCGCGAAAGTCAAAAACACGCAGTTCAGAATCAGTCATTGGACTTTGAAGTCTTGGAAGAGGACATCCTGAATGCGTTCCACACCGTCGGTGAACAGCATCTCATTGAACTTGTCGTGAATTTCGCGCCGCAGGGTGTTGTGCCCCAGCTTTCCTCGAACATCTTCGAGACGCTTGTCACGCAGGTGGGCGATCAACCAGTTTTTCAAAAGCGCGTTCTTCTCATCCACGAGACCCTGAATAGCAATCAGCTGCGAATCAGCAATTTGCAGCGAGAAGTTGCACGTGACATAACGGGAGTAGCGTTCGTCATTGAGATTGACGACGACTTCATCGAATTCCACAAACGCCAGCTTTTCGTCTGGCTCGGGGATGTCCATCTGGTTGTCAACCGGCTGGGCGATTTCTGGCTCATCGGCGGGAAAGGCAAACAGCGGCACGGAAACGCCCGTGCCAACACCAAGTACAAAAACAACACCCCAAACGATCAGTTTGGACATGCCGCCGGACTTCTTTTCTTCGTTCTCTTCGGGGGCATCGTCTGCCATCGCTTGTCTCCTGGGAGGATCCATCTTGGCGGCGAAATCCGGCAACTGTTCAAAGTCAGTTAATCGGTTTGAGCCGCAGAACCGTTAGGGTTTATCGACAGCGCCCAAAAGTGACTTGACCCACCAGCCGTGAAACTCGCCCACTTGAGGGTTAACCCCCTCCAGTTCGGTCGTCTGCAACGCGATACGTAGTTGTACGATCAAGCGAGAATATCCTGCTGTTTCAATCACCCTAGGACTGCACGATGAACAACGGACTCTTCAGTGGCGCGGCAGCTCTGGACATGCTTGCCAAAAAGCAGGAAGTCATTTCCAGCAACTTGGCACACGCAAACACCAGCGGACATCGACGCGTTCAGGCGTCGGTGAATCAAACGTTTCACTTAGACAATCCAGATTCCACGGTACTGATGGGACCGGAGATCGAATCATTCGCACCCGACTTCACACCAGGGCGTCAAGTAAACACAGGACGTCCGCTGGATGTTTCGATTGCAGGCGACGGATTCTTTGTGTTTGACAATGGCGGCGCAGGAGGCAACAGCGAGTATTTATCGCGCAATGGACGCTTGTTTCGTGATGCTGAGTCAAACTTGTTGGTTAACGAGGAGGGTTTTCCTATTCAAGGCGATACCGGCACGATCACGATAGACCCTACTATTGCCGATCAGGATGTGACGATCGCGGCCGATGGAACGGTTTCAGCTAAAGGCGACGTGCTGGGCCAAATCAAAACAGCTGTGTTCGAGAACAACCAAACATTGATTCCGTTAGGCGTTGCCGGGTTTGTCCCCGGTCCGAATTCTGTTGCAAGTGAACAACCCGCAAACGTTCAGCAGTTTCAACACGAATTGTCCAACGTTCAACCCGTCAATGAACTTGTGGCGCTGATCGCCAATAGCCGTCAATATGAAGCCGTCCAAAAAGCGACCCGCGCTCTTTCGGAATCATTGCGCGAATACATCCGCGCTTAGACGGACCCAGGCAAGAGACCCAAACCATGCTAAAAGCTTTCTACAGCAGCGCTACCGGTATGCGTGCGCAGGAGCTACTGATTGACAATACCGCCAACAACTTGGCCAACGTCAACACCACGGGCTTCAAAAAGAAGCACATCAATTTTGCCGACTTGATCTACGACACCAGCACACCACCGGGTGCTGCTTCGGCCAATGGGCAAATCAAACCAATCGGTTTGCAAATCGGAACCGGCGTCCGCGCCGTAGGAACGACAAGCATTTTCACGCAGGGATCTCCGCAAGAAACGGGCATCGATACGCACATGGCGATCGAGGGTGACGGGTTCTTTAAGGTGCAAAAAGGCAATACGATTGCATACACCCGCGACGGAACCTTTGTCACCAACGACCAGGGTCAAATCGTCAACTCCGACGGCTACCTTCTGGATCCGCAAATTACGATCCCGCCAACTGCGACGGACATCGGGATTTCATCCAGCGGTGTTGTCAGCTGGCGGCAAAACGGCGTCTCGACAACGGGACCCTCCATTCAAGTCGCTCGTTTTGCCAATCCTGCGGGACTGCAAAACATTGGCAGCAATCTCTACGCCGAAACAGCCGCCTCGGGTGCAGAGACACTGGGCGAACCCGGTACGGACGGCTTTGGCCAACTGCGCCAGCGTTTTGTTGAAGGCGCCAACGTGGAGGTGGTATCCGAACTGGTCTCCCTGATTACGGCTCAACGTGCCTACGAAATCAACTCGAGGGCTATTCGGGCCGGTGATGAAATGCTCTCCACCGCTAGCGACTTAGTACGGTAAACCACTGACTTTGAACGTCGCTACCGGCAAGGCATGAGGGGGAAAATCATTTTGAACACTAACGTCTCACCATCGCATCGGACAATTCGATCCGCGATCGCGTGCGGAGCAGTCATTGTGCTGTTCACCGCGTGTCATTCGCAAGCGTCTGCACAGCAGATCCGTGTCGCAATCAAGGACAGCGCGGTGGTTTCAAAGCACTCGATCATTCGCATTGACGATATTGCAGATCTTTCTGGAGGAAGCGATTCGGATCGCCAACGAATGGCACGCCTTGACTTGGAGTCGATGAATGCAATTCCCGACCATTGCGAAATTTTGCGAAGGCAGGTCGTGATCCGTCTGCTTGTCGACGGCTTTCCACGCGATCAATTTGAAGTCGAGGGCCCGCAAAGCATCACCGTTCGTAGCGAGATGCCCGCGAATTTGCGGCCACGATTAGAATCAGACTTGCAGAAGGAAATCAGCCGGCAGTTTGCGTTGAATGATGATCGCGTCTCAGTTCGATTGACCAACGAGACACAGTTGCAGAGTGTTCGACGGCGACTTGGCGGAGCGACATTCAACACCAAGGTGCTTCTAAGTCCGCAGTTGCCGCTGGGCCGAACAAATATTGAAGTGGAATTCAGTATGCAAGCGGGGGACCGTTTTGTTGAACGATTCGAGACGCAGGTGGTGGTGGAGATGTCGCTTGCGATCGCAAAAGAGCCGATCGGCCGGGGTCAGACGCTTCGCAACGAGATGTTTGATATCGTCACACGACCGGTCGTTCGCAAAGCAGATTTTGCGCTGGCCAGCGCTGTCGTCGGGCAAGTCGCCAAACGCGACATTTCTAGCAACGAGGTCATCCTGCGGGGGCATGTGGGCAAATTGGTTGCAAGAACAGACCCCGTCATAAAAAGAAACGATCTCCTTGACGTGATCGTGCCCCTGGGAGCGAGCGAGATCCGCCTGAAGAATGCTCGTTCGCTCTCGGTGGGCGACGTCGGAGACACGATCACTGTTGTGAACACTCGTTCAAATCGACAACTCAGTGCGGTCGTCGTAGATCGCAATTTAGCACGTGTGCTTCCAATTACGGGGAGAATACGAAGATGAATATGTTCCCAATCACACTGCGAATCTGTTTTGCCACTATCGCGGGAATTTCCTACTATCTGTTGGAGAGCCCCCAAGCGTCCGGTCAAAGTCTATTCGAACGCCGCAGCGTCAATCAGGTTGATCAGTATCGCAACTACGCTGCGCGACACCGCGGTGATCTGCTTTCGATCATGATCAATGAAAGCACGGACGTCGAAAACCGGGATGAGCGCTCGCTGGACAAAACGGGGCAGTCATCGATCAACGGAGCGTTGGACTACGGACTTGGCGGGAACCTCGGCACCGCAATCGGCGACGGAAATTTGGGGAAGTCGTCATCGAGCTCACGAAATTTTAGCGGTGACACTGAATTTCGCAGCGCGCGTCAATTTAGCGACAAGTTTACCGTCACGATCGTTGATGTAATGCCAAATGGGAACCTGGTTGTTCGTGGTGAACGAGCGATTGCCGTGCAGGGTGATGAACGACGACTAAGACTATCAGGCATCATTCGCCAATACGACGTCTTGCCCAACAACACGGTTCCATCGCACCTAGTCGCCGACTTGAAAATCGAACTGGAAGCCAAGGGTGCTGAGCAGTCGTACAACAAACAAGGGTGGTTTAGTCGACGAGTCAATCGTGTCTGGCCGTTTTAACCTATCTCCGAAACGAGCTGCTTGGCAGCCTGCATGAAGAACATCAAATCCCAATTCGTAATAACGCTTGCGGCTGCTTTGCTACCGCTGCTGGCGACTGCGCAGCCACCAGCAACGCAGAATAACGCCGCACCGCAGTCGTTCTTGCAAAACCCCGCACGTCCGCAGACGTTTGTTGAGAATCTGGATCCCAGTGTTCGGATCAAAGACATCACCTTCGTCCAAGGCGATCGTGTCAACCATGTATCGGGTGACGGATTGGTTTTCGGATTGAGCGGCACGGGTGGAAAGTCCGAGCAGACGCAAACGATGGCGACCAACTTCTATCTTCGCCGTGGCATTCAGCTGAATCGTGTCGAGACCCAGAACATGTCAGCCGTTTTGGTGTCGGGGAAAATTCCGGCGTATGCACGCAAAGGCGAGACCATTTTGGTCAATGTTTCCGTTGCCGACGACGCAAACAGTTTGCGAGGCGGAACACTCAATCAAACCGCGCTGCGCGGGATCGACGACCAGATCTACGCGATCGCCCAAGGCCCCATCATTGGCGGCGGTGTGTCGGCGCAAGGTGACGCCGGCAGCGTAACGAAAAACCATCCCACAGTAGGCGTTTGTGAAGCGATCATTGAACGAGAAATCGGTTGCAATGACGTGGTGATTGACGGACGCATTCGCTTGGTGCTGCGTAACAAGTCCTACTCAACGGCGACCCAGATCGCGAATGAACTGAACGGACTGTTTCCGCACCATGCTACGGCGCTCGATTCGGGAACGCTGAACATCTTCGTTCCACGCACCTTTCGCAGTGACATTCCTGCGTTCATTTCTACGATCGGCGATCTGCGAGTGCGTCCCGACCAACCCGCTCGCGTGGTCATCAACCAGAAAACAGGCACAATCGTGATGGGGCACAGCGTCAAGATTTCGCGTGTCTTGTTCGCCAGCGAGAACATCGTGATTGCAACCAGCGAATCGCCCGTTGCATCGCAACCCAATCCGCTTTCACAAGGCCAAACAGCAGTGTTGCCACGAAGCTCAATCGACATTGTCGAAAGCGGTGGCACCTACAACGTTTGGCGAGAGGGCCTGACAGTGGGCGATTTAGCCACTGCGTTGAACACGCTTGCGGTATCACCCAACACTCTTATCAATATCTTTACGTCGTTAAGAAACCAAGGCGCGTTGCAGGCCGAACTGGTAATCGAATAACTCATTGCAGGATGCAATCATGAATTCAATAACAAGCCCAAGCACATCGCCCATTGCGTCACCGATGTTGGACGTGCTTACGGCAGGAAACGCGGGTAAGGAAACGGCTGCGCAGAATATCGAAGCGGTCGGGACTGAGTTTGAGAGTGTCTTTCTATCCATGATGATCAAAGAGATGCGGCAAACGCTTGATGGCGGGTTCTTTGGCGAAGAAGGCAGTGACTCCTACGGCGGCATGTTTGACATGTTCGTCGGCAAGGATTTAGCGCAAACGCGGCCATTGGGAATTGCCGACATGCTGTTGCAGCAATACGAGCAGCAGCAGCAGCAGCAGCAGTCCCACGGTGGTGAGTCGGACGCATCGGGCGCCACCTCTGCCAAACCAGCAACATCCATCACGGCCTGAATTGACCCCAACGGTACCCAAAATGAAAAAGAACGCTAACCAAAAAGTCCTGGTATTAGTTCAACGTCATCTCGCGTTGGAAACCAGTCTCGCTGCGTCTTTGGAATCTCTCAACGAAGCAACCGCAGCGCTGCTTGCGAAACGTGGGCTGAAAGGCCCCGAAGCCGAAGACGTCGCAGTGCTTGAGCCGATGACAAAAGAGGTGCAAGTTGCCAACCAACAAGTCGCAATCGGACGGGTCGCGTTGCTAGAGAAAATCGATTCCGAATTCGGATTTTCCTTTAGCGCACTCTCTGACTTAATCGACGAATTTGGTTTCCATGATTCGCTAAACGGCTCGCGTGCTGAAATCCTTCGCCGCTGTGAGAAAGCGCAATCCAGTCTTATCAGCAATCAGGCTTCCCTCCACTACACGTTTGACTTCCATCGCAAGTATCTCTCAGGCGTCTTTCACCACAACACGGACAGACAGAACTATCGCCCTGATGGCCAGTCGCAGGATCCACCAACTGGTAACCTTTTTGGAAGGACGTGTTAGCCATGTCGAACTTTCAAATTGGACTTTCAGCGCTGCGTTCAAGCCAGCAAGCTTTGGAAGTCATCTCCAATAACATTGCCAACGCCAATACTGAGGGCTACCACCGACAGAAGATCCACTTGGAAGGATTGCCGAGCCGGAATTTGTCTGGGTCACAGACGGGCGGTGGCGTCGACGTCAATTACATTGAACGAATTCGCAATCGCATCACCGAATCTTCGTTGACGGATGTGATTGCAGATGTTGGTCAAGTCGATCAACTCCTGTCTTTGGAAAAGCAAATTGAGGCTGCCTTCTTGAACGGCTCCTCATCGATTGGCGAGGAACTCGATCAGTTCTTTGCGGAAATTTCCAAGCTCACTGCCGCCCCAGACGAACCGGCGCAGCGTTCCTCTGTGATTGAGGCAGGACAACGGCTGGCATCGTCAGTACAACAAACAGCTGGCCAGTTGGAGGAATTACGCAACTCGGTTGAATTTCAATTGATTCAAGAAATCGAACTGCTAAACGTCGATATGCAGAAGCTCAGTGAGCTAAACAACAAGGTCGATTCTCTGACGGCTCAGGGCTTTGAGCCCAATGCTGAATTAGACCAGCGAGATGCTTTGATCAACCGGATTGCCAATGTCGTTGGGCTAAAACGCAACGACCATAACTCCGGTGAACTGAACATGCGAATCGGAACGGTGGCGATTCAGCACACTGGTTCCCCCAACGAATTTTCGATACAGCGCGCTGACAACGGTGAGGTCCACTTGCTGTTAGATGACTCAGAGCGGCCCGTGCGACTGGAAAGCGGTCGATTGGCGGCACTGCTGGAAATCTACAACGATACGATCCCCAAGTATGAAGGCAAGCTTGATACCGTTTCGAGTGATCTGATTCGCCAAGTCGACTCCATTCATGCCGTCGGCGTCGGGAGCGATGGCGGATTCGAGGGATTGCTCGGGGCACGGTCCGTCGCAGATCCCGCGGCAGCTTTGGTAGACGCCGGGGCTGCCTTTCCAATCCGCGCTGGCGAATTGACAATTTCGATCGTAGGCAACGACGGTCAAAGACGCAATGAAGTCGTTACGATTGACCCCACCGTCGACAGTCTGGATGATGTCGCCGCGACATTAACGGTGATTGACGGATTAACCGCATCGGTCACGGCGAACACCAATCAACTGCAGCTGTTTGCGGCCGAAGGTGTCACGTTTGACTTTACCGGCGCAGTCGAAACGCAGCCAAAACTTGACTTGATCACAGGAACAAGCATCCCGTCGTTGTCCGGCGAGCCAAGTGTCGCTAAAAACCAGAATCTGTCTTTCCAGATTGATGGCAGCGGCGATGTCGGAATCTCAGACAATCTGTTTCTTAATGTATACGACGATGGTGGGTCTCTTACCCAGCGAGTCAACATTGGCAACGGATACGAAGCGGGAAGCGATCTTGATGTCGGCCATGGCGTCAAAGTCGCCCTCTCGCGAGGAACGGTTGTTGCAGGCGATCAGTTCCAAACGCGTCTGACACCGCAGCCTGACGAAACGGGCATTCTGGCTGCACTAGGGCTGAATTCATTTTTCAGTGGTGTCAACAGCACGACGATTGGCGTCGATGAGTCGGTTCAAGAAAACCACGGACGATTTGCAGCTGGTATTTCCGGTGATTCAGCCGACACGACCAATCTTTTCAGACTGACAGAACTGGAAGACTTCAACGAACTGCCAGGCGACCTGAACTTTTCACAATATATCAATCAAATCACGGTCGAAATCGGTTTTCAAGTAAACGCTAGTGAGTCTGTGAGCAGCAGTTTACAAACTCTGCAACTGCGTCTTGAGCAAGACCGGGGGGCGTATTCGGGTGTCGATTTGAATGAAGAAATGGTCTACCTCCAGCAGTTTCAGAAATCATACGAAGCTGCCGCGAGGGTGATTCAAGTCACTGACGAAGTGCTGAGCGAACTCTTTTCCATCTTCAGGTAAATTCGATGAACACACGAGTATCGTCGTACGCATACACACAGCGCGCAATTCACTTTTCGTCGACGCACAGCGCCAACTTGTTCAAGCTGCAAGAACAGATTTCGTCTGGGTTGAAGTTTCAGCGTCCGTCGGAGGAGCCGATTGGTTATCGCCAAGTTACCTCACTTAAAACACGTTATGCGGAGCTAGACGCTGACAAGACTTCGATTGCTCACACGACTTCGGTCTTGAACTCCAGCGTTGAACAGATCCAAGCGTTTAGTGATGTGATTAATCAGGCCAAGAATTTGACCCAACAAGGTATCCAGTCGCTCGATGATGATGCACGGACTGCCTTGGCCTTGGAAGTTGACGGTCTATTGAGCCAGATGAAGAACATCGGCTTGGCCAAGTTCAATGACCGGTTCTTGTATGGTGGCACCGAATCAACGAAACCTCCGTTTTCGTTTGGCGACAACGTTGATGGTAATGGTCGGCTGGTGGTGACCTACAATGGTTCGGACCGTAGGAGCCGAGCCAACGTAGGCGATTCGATTTCGGTCGATACCTATTACAGCGGACAAGAGGTCTTCGGATCTCATGGGCGAGGCGAAACGCAGCTCGTTGGGTTGACGGGCGCTAAAACAGGAAGCGGAACGGATACCCTGCGTGGTCGCGCGACTTTAAGCGTCACCCACGATACAACGGTGTATTTTGGCACGTCAGGTATCCAGCCAAGTAGTCGTTCACCGGCTGATGATACAGTCATCGGTCAGTTTGGCACTCATCAATTGACGATCGTCGATACCGCAGGTGACGGGAGCGCGGGAACGATCAGTTTGAACGGACAGTCGCCAGTGCCATTCACCAGTTCGGATACGAACTTGCAAGTAACGGGATTGCACGGACAGTCTGTTTTCGTCGACGCAAGCAACATCACGGCAGGCTTCAACGGCAAGGTAGATCTTCAGGCCACGGGCAATCTAAGTGTCGATGGTGGCGTGACACAAATCGGTATCAACTTTACCGGAAGCCAGGTTGTCGAAGACAGTGAGTCCGGCGACGCTGTCACCATTAACTCAGAGTCGATATCCAAGGTGGGTGAAGATCACCTTGAATTCGTGGGCACGTCCAATGCTTTTGAAGTCCTGTTTGAACTGTCGTCTGATTTGAAAAACCATCGTGGGCTAAACACAACGCAGACTGCCGAGGCCCTTGATCGGCGTCTGGGTGACCTGGACAAGATTGCCAAGAATGCGTTTTCGCTGCTGGGACAACAGGCTACGGCACTGAAGACAATGGAAACCTTGGGCTACCGCGTGGACGACCTGATGCTGAGCGTCGAATCGCAAATCAGTGACGTTCAGTCGACCGACATTCCTGACGCGGTGCTGAACATGGAGAACACCCAAAACTTGCTGCAGTACACTTACGCGGTCACCGGCCGACTGACATCACTGAACCTATTGGATTTCCTTCGGTAGCGTCCTCGCCGGCAGCCGGTTGTTAGCCACGAAATCACTCTCGTGCTGGCAAACTCGCTAGCCAGCCAGCTTCTAGTTGCTGCAACAGTTCCGTCACTTTGCCGGGGTGTCGCTTTGCGATGTTGACTGTCTCCTGCGGATCATTCGTGAGATCGAACAATTCAATAAAGACTGGTTTTGCGTCTGGGGCGCGGACGTCTTTCCATGCCACCAATCGATAGCGATCCGTTCGCATCGCATAGCCCATGAGATGCTTTTCATAAAGTTCGCGATCCCACTGTTGGCCTTGCTGTTCAATGATCGCGGCCTCGACATCGTTGATCAACGGTCCAAAAAACAACTTCCGCATGTCATCTGTTATCGGATTGGCCGCCCATTCTCTCAGTGCTGGATTGGGATACTGACTGAACGCGGCAGTTTTCCAAACCTGATCCGGATTTTGCAGCAGCGGTGCGAAGCTGTGTCCTTCCAAGTGCGCTGGTAGATCCAGGCCACTAAGTTCACAAAGGGTGGGATACATATCGACTAGTTCCACCAGCGCATTCGTGGTCTTACCTCGATTACGACCCGGCATGTTGGGCGTCGAAATCATCATGGGAACTCGAGTCGCGATTTCATAGTTGGTTGCCTTTCCCCAGATCCCCATGTCACCGAGGTGCCATCCGTGATCACCCCAGAAAATAATGACGGTGTTGTCGCGAATCCCCGCTTCATCAATTGCCGACAGCACTCGACCAATCTGGGCATCCACGTAGCTGGTGCAAGCAAGATACCCGTGCATCAACGTCCGAGAGAGCTCTGGCCCGATCGGACCGTACTTTGGGATTCCATGCCGTGTGCGAAGTTCAAACGAAGCGTGCAAGCCCATCGCAGCACCCTTTTTAGGAGCATCCGTGTAAGTTCCCGCCGGAATCTCAGCCGGATCGTATAGATCCCAGTAGCGTTTGGGCGCCACAAAATTCAGATGCGGCTTCTTGTAACCCAATGCAAGGAAGAAGGGTTGCTGGTCTTGCTGCAACATTTGCTTCATTGTCGCAATCGCCAAGTCGGTGTTGTAACCATCCTCGAAAGTCTGATCAGACACGTCAGCCGCCTCGTACGCTGGTCCTTTCAAAAGCGCGCTATGGGCATCTTGCCCGAATTGCGCCTTCTTCTTCGCGACTAAGTCAGAATTTTCCTTCAGCGCATACCCACCGATACCAATCGGCTTGCGCATGTCCTTGGGCATCAACTCCTTGGCCGGCAGTCGGCTCCATGACTTGTCCGGGTCATTGAATTTGCCATGGTAAATTTTGCCAACATTTACCGTCTGGTAACCTGCTGATCGAAAGTGCTGCGGAAGCGTGATGATGTTGGGATTCAAGTCGCGAAAATAGGCGTAGTTTTCTGTGACTTGGATTGTGTCGGGCCGCGCGCCCGTCATCAGACTGGCGCGTGACGGACTGCAAATGGCCTGCTGACAGTACGCGCGGTTAAAAAGCAGTCCTTTTGAGGCGAGCGCGTCAAGATTCGGCGTAATCGCTATCTCCGACCCATAACATCCCAGTTCGGGTCGCATATCGTCTGCCGCAATAAACAGGATGTTGGGTCTGTTGGTAGCCGAATCTTCTGCAGCAGTCCCGATTCCACTGTGTAGAAAAAACGCCAGTGAAATTGTTAGGATATTCTTCACGATTGGATTCGGACTATGAATGAGTGGACGTAAACGTGGCCGACGAGCTGCCTGAGGCCCCTCTATAATACGGCTCTTGTCGCCAGCCACCAAACGACATCACTAAACCCACGATCGAACGAGTCAATGAATCAAAGTAAAAAGCCTGTTGCGACCTGGATGGCATGTTGCATCCTGCTGCTCGCAAGTCAATCGAACCTGACAGCCGAAAAGCCGCAAGAGTCGATCTTTGCCGATTTGTCATTGAATGAAATCATGATTGCTGCGCATCGCGGCGGCTATGAATCAGACAAAGCCGATCGGGCTCCCGAAAACTCCGTTGCCAATATTCGCAATTGCCAACAGAAGGGATACAAGCTCTACGAGACAGATATTCAGCGAACTCGCGATGGTCACTTCGTCATCATGCACGACGAGACGATCGACCGAGAAACAAACGGGCACGGCATGGTCAAGGATCTGACGTTGGCAGAACTGAAACGGCTTCGCAAGCGATATCGCGATGGAAGTGTTTCCCAGGAGACCATTGCCACGTTGGATGAGTTTCTCGAGGAAGGCGCCGGAAGAACAATCTTCAAGGCTGACTTGAAGCCAGGGGTGAGTCAGTATTTCGAGCAAATCATGGAAGTGGTTGTCCAGCGAAAAGCGACCCGACGCATTATCTTTCGCGTCCGGTACGCTGAAGCGGATCGATTTGCACGATTGAAGTCAGAAGGCGTCCCCTACGCCCCGAGCTTGTTGATGTTCAGGGTTTCAAGCAAGAAACAAGTTGACGATATCAAGCAGCGTTTCAACCCGCTGACGATTCAAGTCAATTTGGACAAAAAAGCGCCGACCAAACCGAAGAGCATCGAATTGATTCAGTATGCAGCAAGCAAGGACTTGCTGGTCGAAACTCATGCCGAAGGAAAGACAGACGATTGGACGCGGCTTATTCAAGCGGGCGTAAGAATGTTCCACACTGGCAAGCCAGCCATCATGAAATCATTTCTTCAGGCGCGATCATCGACTCCCTAGCAAACAAAAAACGCAAGCGACCCGAACAGGTCACTTGCGTTTTTAAGTTGAAAACTAAGAACGGCTCGAAGACTTAAAGCTCTTCTTCGATCGTCTCGCCCGACGCGCGAGTCGCCAGGGATCCCCAAAGACCATACGGACTCCGGCTACCTGCGACCGTGGGGAAGGAGGGTTCGGGTGTCGACGAACCATTCCAACGGACCATCCCGTTGTACTGATCACCGGCTTCGATTGAATCCGTGATGAACTTGACGGCACCATCTCCCATCAGAATGTGAGCTCCGCCTTGGTGGCGGCTGCTGGTACCCCAGATTCCTGGTCGCCACGTCGCCGGGGTGCCCTGGTTGATTCCGCAGGAACGGCCATTGGGAGCGAAGATGTTGACCACGCCGCTGTAGATGGGATACGCCGCGGCCCACTTGTAACCACGTCGTTGCTCAGCCCCCGCAACGATGGTCGTTGCATTCGGATCCCAGAATACAGGTCGTTCTGGATTGCCAAGCGGACAAACAGTACCGGGCTGAGTGTAAAGATCGTTTGCTCCGCCTGACGAAAGTCCCGTGGCGCTACGAGTGTCGTTGTCGCCAAGGTCGGTGATCAATTCACCCATCGCCATCGTGTTGGAGAGACCGTCAAGAATATCTCGGAACTTCGTGGCCCGTCGTGACGCGAAAATCCCTCGCAAAGATGCGTTGGAACGCTGCACCGTCATCGAATTGATCATGTCGCGAAACGCGTTGTAGCCACCATTATTGATGAAACGAACCGAATCACCCAGGCAAGCGCCGTAGTTGGTCCGCCCGTTCGATGGCAACCCTGCTCCGGGGTCACTCGGACAACGAAGTGTCGGTAGTTCGGTCAGCCAGGGATCGTATTGGTTTTGAGCATGTCGTCCGAGTCCCATGGCAGGGACGGGACCCATCGGAGCAAAAAACAATCCAGCCCCTGGTTGGCCTACTGGTACTTGATAAGGGTTGGAGATCTCGGTCCAAAGTCCTTGCTGTTCGATGAACGGCAACAATCCAACGAAGACGCTTAGTTGTAGTCCATCGTTGCCACCGCCAGCCTGATTTGCAATTGCCGTCGTTCGATAGGGATTCGGTGCGCCTCGAAGACGAGCGGTTCCACCTTTGAACATGGGTAGTTCTTTATAGGCGGAATGATAGTTGTGCATCGCCAGCCCAATATTCTTGAAGTTGTTGCTACAACTCATGCGACGGGCTGCCTCGCGTGCAGCCTGAACGGCGGGCAATAGCAGCCCTACCAAGATGCCGATGATGGCAATCACCACCAGCAATTCGACCAGGGTAAAACCTGACCGGCTTCGTGAAGAAGTCATATTTTGTGTCTCCGAAGAAGAAAACGAAAAAAGAAACTCTGCTTTATTCAATCTCGGCGTCATCGGCCGCATCTAATTCATCTTGCTCTAGGATCTCTGGATGATCCTTGATGTACTGCGAAATGTCGCTGCTCTCCGGTGCCGATGGCTCCGATGATGTGCCGCCACAACCGACGAACGCGAAACTCAGTGCGACGACGCACCCGATTTGCATCAAGCATTTGACATGGGTCATTTGTGTATTTCCTAGCGCGATAAGGACCTTGAAGCCACATGAAATTCAGGCTTGGGTGGAGCCCCCCAACTTGTGGATTCCACCGACACCCTGATTCTATACGAAACCTGCGCACAAAACGCCCAGCGGCGTCTTCCCCAACGCAATGTATCGCGTAATTCAGCCTGGCTAACCGCCATTCTGCGACGCACGCAAACTATTTCCGCCAGCTATATTGCATTTTCGCCATCGTTGGATCGCATTGACAACAAAACGGGTCGACACGCGTCGAGCTAGACGCTTTCTGGTGGAGACCTGGAAGAACTGTGGCCCGAAGAAGATGCTGCCTTTCTGAGTTTCCCAGCGCGACAAAGAGTCAATATCGCGGCTACGATTTTGAGGTGCTAGACTCGCTGTTTTTGCCGCGCCCTGACGACAGCCAGTAAGCTTGTGGCACTGGCCGAATTGGAACGCCGTGATGACAAAGCGTTGGTCACCGAGAAGAGTGTTACTCCAGCTTGAAACAGTGATTTTGTTAGCAGGAATTGCTACCTGCCCACTACGCCGTTTGCTGGTAACAGTCGCGATCTGGGACGGGTGGAAGAGTGCCATCTCGTTCCAGCTGATTCACTTCTTCGGCGACGGCAGCGAATCCAGTACGCAGCTCTTTGAGAACTTTGATCGCGTCGGCGAAGTTTCGCTGCTGACAACAATCAAGCGCGAAGTGCAACAAGCAGGCGACGTTATACGCCACTTGATCTTTGTGAGGCTCAAGCCCTGAATGGATCGCCAACATTGCCTTTTGTGCGGCCACGTAGTGATTTGCAAAGGCGGTTGCGTCTTGCCGATCAGCTGCGGCTTGCGATCCTTCTAATGCAGTGATCGCATGGTCGTAGACTTCGAGCAGCATTTCGATACGAGTCCAACCGAAGGACAGGCTTTGCTTCTTGTATTCTTTTAAGCTCATGACGTGAATCCGTTAAACGCGATTTGCTGTTCGCTATTTCTTTGAACTGAAGGTGCTGAGTGAAGTCAGCTGGTTGCTGATGAAGTTTCCGGTGTTCTGAAGCTCGCTCATGATGCTTTCCAGCGCCGCGAATTCCGCGATTAGATAGTCGCGTTTGGATGCTGTGATCTCTTCGACGCGAGAGATAGAGTCATCGATGGAGTCAATTTTGGTTTTGTATTCGTCATCGACAAACTTCAAAATACCTGTTTCGGTATCTAACACTCCGTCGATGTATTGATCAAGCTGTCCGGAAATCCCGCGAGACACTTGCAGCTCCGATTCGGAACCGGCAACAATTTGATCGCTCGTCAAAGTGACTTTCAGCTGCAAGTCGGCGGTGTGTGCATTTTCGCTCCTTCCGATCAGGACTCTACCGGTTCCAATCGCCGTTTCCTCGACGCCGTCGACGATAAAAACGCCTTCGACGTCCTGGCCTTGGTCGGACTCGGTACCGGCGAAACCCAGGGCTGAACTTGCAGATCCGGTCAGACTCGACAACTTCGAGTTTTCTCCGTAGGACTGCGAAGTAATCTCCAACTCATCGTTTGAGTTGACGCTCACAATGACGCCGCGTGAGCTCAGCTCTTGTGAGTTGTTGATCGTGTCTTGAAGGTGCGAAGCAAGTTCATCAGTTGTGTAGGTTCCGTCGGACAGCGTCAGCGTCTCGCTGACCGTTCCATCGACAGTGATTTGAAACTCATTGTTGGAGCTGTCCAGTGTGACGTTTGAAGCCAGCGCGCTACTGGCAGTGATGGTCGCTTGTTCGGCTGCTTGAGTAATATCCACCTCGTAGGGTGTCAACGAATCGACGGTTGCATTGCTGCCCGTGACAAATTCAATCCCGGAACTCGTCGAACTTGCGTTGAGCCCAAAGAGATTGCGGATCTGTTTAGGATCGACTCCTTCGATGTTTCCCGTCAGAGCGTCGTCTAATTGAGTGGAGTCAATCTGCAGCCTGCCTTTCGTATCCAGATCGATTCCTATCTGGTTCAGACGATTCACGCCAGCGGCGGTGGTGATGGTGTCGGAGGCGGCAGTCAGCAGTTTGTTTTTGATGTTGCTGATCGAACGGTTGCCCAGCAAAGGACTGGCTTGGTCCGTCTCGGCGTTGTAGCGAGTTTGATTGTCGATGAATTCGATGATCGAGTTGTAGTCTGCAACGAATGACTCAATTGCATCAACGGCGCTCGCAGTGTCCTCTTTGACTTCGATGGTAATCGTGTCACCGTCGGAGACCTGCTTCAGATCCAAGGTGACGTTTTCGATCAGTCCGTCGACTTGGTTGGATGAGTAGCTGGCGGTGATAGCGCCTGGCCCAGAACCAAGTGTAATGACCGCATCGGAAGCCTCTTGGACAGCAGGCCCTGAGAAGTCAGGAATCGTTCCGGTCAGAGCATCCATACTCGAAGTGACAGTGATTTCGTTTTCGACTCCGGTCTTCGTTGAGCTAATCAGGAGTCGGTACGAGTCGGCACTTTGGTCATAGACGATGCTCGCGTTAGCATCGGGCACTTGATCGTTAATGGATGAGACCAAACCGGTCAGAGTGTTGTTTCCTTCGTCCACCGCAATCGTAGTTTCCGGACCGCTGCCCACACGAAAGGTGATGTCGCCGCTGGCGATTTGATCACTCGTGGTGGCGAAGCCCTGGGAACCGACTTGATGTGCCTTAGCAAGAGAATCCACGGACAACTGGTACACGCCGCTGTTCGCACCGCTGTCAGCTGCCACGCCGATGGTGTCTTCATTGCTGGAAGTGGCTGATCGCGCGTCAAAAACGGAGTTGGTCGATCGATTGAGACGACCAAGCGAACCCTGGAGAGTTAGCAAGCTTGCTTCGACTCCTTTGAACGACGACTGCTTCGTGGCAATCTCCGCCTTGCGTCCGTTGAACGTATCAATCTGTGTTTGTTGGAATCCCAGCAAGCTATCAATGATGCCAGACGTGTCGAAGCCCGAGACGAGTCCGTCGATAGAAAACATAGCCGATACCTCCAGCGAACCAATTAAGACAAAACGGAAAAGAAGAGGGGCCAAGATGGCCCCTCTTCAAGAGTGCATTGGGTTGACCTTATTAGCGGTCAGCCCAGTGACGAACTTACTGAAGCAGCGACAGGATTCCCTGGCTGGTCTGGTTGGCGTTTGACAGCACCGAAGTACCCGCCTGAACCAAGATCTGGTTGTTCGTGAAGTTCGAGATTTCTTCGGCGAAATCTGTGTCACGGATAACCGACTCAGCATTGACAGTGTTCTCCAAAGTCGAACGCATATTGTTGGCGATCGATTCGAGCGTGTTGGTTTGGAAAGCACCCAACTCACCGCGAATGTTCGACAACTCGTCGATGGCTTTGTCGATCACGCCCAGTGCGTCTTGAGCGTCATCAGCAGTCGCGATGTTGAGCTCGTTAAGGCTGGCGAACTTGTTCCCTGATACCGCAGTACCCAATCCGTCAGCTGCCACCGAGTTGATCGCGATTTTGGCGGTCTGGTTCTGGTTGGCACCTATCTGGAAGACAAGCGAGTTGTCAGTGACGGTAACCGAACCCAGCCCAGTGTCTTCTGTGATCGTTGGATCAGCATCATCAACACCGATTGCAACGGACACGCCGGTCGAGTTGCCAGCGATACTTGTCAGAACATTTCCAACACCTGTCGCGGCTTGGCCATCAATCGTACCAGCGATGTTGGCACCGTTATCCGATGCAGTTGCGAAACCGCTGGACGTGGTGGCTGCCGTCTCGCTTGACGAAACATCAATTCGCGCATCTGCACCAAACGTGTTCGTGGTCAATCGTGTGTTACCTGAGTCGATGTCGGCTACAACACCCGTTTGGCTTGTGAATTCGTTGATTCGGTCGACAACACCAGCTTGATCAGTCCCAGAGTTCAACGTGATTGCCACGCCGTTGATCGTCAGAACTTCGTCGGCGGCCAAGGTGTTTGTACCTTGGGTCGGTGTCGCGGTGATTGTTGCGGCTTCCGCGTTGCTTGTGACTGCGACTGCGTAGGTTCCAGCAACCGTTTTGCTGGAGGTTCCCAACGTCGTCACGTCGGCCGATGATGCGGCAGCTGTCTTTCCGGCGGAACCATCTAGAAGCGATTTTTCGCCGAACTGTGTGTTGGCGGAAATTCGGTTGATGGTATCCAACGCGTTGCTGATTTCAGCTTGGTTGGCTGCAAATGCATCTTCGTCGTTGACGCCTGCGTTGGCAGAGTCCAAAGCGAGTGAACGAACTTTAACCAAGATACTGTTGATTTCGTTCAAAGCACCTTCAGCCGTTTGAACAACCGAAACAGCCTTTTCGGTGTTGTCGATTGCTGTTCGGAGGCCAGCGATCTGAGCACGCTGCTTTTCGGAGATAACCAGAGCGGCAGGACCGTCGGCTCCACGATTGACTTTGAAACCCGATGACAATCGTTCGATCGATTTGTTCAATGCGCTCGAAGATCGCGTCAAGTTGTTACGGGCGTTAAGCGCGCCCACGTTATTGGCGATTGAAAGACTCATAATTTAGTACCTTGGTAAAGTGTCAATTAAACCTCCTTGTTC
>CAYUGI010000038.1:0-35826 GCA_964444105.1 uncultured Pirellulaceae bacterium
AAGTTTGGTGAAACCTATTATCTGGGTACCATGCCACTTGGTGGCGAGCGGCCGCTACGTGATTGCATGGTGGCGACAGATGGAGAGCTGGAAATTCGTTGGCTGAGCCACCCCGACACGCATCAGACGGAGTGCGTCGAAGTCTTTGCGGATCGCGATCGTGATCCAGCCGAATTGTGGGTGGAAAACGCAAAGCCAGGTGGCGAAAGTCCACCGGCGATCTTGGACTTGCGGTATGGCATCGATTCGTCGCTACGCATTCGCGTGAAGTCATGGACTTCCAAAGCGACCTCAAAACAGAGGGACGCATCATGATGTGTCGTCTACTCCAACTGATTGGGTTCGCTGTGTTCTTAGCGATCACGGCCCCCAGCGCGATGTCTCAACAGCAGCTTTCCAAGCTGGCCCGTGATGCGCAAACACGTGTCATCAAAATTTATGGTGCGGGTGGGTTGGCTGGTTTGGAAGCTTACCAAAGTGGTTTTTTGGTTTCACCCGAAGGCCATGTCGCGACGGCTTGGAGCTATGTGTTGGATGTTGACCCTGTTGTGGTGCTGGATGATGGTCGCCGGTTCGAGTCGAAGATAGTTGGGTTTGAGCCATCATTGGAATTGGCGGTTTTGAAAATTGAAGCGTCAGGATTGCCATACTTTGCCGTCAATAAAGACGCGGGCGCACAATGGGGCGATCCGGTCATTGCGGTCAGCAATTTGTTCGGTATCGCAGCGGGTGATGAACCGGCTAGCGTCATGCAAGGCACGATCGCGTCGATCACGAAGTTGGATGCGCGGCGTGGTACTTACAAAACGCCTTATCGCGGTGAAGTTCTGATTTTGGATTTGATCGCCAATAATCCTGGAGCAGCCGGTGGCGCCTTGGTCGATGCGAATGGGCAATTGGTCGGAATGCTTGGCAAAGAACTGCGTGACGCCGCGACGGGAGTTTGGCTGAACTACGCGTTGCCGTCGGCGGCACTTCGCGGTGCGATTGGAGATATCATTGCGGGGCGTAAGACCAGCGTCACGGACTCAAAGGTGCCGATGCTGGATCGTGATAAATCGCACAGTGCAAAAACGCTCGGTTTGGTCATGATTCCCGATGTGCTGGAAACCACGCCCGCCTATGTGGATGACATTTTGGACATCGGCCCAGCTGGTACGGCAGGCATTCAGCCCGATGACTTGGTGCTGCTAATCGATGGGCGCCGCGTCGAGAATCAACGAGGCATGCAGTCGATTTTGCGGCGAATCGACAAGCGGGATGCCGTCGAAATTACGGTGCAACGTGACACCGAAATTGTTCCCCTGATGCTGCGTCCTTAGCGAATTCGTGACAGCCCCGTTCGTGACAGACTTGTTCATGACAGCCCTGTTCGTGACCGCGACTGCGTTGTCGATCTCAACTTCCTTCTACACATGATTCGGTAAATGATGTTTCGACAAACGAGACAACCGACCATCGCGATATTGCTTTGTTGGCTGGCCTGCTGCTGCGGTGTGAACGCCGAGCGTGCACGTGGTCAAGATGTTGTGTATCGCGCATCGATGGCGAAAGCCGTTCGTGCGGCAGCCAATCGTGTTTTGCCATCGGTTGTAACGATCGAAATCATCGGCGCGGTCGGGCAATCAAGTGGAGAAGTCGAACAAGACGCGCCCACATCGGGAATCGTGATCGACTCCGCCGGATTCATCCTGGCGTCCAGCATCGTCGCGGATCGAACAGCGGCCAGCGTTCTGGCAGTGTTACCCGATGGAACACGTCATGCGGCCAAAATCGTTGCCAAAGATGAGCATCGTGAATTGGTCTTGCTGAAGATCAAGACGAGTAAAGAACTAACACCGTTGCCGCTACCAACGGAATTGAATCTCCGAATCGGTCAGACCACGATCGCGGTTGGACGATACGGGGTGGATGTTTCGCCGATTGTCAGCAACGGCGTTTTGAGCGCCACGGAGCGATTAGACGGGATTGCACTTCAAACCGATGCGCGCGTGTCGCCAGCATTCTACGGCGGACCGTTGATTGATCTTTCGGGTAACTTGCTGGGCATATTGGTTCCTGCCGTGGCACCTGGTGGGGCTCCGGATGCAACCAGTTGGTACGACTCAGGAATCGCATTTGCGATTCCTGCGGACATCATTCAAAAGAAACTGGAGCGTTTGAAAGCAGGCACCGACATTAGCAAGGGACTGATCGGGATTGTGCCGAAGACGGATGACCCGTTGAAAGAAGGGACAGAGCTTGCTGCCGTCCGCACTCGTTCGCCCGCGGAAAAGGCCGGGCTGAAACCCGGCGACGCCATCACAAAGATCGCTGGAAAACCGGTGAAACGTTTCCAGCAAATCAAACAAGTGCTCGGCAGCTATGACGCGGGTGAATCAATTGCGATCGATTTTTCGCGAGACGACAAAACCACGTCGATCAAGATTGAGTTGGTTGACACGATCCCGCCGCTTGAGCCGCAACGCATCGGGTTTATTGCTCGAGAAGAGTCGCCTGCGACAGAAGAAGATGAAGCGGGGAAAAATGATGCAGACGATGAAGGCTCGGTTGAAGAGACGCCGCTGAAGGTTGTCGTTGACAGTGTCGTTCCTGGATCACCGTGTGATGGCAAGTTGGAACCTGATGATGTCATCGTCAGTATCGATGGCGTAGATGTTTCTGATTCGCAATCGCTCCGACGGCTAATGGTCTCCGCCGAACCTGAGAAACCGTTGAAGCTGATTGTCATTCGTGGCGAAAAAGAACGCGAAGTTGCGATCACACCTGTGAACATCGCGGGAGAAATTGCAGATGAGGTTCCCGCATCATGGACCCAGCCCAGCGAAGATGAATGGAAGGTGTCTCCACTGAAGCTTCCCGACGTCAGCAATGCTGCCGCTTATGTCGGTCCAGCGGAAGATGATGAAGCAGATCAGTTGGGGTTGTTGGTGATGCTTCTGAATCCTGGACAGGGTAAGCCGGAGACCGTCTTGGAATCGTGGCCCAATTTGGCGAGGAAGCACGGCGTTGTTGTCTGCGCGATTGCACCGGCTGAGAACGAACGCTGGAAACCCAAAGAAATCGACGTGGTTTCACGATTTGTCGCGGCAGTGCTGAAGAATGTTGAGATCGAGAAGTCTGCGGTCGCAGTCGCGGCAGCGGGAGCGCTGGAAGGCGGCAAACCCGAGGCCGCTGATTCGATGGCGTTGGCGGTCGCGATTTCGGCGAGTGAGACGTTTTTTGGAGTGGCGATTTCTCACGAAGCTCGTCCTCCGGCAGTGCGTTTGAGGGAAAATGAAGCCGACGCATCGCTTCAACTTTTGCTGCCAATCAAATCGGCCGATGATCTGCCAACATGGGGTACCGCACTTCAAAAAACGGGATATCCGATTGTTTTCGGAGGTGCGATGGATGGCGACCGCCTGCTAAGGTGGGTTCGCCTCCTGCAGGCGATTTAGCTGTTTCAAAACAACTGAAGAGGACAACAGAAATGATGTCACTACGATTCAATTTGACGATGGTCATCGTTGCCTGCCTAGCGATGGCGACTGCAACGACTCTGACCAAAACGAACGTTTGGGGCGATGCTCCATCGGATGTGGATGTTCAAGTGGAACGTTGGATAGAGAAACTGGCGTCACCCAAGTTTTCGGACCGAGTGGCTGCGACGCAAAGCTTGCAGCGTTTGGGCGTGAAGGGAATCGAGTCGCTGGAGCGGATCGTTGTCGACGGAAAGCCAGACTCCTCGGACCGTGCCCTGAGTATCTTGAAGAGTCACTTCAAGAGTGATTGGCAAGAACTATCTCATGCGGCTCGCGAATCGCTACAGCGAATTGCAATGGGTGCCGATTCAGCGATAGCTTCTGCAGCCGGCAAAATTTTGACACCTCAGGAAAATTCCATTCAGTCTCCTAATCTTCGCCCTCCGATGATTCGACCCCAGATCCAATTGGCTCCACCGATTCGACAACAGAATCGGATCACCATTTCCGTGAAAACGATCAACGGCAAACGCGAGATCTCAGTCAACGAGAATGGACGCAAGTTCCAGTTCGGCGATGACGGAAATGGGTTGAAGGTTCAGCGTCCCGACGGAAACGGCGGTACGAAGTCCACCCGATACAAGGACGAAGACGCCATGAAGAAGGCGGATAAAGAAGCCTACGACATCTACAAGCGTTACGCATCGAGAAACGGAGCTCAAATTCGCATCGGCGGAGGGAACTGGAACAATTTCCCCGGTGGACTTCCTCCAGGGTTTCGTGCTCCCCAATTGCCTGCCATCCCACGTGATAGAATTGGGCGGCCGAGAATTCAAGTTCCTCGGTTGGAACCAAAAGGCCAGACTCCCAAGCCACCGCTTCGGCCGGCAGCGCCAGCGAAGCGACCCAAAGTTGATTTGATCGAGGTCTAGCCTCAAGGTTAGCCTGCGAGGCCGAAAACAACAGAGCGACTTACGGTCGATGCGTTTATGTCCAACGACGGCTTCCCAGATTCTGATTTTGAGAGGAACCCCTACGCACCGGCGGATGTCGGCTATCAAGTACCCGGGCAATCCGTCAATTTGCCTCCCGGTCAGCGTCGTGGTTTTGTGGGACACGTTACCGCTCTAGGTATCTTGATGATCGTCCAGGGGGCGTTGGATCTGGCAGCCGGCGTCATCGCTGGCATCTACAGTTGGTACATGCCCGAGTTTTTCGCGGCCATGGCAAAGCAGGGTGCCAAGAACGGTGGTAAGCCAACTCCTGGGTTCCCTCCTGAATTTGAGTTTTACTTTGTCATTGGGGCGGCCATCTTTGCCACGATCTTGGTCTTAATCGGCCTTCTGCTGATTTACAGTGGCATCGGTGTGATTCGATTTCAACGACGGACCCTTGCGATTACGTCGCTGCTGCTAGGAGTGTTGACGCTGGCAACGTGCTACTGTTTTCCAACTTCACTTTTGCTGGGAATCTACGGGCTGATCGTTTTGTTTAGTCAAAGCGTGTCGTTAGCGTTTCATCTCAGACGTGAAGGTTATACTTCGCGAGACATTCAGCTTGCGTTTCTCTCTCCGCCCGCGCCGCTTTCGGATCCACTGGACTTTTGAAATGAGTGATCGCCCCGAAGGTACTTTCGACAGCGACAATCCGTTGGTGCAACAACCTGCGTATCAAGCCAGCACGGCGCAACAATCAGCGATGCTGAAGCCGACTGGTATCACAGTCGCGGGCGTGATCAGCTTGATGGCCGGACTGTTGGGACTCTTGGCCGGAGTGTTCTTGATTGGACAATTGATTTTTGCACAGCAGCTCGCTGATGCGTTTTTGCCAACTGGCCCGGAAGCACAGCCCCAACGCGACATGAACGCAGCGATGGCAGCGATTAATGCCAAGTACATGATTCCACACGTAATCTCGTCGCTGGCAGGGTTTGTGATTTCCGCGTGCCTTGCGATTGGCGGCATCGGCTGCCTGCTGGGCAAACCATGGGCACCTCGCTGGATGTTGAAAACACTCTTGGCATTGCTGGTCTACGAAATACTACGCACCATTTTTCTGGTCGTCGTTCAATTCGAGACAATACCGATCGTTCAAGAGCATATGGAGAGTCTTGCTGAGGCTGGGGCTGCTGGCGGCGGGCCTTCTGCCGAGATGATGCAATCGTTCCAAAAGGTGTCGATGATTGTCGGTTTCGTTTTCTGGGGCGCTTGGTTGTTAACGAAATGCGGGTTAGCACTTTGGGGACGCGGCTACTTCAAGCGGACGCACGTGTTGGCGTTCTTTAGTGGGCCTAACAAGATTTAGTTGCACTACATCCTCGCTGGCTTACTCCACAATTTTCAGTGAACTAATCCGACCGTTCTCGGAAAGCTTCGTGCTGAATTCGATTTCAGCGGTTACTTCCGTGTCTTCATGCCCGACGATTGTGATTTTTGGTGGCGTCGTGTAGCCCGAACCAGGCTCCAAGATTTCGATGTCGACGACTTCTCCATTTTGCACGATCGCTTTGGCCTTCGCCGGCACAAATGTCCAAATTTCATCGTTCTGCGGGCGGTAACGGTAGTAGTTGGAGACTTCGTCCAAACGATCATTCGTCACTCCGTGCGGTTCCAACGCGTCCATCAGGACCTTCTTGTTTGCCCTCGCATGAGAACTTGAGGGTGGACCATCTTTTGCCGGAGTTACACCACTAAACGCATCGCGAAAAATCTCTGGTGTCACCCCTAGAGCGTTACCGATCAGAACGACCGGACGACCATGATCTTGCGGGTCGGTGTCAAGACCGCCACTGATGACGACATCGTCCTGGTTGGCAGGTGAAGCCGAACTGGCCATTTTCTCGGGGTGTTGCTGTGCAGACGAATCGGAACACCCTGCAAAAACGCAACAGAAAATGATCATCAGGGCAATGGCAAGTTTCATTTGGGAAGCACCGTTTGGCTAGCGTGAAGGTAGAAGTGAAGTAAACGAATCACACTGGAATCATCCACTTCCCATTTCGCAAAACCAAATGATTTTCGCGTAACTACTTGTGGTTGTGCTATGAACCGCCACCTATCTGCTTCAACAAAAGCTCGAGTCCTTGCAAGTTCTGTTTCAAGGCAACTTCGCTATCCATATCATTGCGATGATCCAGGATGCCAACAGGGCCACCATATCCACTCGACAAAACACTTGAAATCAGTGCATCGTCGTACTTTCCCGTGCCGATGGACCTGATTTTGTTCTCCTGTTGCTTCACATCGAAATCGTCCGGACTGACCATCCCGTTCAAATTCAAACACAAGAGATGGGGAACCATTACTTCTAACGACGTGGCGAAGTCGCTTATTTGGTCGTGGGCATGGTGAAAGTTGTACACGACCCCAACATGATCGGCGCCGTGCACTTGCTGTAGATGCTCACATACCGCGACCAAGTTGGTTGGCGTCCCGCCCCATCCGCCATGATTGTAAAGCCCCAGTTTCAACCCAAGTCCTCGAGTTTTTTCAACGAGTGGGAGTAGCTTCTTTGCGGCAAGTTCGATGCGTGCCTGCTGCGTTTCGGCCTCAGGCGAAGACGCTGTGATCCAAATCTGAGGACGGATGCCGTACTTCTTGATTAGCGGCTCAAGGGAATCGTGCCACGACCAAAATGCAAAGAACTCAAGGCCATGCTTCTGATACGCTAGGATTTCCTGTTCGAAGGTCGCGACGTGTTCCTTGCGCCAATCGTAAGCAACACGCCGCATACCCAGATCGCGAACCATCTTGGCTCTTGCTGCGGGACCGCGTTTCTTGGCATCGAACGGCACGATGCACCACGCAATAAGTTTGTCTTTGGCGAAGTGACTTTTGGATGGTAGCGTCGAGTTTGCCTTGGAATACGTTGCATACGGCTTCTGTAGTCGATCCGCGCCGTCGGTCAGTTCCTCAAGCGTTAGCCGCACGAAACGCACTTTCTTGTAGCCAGGTTCGTAGAGAATTCCAATGCTCCCGTCGCGAAGGATCGTCAATTCGCTGTAAGCCGATGGTCCGGCATCGATGATTTTGCTATGGCTCCATGTTGCGGCATCGTCGTAGCTGATTTGCAACGTCAGGTTCTTGCGTCCCTTGGCTGAGGCAGCGTTGCAGAAGAGTAGTCGGTTTTTGGAAAACCCATCACCGACCGCTGTCATCGTAAGGATGCTGGCGTTGCATCGTGGATCGACCAGCCCGAATGGTTTTGTGGACCAGGTTTTCCCTCCGTCGTTGGATCGATGCTCGAAACGCTTGCCAACTTCTTTACGCGAATTGATCATCAATGAGCCATCAGCAAGTTGAACAAGCTTCGATTCATCGGCTGGCTCAACATCAGAAAAAGACGACCATGTATCACCGTGATCGGTGCTCCGGAAGAGCGTGATTCCTTCGCCTACACGAACATAGTTGTGCATCAGTACGCCATCACGTGTCTGAATGCCGCGACCCGATGTTACAAATTTGAAGCTGCCCTTCAGTTCGTCTCCAGCGACTTGGTCGGTGAAATCCACCGGCTCGTTCCAGGTCACGCCATTGTCTTCACTGCGATGCACGATGAAGCGAAACTCTTTGTCAGTCTTGTCCCGCGACATGAAGTTGTAGAAGCAAAAGATGTCGCCCGTCGTTTTGTCGACCAAGAGTGACGGGTCGCTGCAACCGCCATCATCACGATGTTCCAATAACTCAATCGGAGTCCATGTTTTCCCATTGTCACTGCTGCGCCGAAAGACAATGTCGATGGTCCGCTGGTGCATTAAGTCCGCAGCATTTTTTCGTCTCGCATCGCAGGCGGCAATTAGGTCACCGTTGGTTGCTGTGACGATCGCGGGGATGCGATAGGTGTGCGTGTCGTTTTCGCCGGAAACGAATAGTGATCGCGTTCGTGGCTCCGATTCGCGACCATGAGCATCTTGGGCGTTGATGGTGTTTGCGAACAGGGAGCAAATCGCGATGACTGTGGTAGAAGTCATCCAATGAGCGTGGTCGGTGGTGGTTGTTGGTAGGAAAATGGAGGTAGGAAAATTGAAGGGTAGGAAGATGGTGAGATACCGCGGGAAAGCACGTTGTTCTGAGTAAAATGATTGTAGAGGCTTGCGGGGTGAACCTCTAGCAGCGGGGGAATTCCTCAGGGCAAATCCAATGCTCGATTAACGATTGAATGTCTAAAACGATTACAATGCGGCTTTGAATGGTTCGCTGATTTGGATGCGGGCCGCAGTCCGTCCTTGGTGCCAGTAGGTTGCCTTCTATGAAATCGTTGATCCCGCAATCTGCTTGGTCGTTCTTGCTTGGCGTCGTTCTGGCCGCACCACTTTCGGCTCAAACTCCTGCAACGATTGGCAGAATTGATCGAATCGATGCTGAGCTTGATAAGTACGTGGCCAGCGACGCGAAGGTGGAGGTACTCGCGGGCGGGTTTACTTGGACGGAAGGACCGGTCTGGGTGGCCGATGATGGCGGTGGGCACTTGCTGTTCTCCGACATTCCACGAAACAGCATCTATCGGTGGTCCGCGGCTCGTGGCATCGAGCTGTTTCTATCACCCAGTGGATACACCGGCACCAGCTACTACGGCCTGGAACCGGGAAGCAACGGCTTGGCGATGGATAGCCAGGGACAATTAACGGCGTGCGAACACGGTGATCGCCGAATCAGTGTGCTTACGCGTGGCGGTGGCAAACGAACCGTTGTCGATCACTTCGAAGGCAAGCGGCTGAACAGTCCGAACGACCTCGTGTTTGATGCTTCCGGGACCATTTACTTCACCGATCCAATTTATGGCTTGCCAGAACGCGCCCAGGATCCGCGGCGTGAATTGGACTTTTGCGGCGTCTATCGGTTGACTCCCGATGGTAAACTGACACTCTTGACCAAAGAGCTGACTCGGCCCAACGGGATTGGATTGTCACCTGATGAGAAAACTCTTTACGTCGCCCAAAGTGATCCACAGAAACCGGTTTGGATGTCTTTTCCGCTGAAGGAGAACAAGATGCTGGGCGAAGGCAAGATCTTGCTGAGCGGCAAGAAGTACATGGATGAGTTTCCGGGTCTACCTGACGGATTGACCGTTGCACCGGACGGCACGATTTTTGGCAGCGGGCCAGGCGGGATCTATGTCATCAAACCCGATGGGAAACTGGTCGGGCGAATCGTTACGGGTCAACGCACCAGCAATTGCACATTGAGCGATGACCACAAAACGCTGTACATCACAGCGGACAACTATCTGTGCCGCGTTGGATTGAAGTAGGTGAGCGACAAAATCCGTGGGTTGGCACCCACGGCAGTGAGCTTTCGCCGCTTCGTGGCTAACCGGGCGTCATCTAACGCATTGAGCAAATCGAATTCCACTCTCCGGGAGGGAAAGTGAAGTCTAAAAAGTCTGCTACGCCGTTGTCATATGCGGAACTGATCCAGTAACTCAGACGCGACCTAAAGAGCCGCTCGCTACTTGACGGAAATTTGACTTCCGTCCCACCACGAATCGTTTCGATTCCAGACGTCTTCGGGAATCTCTTCGCTGCCGCCCGGTTCGCCTAGCCATTCGGATTCGATCGCTTGCTGAGCCGCCGAGAGAGTCTCCGCGGCACGCTGCTCGGTCGGAATCTCCGACGTCAACGGTTCACGCTCGAACCATGCCCAGCCGATTTGCGGCTCGGGAGTTGGCTCTGGTTTGACGCGAGCAGGTGCCAAGTAGACCGGTTCGATGTACTCCGGCTCTGGCTCTGGTTCGACGATGTAAACCGTCTCGGGTTTTGGCTTTCGCTTTGGCTTGGGTGGTTTTGGGCGAGGCTTCTCGACGTAAATGACCTTTGGTTCGGGTTCTTTTACTTCGACGACAATCGGCTCAGGTTCGGGCTCAGGCTCAGGTTCCAGCACGACGACGACTTCTTCTTCCTCGATTTCTTCAACCGCCTCCTCGACGAATTCCTCTTCCTCCTCGTACTCTTCCTCTTCTTCAAGTTCGTACTCGGGTTCCAAGATGTCGGCACGACCCGGCTCTCCCTGCGGAGGCATCAGCCGAACTTGGACATCGATGTCGTGGAAAATTTGTACGATGTGTTCGTGACAGGTGAACATCATCACTTGGTGCCCCAGTTCAGCAAACGTCTTTAGCGTGCGTGCTGCATGAATCGCTCGGTCGCCATCGAAGTTGACCAAGACATCGTCCAGCACCAACGGCAACATCACGCCGCGGCGGGCATAGGCTGCAGCCAGCGATAATCGCAGCGCGATGAAGACGGCTTCCCGCGTTCCGCGACTGAGGACTTCAAGCGGGATGGCGTTGCCTTCGTGCGAATCGATTTTCAGAGCATTGGTGCCCAGTGGTGTCCAGATGCGTGTGTACTTGCCATCGGTCAATTGGCTCAGGAACGATGATGCTTCGCGAAGCGTTTCGGGCTGGCGTTCACGCTCGAACGTTCCGCAAACGTCTTCCATCAGGTAGCTGGCCATCGAAAGCGTTTGCCAGCGTCTTGCAACCGCTTCGATTTGACGCTCCACGCAACCGAGTTCCAACTGTGCCGTTGATAGGCGGCCGTCTTCACCAAGATGCTTCATTTCGGCGGCAAGTTCACCTTGCGTCGTACGCAGAAGTGCGATTCGTGCTTCTGTTTCGGTCATCCGGGTCGTCAGTGACTCCCAACGCTTTTCTAAGTCGCCGGACTTGGCACCGTCGATCTCGCGAGCCACATCGTCGTAATCAACGTGAGAACCGATGATCGAGCGAATTTGCTGATCGATATCGCCGCGTTGCTTGCGTGTTTCGGCAAGCCGAGCTTTGGTGTCGACCATTTCGTAAAACTGCTCCGCCGTGGCAACTCCGCATTTGGCCCACAGGGCTCGACGTTGTTGTTCGCCGCGTTCCAAAGCACGATGGTGACCGGATTGCGAACGTTTCAGCTGCGAGTCTTGTTCTTTCAAATCGCGGCGTCGCTTGATCCAGTGCTGGGCACGCGCGAGTTCTTCGTGCAGGTGGTTTAGCTGCTCCAGTGGACCTTTGTGAGAACGACGAGGAATGGGGCTGTCTGCGATTTCGATTTCAGCTTCGTCTTCGGCACGCTGCTCCGCTTCATCGTTCAGCTCGAGCGATTCTAGATAAAGCGTCTCGATCCGCTTAGCGATCGTTTGGCGTTCGCGGCGGCGTTGCTCACGTTCGCCCTGAAGTTCGTCCAAACGACGGCGGCTTGTTTGTAGTGTCTCGTAGTTGTCGCCCAACTTGCGGATACTAGTGGGGGACATCGATGCGCTGAGGCCTAGTCGCTGCAAGGTTGCCGCCCAACCACCGCGTGCTTCTTTCAATCGATCCGCAGCAATGCTGGCTCGACTGCGCGATGACTTGTAAGCCTGCAAGGCAGCTTCGTGTGCGTGATACGTCGGCAGTGATGATTCTAGATCGACCAATAACTGCTCGGATTCGCGCAAACGCATGTCGATCGACTGAGTGCTGTTTGACAGTCCTGAATCAACTTCTTCACGTTCAAGTTCCGCATCGCGAATCTGACGTCGAATCGTGTCGATCTGGCGATCACAGTCTTCCAGATCCAAGAACGACGACCGGTTTCCGTGCTGACGACCAAAGTAGTAGACCAACAGCGCCATCACACCAACAATGAACCAGATAAGTCCATGAGTAGGGTCCGGCTCTCCACTTAGAAACAGATCGAATCTCAGAATGTGCGAAATGCCGTAAACAAGTGACATCCCACCGAGGACAAACGGAGCGGAAAGCAGAATCAAGCGATCTAGTGGTAGGGCTTCGGATGTCGTCAGATTGACGGACTCTTCCTCCAGGCCTCGATAGTGCTTTTTCAACTTGTCGATGTGTTCGCCCAACTGCGAGCGATGTCGCAGAGTGCTAATCATTTCGGTTTCGCGGCGAATTGCCTGCTGCAAGTTCGTTGCGTGGGCGCGATCGAGAACTTCTTTCAGTTGATCGCCCAGTTTGTCGGCGCGGTTCTTGTGCTCGACACCTTCGTTGCGTGCCTGTTTCAGCAAGAACGTTTGCTCTTTGACACGTTTGGCAGGCTGTGAAAGCGTCGCCAGCGTTTGCCGTGACATATCCGGCAATTCAGTCGTGTCGCCGTCCAGCAGGTTTTCGCGATCTTCGTCGTCAAGCTCCAATCGGTCCGCATCAGCAGCCAATTGAGTGCGTGCCTTCTCGATCTGTTGATCCAGACGTTCGATTTGTTCCTCGAGTGCTTCCACCCAAGTGACCTGTTCGGTTGCCGCTTCGATGCGGCCTTGCAAGTCCAGCATGCGCCGACTGACAGGAAGTTGTTCGGCTTTGTCGCGGATGGCGCGACGCTTGTTTTTGACCTCTTCCAATTTTTCGCGGCGTTCTTGCATCATCGCTTCGATTTGCACCAGTTGGCCGGGTGCTTCATCGGGCGGCTGCGCTTCACGCTCGTTTTTGGCGATGGCGAGTTCTAGCTTGTGGCGATCTTGCCACTGGTCATACACGCTGGTTGCGACTTCGACACCGCGTGCTTCTCGTTCCCAGACGCCCATGCGCTCGGTCAGCTGCGTGATTTCTTGCTGCTGTGTTCGACGTTGTGAAGCGAGTTCGCTCCAGCGGCGACCCTGTGTGGTAAGGCCTTGGACTTCGTCACGCAATTTTTCACGACGACGCATCAGACTGGCCAGCTTTTTGCCGTCTGGGTCGTCCTCGAACCGAGTGTTGCCGATCAAGTCTTGGCGACCGCCACGCAGATTGCGCAGAACATCGACCAAAGAGACACGATCTAGTCCGCTGGATAATTTGTAGAGCTCATCCGCTGCAGCGGTGTCGTCCAGCGTGCTGAGTTCTTGCAGTTCGCGCATGCCGATCGCAAACACGTTGGTAAAGATCGGTTCGTCGATCTGTCCCAGCAGCATGCTTAGTCGGTGCTGACCTTGTGAAAGCCCATCGGGGCCCGTCACGCTTAGTTGTCCGACAGCGCTCTTGTCAGTTAGTTGGTGATGTCGGCGAATTTCGTAGCCGCCACCGGGACCGGTCACGCGAATGGCACCGCCTGGAGTGCCACCGTAAATGGGTGGCAGGTATTTTTCGCGGCGCTCGTCGCTGAATCCGTACAACATTGCGCGCAGGAATTGCATCAGCGTTGTCTTGCCGGCTTCGTTGGGGCCGTAGAACAACGTCATGCTTTCGGGTAACGCGTCGACCGAGAGTCCCGTCCAGACGCCGAAACCATCGATGTGGATGTCTTTGACTTTCATGATTTTTGCACCAGGTTAGGCTTCCCGCCGCGGAGCAGTTCGACGCCCAAGAGCGTTGCTTGATTAAGCGTGTCTTTCCGACTGGCGGGGGAAACTTCGGCCAGCAGATTCGCGCTGGTTTTGGCCAACGCTTTGTGTTCTTCGGTAAACGGCAGCAAATTCAATTCGCGGCCGTCGGACTTTCGGTGTTCGGCAGCAATTCGCAAGAAGTCACCGAGAATGGTTTCTTCTTCGTGCCATGACTTGGGATATTCGTTGGGCGGACGCACGGTCATGCGTGCGGTCCAAGCCGACGGGGAACCGTGCCCGTATTCGGATCGAGCCCAATGCAGTAGTTCTTGGGTATCACCAATCGAATGCAGCATTTCGCCGTCGTTGATCGTGATGTCCCAGCCAAGAATCAGGTGTCGGCCACCGTTTTCGTGTTGAAGCCGGACGATTCGTTCGCCGATCAGATTGCGAATGTTGCCGGTCGATGCGATGTCGGCCGCGTCGATTTCGACATTGCAGTAGCGAAAGGTATCGCACTGAATCGAATGCGTCCGTGTTTCGCCTTCGGCATCCACGTCAACGATGTGGTAGCCGTGTGGACCTGATTCAGTCAAATCGCGGCCTTGAGGTGAACCGCAGTAGGCAGCTCCACGTTCGCCCGCGTTTTCGATTTCTTCTTCGTTGTGCTGTCCACCAAGAGCCCAATAGTCAAAACGACCCTCGGCCAAGGCTCCCGCTTCGGCGCTGCCGTGGCCCACCGCGACGGTGTAGCCGTCCGTCAGGTCCATTCGGTAGCTGGGAACGTGAACTGTTGGTCGGCCATCACAACTGCGACCGACGACGTGACAAATCGTACGACCCGCACGTTCGACAGGAACGGAAATCGCCCGATCTTTGGGGAACAGCGTGACATTGGGTGGCAGTGGAACCGAGTCAGGCCACTTGGCGGCATCGTCAGCGACACCGGCTGCCCAGAAGACGGACGTGTTGTTGGCGTGCAGCTTGTCAAAGTAATCCAACAGCAGCGACATCCCATAAGGGCCAGCCGCGATGGGGCTGATCAGATCGCCGCAAAGAACAACGAAGTCAATGTTCTCAACCAGTGCAGCGTCGAAAACGGCTTTGGCAGCGTTTCGGGGCGCACCTGCCATCGCGTCTTGTAACTGCGACGGAAATGAATCGAGATCGCTGAGCGGTCTTTCTAAATGAAAGTCGCTGGCGTGAATGAATCGGAATGACTCGCCGGGCATGGGTTCCCTCCCTGGATGTCGCAGAGGGGTTGCTGGTTTGGCGAACCCACTTGCTGAGAAGGCCACGTCGTGTGGCATCTTGGTCAGCAAACGTCCCTGCGTCGGCTACATAGGCTTGGGAGTTTAACGAAAGTTGCAATTTTGAGCCAAGTCTGATTTCACGCGTGAAACTGACATTCAGCGCAAAATCTTTGTTTTTCTTGGCTACATTTTGTTCTGCAATTGCTAGCACTCTTCAGCCCAAGGGTCTTGCGACATTTCGCGTGAGCCACCGTGTCGTCAAGGCTGGTTGCGTCGGCAGCGGCAACGTGACCAGATCAATCGTTATGACCGTCAGGGTGGACGTAGTTTGCAACGTCGTCTGGCGAATATTGACCGTAATCTGAGTCACGCCCGCAAGAAATGTCTTACTTCTTGTGTGGCCCGTTCGTTTGACGGGTTCTTTCTGGCAGACCAGACATGCGACTTTGGATGTCGTGGCCGTCGCTAGAGAAGTGAAACAATCAGTCACACAATTAATTTTGTTTTTCAGGAGGCCCTAACGTGGCTCGCACATCTAACACCCCAGCTCGTGCCCGCAAGGGATTCTCACTAGTCGAATTGTCCGTCGTTGTAATCATCATCGGCGTTTTGGCAGCTTTCGGCGTTCCACGTCTTTTGCAGTCGGTTGAACGAAGTAAAGCAGCTGAGTCGTTCAAGTACTTGGCCAGCGTTCGTGCTGCTCAAGAGCGATTCCAAGCACGTCAAGGCACCTACGCAGCTGACTTGACTCAGTTGGACATGTCGCAAACTCCTCCAACCTACTTCACCGTCGGCACTGCGGCTGCTGGAAGCACAGGTAGCCTGGAAGATTCTTGGACGTTGACTTTGACTCGTAGCGGTGCAAGCAGTGGTTACGGTGCATACACCGTTATCTTCACGGAAGCCGGTTACGACCCAACCAGCACAATCGATGCTGAAATCAACCCTCAGTCAACTTAGAGCTGAGCGTTTGACTAAGTGAGACGATCCGGCTGACAGGCTCAGATGGATTGTCTCGCACGAATGATGAGCATCACTACGATGCTGGTCAGTGCAAGAGAAATTCATGTGGGCGGTTCGATCCAAAAGCGACGAACCGCCCCTTTTTGTGCAAACAGAGGGCATCTGCGAAAGCAGATGCGAAACAACTCACGGGTGGGACCAAATCATGTCAAGCAAAGGCGATGTACGATCGAGCAACGATGCCGTGGGCGTCATGTTCGGACGATATTATCTACACGGCTGCCGCGCTTCCCGCCGCGTCTTTGGAATGGTTCGCTACCAGCATGCCAGTGTTGCCGTAGTGGGTGGGAACACCGATTCGGCATTAAAAGATCTTCTGGCGAAACTGGGCGTTGGCAATGCCACACTTCCGATCGTCGCTGCAATTCCGACCGACGAATGCTACTTTGCGACACGGCCGACGGCATCGGGCGCAGCGAACGCTTCTCCGCGAGCACTTCTGCGAGAGTCCTTGCGAAGCAACAATTCACAACTAGACAAGATGGCGATCGACGTCATCAACTGGCAACCTGATCGCCGAACCGTTGCAGGCATCGTTGCGGCACCCATCGAGCGAATCGAGGCGATCCGCACTTCGGTTGCTGCAACAGGGCATTCACTTCAACGCCTTGAGCCGGCTGCGGCCTGTTTAATCGGTGCCGCACCAGAATGCGAGGGCCGTGATCGACGCAGTAGTTTGACCACTCGTGTTATTTTGGGCAAAAACCGACTACTGGCCGCAACAAGTCGTGGGTCCCTTCCCGTCTACTGGCAAAGCTTGCCGCTACCGACCGGCGATGAAGCCACGGGAATCGTTTCGGCGATTCGTTCTTTAGATGCTGCCAGCAATGCGTGCGGTATCGATCGCGTGCCAGAGCAAGTCGTTCTGCATGGTCGCCGAGAATTGCGTGCGTTGATGGACCAGCAATGGCTGGACGAAAACACCAACGCTGATCTTCGCTGGGTCGAATCACCCAGCTTTGCTGACACGGACGTTGCCAAAGCGCTGGTAGACAAGTTCTTAAGCGATGACGACGACGGCTTTGACTTTGTTCGACAGCACCGTGATCCACTGCAGCTCCGCCGCGTCGTTCCCTACAAAGAAATCGCAGCCTACATCGTTGCCGCCGCTGTTCTATTCGGCGTGCTATGGCTTCGTAGCAGCGACATTGGGCATCAAAAGTCAGCGATTCTTGCTAGCGCCCCGCCGATGGTGGGCGACGGTACCAATCCAAAGCCCGAACGAGACAGGCTTAACGCCCAAGCGACTGCGATTAGCCAATTTATGAAGGATCGGGTTCGCTGGAGCGACATGCTAGCCGAAATCACGCATACCGTTCCCGAGGGCATGCGATTGACGGGCATTCGCGGATCGGCCCCGATGGCAAAAACCGGAAAACGAGCAAGCAAAGTGTCGCCGATCACGCTAGTCCTGCAAGCGGAAACCGCGCTGAACGAAAACGGCGACATGCCGACTTCGCTGGACTCGTTGACAGAAACACTGCAACAGCTTGAATCAGTGAATCGGTCCTTTAATCACATCGACTTGAGCAACATTCGACAAACACGATCACAAGAAACAGGCGTCGCTGGAGCAGAGTTCTCCATCATGCTGATCAAAGAATCAAAGAGAGGCCGCTAATGAGTCGCCCACCACAGGTGACTTCGAGCGAGAAATCATGAGCAAACAAAAAGACTGGCGAGCTGAACTGGAGCAGGTTGCAACACACCTGCGCAACCCAATCCGAATGCGAATGGCCGTTGCTGGCGTTGCCTTAGCCGTGATGTTCTTCGGCGTGAGCGAGCCTCTGCAAGGCCGGATGAAGCAGCAGAAACGAGAACTGACCGACCTGGAAAACACCGCCAAGATCGCACAAGAAGTTGTATTGCTTCGTTCGCACTTGGAAGCCGTGCAAGAGGGTGTGATGGTCGGCGAAAGCAATGACGAAGTCACCTCTTTTTTGATTGACCTGGTTCGCAATGAGTCCGTGGACCTGATGCGAATCGATAGCGAGTCACCCGCCAGACTGGGGCCGATGGAGTCCGTGCGAGTCAGCCTTGACGTTACCGGATCGTTCGATTCCTTGATCCGACTACTGAATCAATTGGAAGGTGGCACCTATCACATTCGCATCGACAATTTGGTCATTAATCCTGCTGAACGAAATCGTCAGACCCCTTCGATGCAATTGTCACTGCAAATGTTGAAGGAGAAGTCATGAATGCCATTGCAACAAAACTAGGTCCTCCCGCCGTCGTGCTGGGCGTTGCGTTCTATCTTGGATCACCTCCGGCAGCACCGTTGGATCTTGGCGAGAGTGTCGTCAAGGCAGCAGCGGTTCGTTGGAAGAAAGACGACCTGCTACCGCCAGTGATTCAAACACCGGCCGTTGACCCGTTTACTGAAGTCTTGGTAGCCAGCGACGAAATGGAAGTGGAACCGGAAACGGGAAAGCTGGTTGTGGCAACCAAGCCAGCTGGGCCAGACCCGGAAGATCTACGCTCGGGACTGACTCTGACCGGCATCGCGCAGATGGGTGGTCGCAAGTGGGCTGTCATCAACGGCAAACCACGGCTACCCGGGGACACAGTGAAAACAGACGACAACCAACAGCTGATGTGCACAATCGTCGCAGTTGAATCCGGTCACGTCGTCATTTCCTGCGAAGAAACCGTGACTCAACTTCGGCCACTTCCATTTGGTTCACGAGCACCGACCGCCACGCCCGTAAGCCGAGCAACACCCCAGAACCTGCCCAGCGAAGAATTGCCACCGCCACCATCGGCGTAACCACGTTCATCCTCCCCCCCAATACCACCCTCGATCGCACCGACCCGGGCAAGTCTGCCTCCCACCAATACAAGCATCCTTTCACGGGGAACTATCCATGGCCACGACAATCGCATCAACTAGCTCGCAAAAGGCGACCGATCCTTTGATCATTCGTTTGCTTCAAACTGCCGGCCAGTTTGATCCAGAACGACTCATGGATCTTTGGAATTCGCCCAATCGCGACGAAGTGACGATCGAAGAAAACGTGATCCAACATGGTTTGGCCGACGAGCGACAGATTGCGCAGGCCTATGCGAATCATTACCTGATGCCGCTATTTGATCCGCCATCGGATTCACCTCCGCCAGTCGATCCCAGCGTCGCGTCGGTTCTACCAAGTCGTTTGTGCCGCGATCACTTAATCGCGCCAATAAGTGACGATGGTGAAACGTTGGAAGTTGCGGTCTTCGCGCCGGACTCCCTGCTACTGGCTGACGAGATCAAATTGCTGACGGGTCGCCAAATGCGTCCGTTGTTCGCGCCTCTGTCGGTAATCGAACGATTGCTGGCTGTCCTTTATGATGATGGGTCTTGGTCCGACGCGGTCACCTCTGCCAACACCGCCAGCTTTGAAGAAGTCGAAGAAGCAGAAGAGCTAGATGACGAAGAGTCGCAGGAATCCGGCGAGATCGTTCACTTAGACCAAGCACCACCGCCGGGGCGTGACGGTCGCATCATCCGCTACGTCAACAGCATCTTTGAGCAAGCACTGCAGACGGGTGCCAGTGACATTCACATCGAACCTTACGAAGAAGCTTGCCGCGTTCGCCTGCGAATCGATGGCATCTTGGCCGAGATCACACCGCCGCCAATGGCGATGCTAAACGCAGTCATTAGCCGACTAAAAGTTCTCAGCAAGATGGACATCGCCGAAAAACGCGTCCCACAAGATGGTGCAATTGGTCTTCGCAGCGGTGACCACCGCGTCGATATGCGTGTCAATACATGCCCAACCGTCTACGGCGAGAAAGTCGTTATGCGTGTATTGGACAAGAGCGCACTGCCGCACAACCTTGGCATGCTGGGCTTGGACGAACGTCAATACAAAGACTTGACGGAATCGATTCGCAGTCCACACGGGCTGATGCTCGTGACCGGACCGACAGGTAGCGGCAAGAGCACGACACTGTACTCCTGCTTGAACGCACTGAACGACCACCAAACCAATATTTGCACCGTTGAAGACCCGGTTGAATTCAAATTCAGCGGCATCAATCAAGTGCAGACGCGCAGCAAAGTCGGACTCAGTTTTGCCGACGCCTTGCGATCATTCCTACGGCAAGACCCCGACGTGATCATGGTCGGCGAAGTCCGTGATGGTGAAACCGCAGGTATCTGCATGCGTGCCGCACTGACAGGTCACTTCGTGTTCTCCACTTTGCACACCAACGATGCCTTAAGCAGCATCACGCGTCTGCAAGATATGGGCATCGAACCATTCTTGCTTGCCAGCACACTGCGTCTGCTCGTTGCTCAGAGATTGCTACGACGACTGTGCACCGAGTGCAAAGAGCCAGGTCAATTAGACAAAGAAACAGCTGGTCGCTACGACATCCCGAGTGACACAGTGGTCTTCAATGCCAAAGGCTGCGCCCGCTGCCGCGACTCGGGATACAAAGGCCGTGTTGCCGTGTTCGAGATCATTCGTATCAATCGAGAACTTCGCGAAATGATTCAGCGTGGCGACACAGTCGGCGAAATGCAGAAAGCAGCCGTCGCAGACGGGATGAAACTTCTCGCACAAAGCGCCATCGCAAAAGTCGTTTCCGGCGACACCAGTTTGGAAGAAGCCATCAGCCTTTGCGACAGCCACTAAAAGAACGTCACTCTCCGCATGGGAGAGTGAAACAAAAGAATAATTGATCCTCCTACCCCATCGTCCATCATGTCTCTCGAATCTTGGTTCCTCTCTCACGCTCGCGTGTCGGCAAAACGACATAGTCGTGTGAGTCTGGACGACAAGATGAGCTTCTTTCAGCAGTTCGGGTCGCTACTCGCATCCGGGACGCCGATGCTGCGCGCGCTGAAGATTGCGGCAGAACAGAATCAGAGCACTCAACTGCAAGAAACAATGGAGGAGGTCTCCGAACGTGTTGCATCAGGTAGTAGCTTGAACGCAGCGATTGAAGACTCAGCAGGCGACCTGTTTCCACTGCACTGGGTTGCCATGATCGGCACTGGTGAGACAACCGGCAAATTGGATGAAGTCCTTGTTGACTTGAATCGACAGATTCGCGAAGCCGCTGACACCCGCAGCAAATTCATCGGATCGATGATCTATCCTTGCGTCCTCGTTTTCGTGGCCGTGCTCGTGTTGGTCGTGATGCTCTGGTTCGTCGTGCCGACCTTTGGCGACATGTTCAACGACATGGGTGCCGAATTGCCAAGCATTACCGTCTTCGTGCTCGACTGTAGCGACTATCTGGCCGCGTACGGCCTGTACCTGTTTGGCGGGCTTGGCGTCGCAGGATTCTTGTTTCACCGGTGGTCAAAAACCGAACCAGGCATGCGGCGGATCACCAGTGTGTTGGTCGCGATTCCCGTGGTGGGTGACCTAGTGATTCAAGCGTCGATGTATCGCTTTGCGTCGAACCTGGCTCTGCTGCTTCGTAGTGGTGTACCGATGCTGGAAACAATGAACACGGTCGCTGACGTGTTTAAGGGGCAACCGCCCTATCGCGATGCAATCCAGCATGCACGCAACCGTATGGCCGCCGGCCGTTCCTTGGCAGATGGCCTGGAAGAAACCGGCTTGTTTACATCCATGATGATCAATGCCGTTCGCGTGGGCGAAGAATCCGCTCAGCTGGGACCTGTCATGGAAGAGCTTGCCCCTTACTATCGTGAAAAGACACAAGCTTTCATGAGCCGAGTGACCAAACTCGCTGAACCGGCCATCATTATGGTGATGGGCGGCGTCATCAGCGTTGTGATGCTGGCTATCTACATTCCAATGTTCGAGATGGCTGGGAACGTGGGCTAATGCGAAACACAAAACGACGCAACGGTTTCTCGCTTATCGAGATCATCGTCACCATGACGATCATGGCGATACTGCTTTCGTTCACTGCACCAAGTGTACTGCGGACGATGGAGCAATCACATGCTGACATGGCAGGTGCCGGACTGCGAATGGTAAATACGGCGCAACGATTTTATTGGTTAGAAAATCGAACGTACGCGCCTGACATGCAGACGCTGATCGACGCTGATTTGATTGATAGCGATCTGAACCTGACCGCACCTCGATACGAGTTCGACATAACCACCGCCGATGCAGATGGATTCCAAGCGCGCGCCCGACGTCGGCAGTTAGATGACTTGGGGCAGCCGGTTTACAGCGGGGCCTGGCAAGGAAACTTCACAATCGATGAAACCGGCACCATCGTTGGAAACGTGCAGGGAAACGCCAGTCCAATCGATGGCACAGTGCCGGTTCTTACGCCTGCGTTCTAAAGCAAGCACCCAGTGTGCGAGTGTTTCATCACACAGCACGCTGGTTGTCTATTCGTGACCTAAGTTTCAACAGCCAATTTGACTCTACGCTCGCTGTGCGCACGAACCGTTAGCCTATCATCCGATGAACCTCCCCACCGCTTCCACGAAGAATAGCCGACAAGGATCTTCCTATCTGGAAGTCCAAGTCGCGATGGTGATGTTGGCCGTAGGTATGACGGGCTTGTATTCGATGACCGTGGTGCAAACGCGACAAGCAAACCGATTACGTGACATGTTACCAGCCGCTGATGTCGCGGCGTTGAACCAGGCACCAACGCCATGGCAACGAAAACTGGGCGTCTATGCGGCGATCGAAGACGCCGTCGTTGCTGCTGATCCGGTGCTTCCCAACGTGGCAGTGGAAGTAGTTGTCGACGACCAAGATCCAACGCCAGCGTTTTCATTTTTCCACGATCCAGGCGACACCTCCTCTTGGACCTCTTGGACCAATTCGGGGTCTTACAACGGAGAAGCTCACTATCATCCGTCCGACGGAAACACCGGATCTTGGTGTCAGTTTCGCGCTGACGCCATTCCCCCAGGTGATTATGAGATATTCACGACCTACCCAGTGCTCGGAAGTCTTGGCACCGCAATTCCGCACAACGTCCTTGATGGCACATCGCTAGTCGGAACCGTCAGCGTGAATCAAACGACGACTCCGACGGACTTGAATCATGGCGGGCGGATGTTTGAAAGCTTGGGCGTTTTTACTATCAACAGCGGATCGGTGACCGTCCGAATTCTGGATGGCCCAGGAGGCCCTTCGTATGTCGTGGGCGATGCTGTTCTTGTTCGTTCAAGACGAAGTCTGAATGTGATTTCCGTCAACCCGAATGACAACGGTGGCGCAAACGCAGTGTTGGAGACGGTGCCGTGAACAAGCTTGATACACAACCTCGATCGCTTATCAAACGACGGCGATCTGGTTTCAGCTTATTGGAGATCACAATCGCATCGATCATCTCCGCCATCGTTGTCTTGATGGCTTCGGGCGTAGCGGTTGATGTCAGTCGGCACATGGCAGCGAACATTTTGGAAACACAAGTCGCTGCCGAAGCAAGACTAGCAATCGAGTCGTTTCGGCGTGACTTCGGTGGTTCAAGCCCTGACAATCAGTTGGGCGACCGATCCGAGTGGCGATTGGTCGGGCGGTTTATCCCCAACCCCGGCGAATTGCGTCTGTGTTTTGATGCCGACCAAAATGCAACCGCCGACTGGGTCGCCCCGGATCGTGTCATTACTTACACGGTCGATGGCGATCAGTTGGTTCGGACGGATCAGTTGACAGGAAACGTCTACACCGTAGCTCGCTGGGTTGACGATGCACAGTTCACCGTCGGTGCCAATGAAATCGTGATTACGATCGATTTTGAGGCAGGTGATTTCACCGAAACCTATACCTTCGCAACGTCTGACATCCTATGACCCTTCGCAGTCGTCCAAAACGCTACCAACGGTCCATGAATCTTCGTTTGGCAAACCGCTTGGCAAAACGTCGGCGTGGTTACGCGATGCTGCTCGTGATGGTGATTATCTTGTCGTCCTCCGCGTTTCTTGCCGTTCACCAACGACATCTAGGCGCCGCACTTCGGCTGGAGCAAGCGAGGGTCCAAAGCGAGACAGCAAGACAAGGCCCCGTATCCGTACTAGCCGTTGCCTGCCAGCGGTTGGAAACTGGCGATCCACCGTCTTCTCCTGCGCAATATCGCTACGAACATGTCGTTGACACGGTCACAACACTCTATCGTGTCAGCTACTCCAACGCTGGAACACAGTGGACGGTAACGGTTTTGCCCGATCCTAGTAGCAGCAGTCTAGACTTGCTTCCCACAACATTCTGAATCGGCGTCATCCAGCGCTACGTCGTTTGGCCCGGAACCCAGATTCGCTTTGCGCTCGCTTCTGATTTCATTGGGTCGCCTGATTGGAAATTTCGTCGCGCTTTGATGCGAACGTACGGCGCGACAAACGTGGCGCGATCTGCAAACGAACTTAGCTCGGCATTTTTCTTCGCGTGCAGCGGTTCAGTTAAGTCCTCGATGGCGAAGCCCGCCCGACAAATCCCACCAACGATTTGTTCCCATCGATGGAGAAACTCGACGGCTCCGTGTTCGCGCAATCGTTTGGCATTTCGGCTCTTGATCGTAGGTGACGGAACCGGTGTGTCGCGATAGTACTCGTGCTGAATCAGATATCCGTTGCCACCCCGCTCCATCGCAGTTTGAAGACTTGTTGGCTGTTTGTGCTGACTGATGTAGATGCCACCGCCGCGGAGTACTCGCGCGACTTCCGCAAAGACGGGCCGCACGTCTGGTACGTAACAGGTGCTAACTGGATGAATGACGATATCAAACTCGCCCGTGTCGAGTCCCGACAAATCCTCCATCGTGGTTTCCAAAAGCCGCAGAGAGTAACCGCGCTCCTTGGCCACTTGTCGATCCAATTCCAACATCGCACCGCTAAGATCGACGACCGTCACCTTTGCACCTGCTTCGGCATAGAGAGAACTCTGTCGCCCACCCCCAGCCGCCAGACACAGGACTTTCTGTCCAACGATCGATGATCCCAGCCAGCCGCCGGCGTCCAAGGTGGTTAGTGGTTCTTGTAGTTCGCTTTCCTTAGCGGGCCGGCAAAGCGGATCGTTGGCTGCCGCCATCGAATCATAGACTCGTCGGTTCGTCCTCAGAATTTCATCGTGATTCATTGGTGGTCGATTCGTAGTTTGCAGCTCGGGCGGGGCTTTGATCAGCTGGAAGCATGGTGGACACTTGAACCGTCTTGTCGGCGTAAAACTCGCGTTTCACGGCATTTTGCGAATATAATTGGGGTCCAGGAACGTGTTTTCCCGCAATTTAGGCCGTGATCAATTTCACACGGGGAACTTTGCCCCCAACCGGAGCATCGGACAACTGTCACCCGGCGTCTGCGCTAGGTGGTATCAGGATATGATGTCCCCGCTGACGCAGTTCAGTGGAATGAAATCGCTGGAAAATCCGAATCGGAACAGGTTCGTCGGAGGTTCGATAGCGAGAAAATTCGGGCATCAAGAGACATTACCACACGCGTACTTGGGAATGAACCGAAGTCCGCTCAAGCCGTTCGACACGGCAAAGCAGTTAATTGAATCATGTCAATTCCACGCGATAATTTGGATCAGTTGCTAAGCGGATATCTGGACGATGTCCTCAGCGATGACGAGCAGAAACGCATTGATCAACTCCTCCGCGACGACCAGACCGTTGCCAGTGAGCTGGAAGATCTACGCCGCATGCGAGGGACTTTGCGCGAAATTAGCCGCGCCGACGCGCAATTCCGCTTAGATGATGGGTTTGCCGACCGAGTCATGCAGGCCGCCGTGGCACAAGCAAACACCGAAGGTCTTCGGGATGACCACCCGTTGCTGAAAGTGGCCGAACATCCCAGTGTACCGTCACGAGCTCGACGTCTGCCGATGACCAAACTCGCAGGTGCGTTGGTTGCACTTGCAGCATCGATCACGTTGGGAATTGTAATGCTGCAGCCTTCCAGTGAGCCGCTTGGAATTGCCCTCAACACGGCTCCAACAGCCGCCTCAACGACCAACGCAGATAGCATCGATCAAGTGATCGACCACGTGATTGATCAGGGGCCTGCTACGGATTCGATGACCGAAAAAGTCGTTGCAGCGGTAAAATCCGTCGAGCAGACATTCAGCGCGGACGCTTTGCCGAGTGTGATTGACACCGCATCAAATCCAAACGAACCGGTCACCGCATCCATGGTGGTGTCGGGAGACGAAGTTTCGGTGGGTGACAAGAAGATCACTCAACCAACAAGTCGTGCAGTTGCTGAGTCAAAAACGCCTGCAAAAACGTCGCCGACCGAAGCCGAGGCAGCCGCCTTGTTGGGTGACACAAATGTCTTGACGCTGCTTGTCAAACAAACCGAAGCGGGCCGTCAAGCACAGTCCGTTCGTGATGCAATGCGTGGCGCTGAGATCGACTCGGCAGTCAGCAAAGAGCTTACCGAGGCGATGGTCGGTGCTGTGTCTGATTCACTAAAAACCGATACGCCGTCGGCATCGGGTACGCAGCTCGTTTTCTTGGAAGTTCCCGCAAGGAAAGTCGATGTGTTTTATGCTCGCCTGATGGCTGACCAGGAAGGCATCGCGTCGGTTCAGCTGGGCTTGGTCGCTACTCCCGCCGTCCGCAGTTTCGTGAAGTTGCTCTCCCCGGATGCTGTTCGGGGCATACGGCACAGCAAGAGTTGGGAATTCCAAGGGAACCAAGCTGGGGTTGTTGCGGATCAACTCGCATCCAGCCAAACGTTTCTTCCATCGCAGAGCATGCGTGGTATTCCACTGACCGTGGCTGAAGATGGCGACGGGCGAGATCAACTCGCTCGCGTGCTGATTCTGATTCAGTGAACGAAGTTCTCTGAGATCAGAGAATACGAAATTTTCGTGAACTCATTCAGATGACCAAGCGTGGCCTCGAGAAGGAGCTACAGGCAAATAGTTTCACGCAGCCGTTAACAACGCTCTTCTAACAACCTGTCGCCCCGTCTCGGGCCACGTCTCGGGCCACGTCTCGGGCCTCATTTTGGCCCACTTTTGCATTGGACCTGCGGCGGAGCAACCTGCTGAACAGATGCTCAATCCGCCTTCGGTGCTGTACTCTAGTTCGGTGGGATACTCACGCCACCCTGTTCTGAACAATCTGAAGGGTTTTTCTTAAAGCCGCTCCACTGGCCCGTAAACCCTGTACTTCCTTTGGCCATAGATCGATCTCCAGATGGTCGATCACACCTGCACGGCCCACGACGGACGGCACTGAAAGGGCGACATCACGGATACCGTAGCAGCCACTTATCACGCTGCTCACGGGCAAGATGCACCGTTTATCCAACGCGATTGCCTCGATCACGTCACGGATCGCGATACCGACCGCAAAACCGGCACCACCTTTGCGTTTGATAACTTCGGCACCACTACCACGCGTCCGCGCGAACAGTTGATTTTGCATGCCCGTGTTCCAGCCAGGGAACTTATCCAACGGCAGGCCAGCAATCGTTGCACTGCTCCAGATTGGAACCATCGATTCGCCGTGTTCGCCCAGGATCAGTGCCTTGACCTGAGTCGGTGCGGCTTTCACTTCTTGTGCAATCAGCGAACGGAAGCGGATCGTGTCCAGCTGTGTCCCCAAACCGATGACTTGATTCGTAGGTAGGCCCAGCTTTTGCGCCGCAAGGTACGTCAGGATGTCGACCGGGTTGCTGACGACAACGACGATTGCAGACTGCTTGGGGCCGGCTGCCTTGACGTCGTTCAAAATTTGCATGAACAAGTCGGTATTGCGATTGATCAAATCTAATCGTGACTCGTCTGGCTTGCGACGAAGTCCCGCGGTGATACAGATCACATCGCTGTCGGAAATATGCTCGTAGCCGCCACCACTAATGACTTGATCAGCCACACTGGGGCCACCGTGAAGCATATCCAATGCTTGGCCGACAGCCATTTCTTGGTTGACATCCAGCAAAGCGATTTCGCGAACAACGCCGCCACACTGTAGTGCAAAACCAGCGCAGGATCCGACCAGTCCGCCGCCGCCAATGATTGAAACTTTCATGTTGTCTCTCGATTTTTCGTGAGCCGACAGAGATAGCCGTCGGTCGATGTGTTTTAGGTAAGCTGCTGGTGTCCCGGCTTTAGCCGGCCCCAGTTCTGGTATTGCCGCTTAAAGGCGGTACACCAATGTTTGACTACGATTTCATTTGTCGCATGACTTCGTCGGTGATCATCTTCACCAACTGCTCTTCGCTGACGCCGGCTGGCATGCCCGCAGGTGCTGCGCCGCTCGCGTTGGCCGCAGGCGGTGCATCGAACGCACGACGCTGAACGCCCGAGTCGGCCCAGGAGTCGCGGAAAATATCGTTCGCACAGATGTCGCAATCTTTGTAGTCTTCGGTATTGCGCGGGTCCTTGTAGCCCCACTTGTCTTTCAGATCCAACAGTTCCTGTGACTTTTCTTTGCTCAGGAATGACACGTTGCCAAGCTGTTTGGCCAGCATCAACATGCGGCAATACGAATCAAGGATCTCAGTCCACCAGTAAGCTTGCTCAACGGTTTCGCCGTAGCTAACGGTACCGTGGTTGGCCAAGATCATCACATTGGTTTTCTTGACGAACGGAATGATCGTGTCGGCGAACTCTTGTCCACCAGGTGTTTCGTATTTAGTAATCGGCACATCGCCCAAGAACACTTCGACCTCTGGCAAAATGCACTGAGGAATCGGCTCGCGTGCGATCGCGAACGCGGTGGCGTGCGGTGGGTGACAATGAACAACACTGCGGATGTCTTCGCGTTGGCGATAGATTTCCAAGTGCAGCAAAGCTTCACTGGAACGCTTTTTGCGACCAGCCAGCTGCTTGCCGGTCATGTCGACCAGCGAAATGTCGTCCGGCTTCAAGAAGCCTTTGCAGTGAAGTGTTGGAGTGCAAAGCACTTCGTTGTCGCTGACGCGGACCGTGATGTTTCCATCGTTGGCGGCAGCGAATTGACGGTTGTAAATGCGACGACCGATGTCGCACATGTCTTGTTTGATTTTGTGAAGGTTTTGCATTTGACAGTTCCGAGGGTGCTAAAGCTGTGTTTTGGTTTGTTGTCGCATGGTTCCTTGATCTCCACTTGCTGTGCTCTCCCTCTAGGAGAGTCGAGCCTCAGCGAGGAGAGGGCAATGCGGTTCCGATTCGTAAGTTTGTTTTCGCTTGGGTTATCAGCTGGATTGGTCGGGTTCTCCCTCCCCGGCCGCTCGAAGCTTCCGACCCTCCCGCAGGCGGGAGGGGTTAAGTAGTCGTTGTGGTTATTCCAAATCAACGTTGTCCAACAACGCGACGATGGAAGCATCGAGTGGTTTCACATCCGGGCGAAACGGTTGAGCTGCTTCGGGGCCTTCCGCCAATGCGACCAAGTCGCCGATTCCGGTGCCGCAAAGATCCCAGGCGACGACCAAGTCGCCACCGAGTGGTTGGGTATCGATGCGGTCCACGGAATCAACAATCTCTACGCACCTGAGCTTGGCTGCTGCCAATGCCGGATGCGAGCGCGAAAGCGTGACGGTTCCAATGGTTCGGGCGAGCTTCATAAGGTTGCAGTTTTTGTGTGACCTATGATTTTTGTGATATCTGTACGGCCGCGTTGACGGCGGTCATCAAGTTCATTCGTTTCATGTCAAAAACCCAAACGGTCGGCTGCAATTCACTCGCGAATCGTTGGACGTCGCTGAGGTTACTGAGCATGACGGCTCGTTCGTTTTCACTGTTGCAAAATCGAAACACATCCGCTGCGGGCGTCTCACTCAGTACGATCCTGCATCCCAGGACACTGATGCCGCGGCGTGACAACTGTGCCACCATCGAAGCAGCTCGTTCTGGTTTTGCAACGTCAACGATTTCGTTTTGGTTTGTAGGTCTTTCTGTTTCTATGTTCTGTCGATTGACTGGTTTGTCGCTTCGGCTAATCGTGATGCCGCGGAGTTTCGCTTCGTCACGAGCGGCGGGGGTTACGATTGCCTTGGCATCGACATGTATTTCGTTAGGACTGCCCGTCAAAGCCTCGATCGTGGCGACCGTGATGACTTTGTCTGGAAGTGAATCGGGTTCGTTTGTTGTTAAGTTGGTTTGTTTGATACGAGCGATGACTTCACGAACGATCGCTGCGATTCGCACCGGGTCGATTGTGTAATTCGCTGCTTGATTCATTTCGCTTCGATGTCGTCGATGATCCCCATGACGCTCCATCGTGCCGGTGTTTCGTTGTGGCCCGTAACGTCGCGTGCATAAGTACCGTCGCTAGTCAGCATCACCCGGTCGCCCTTGCGGCAGCTCTGTGCGTCCACCGCAATCAACGGGGGTCCATCTGCTGTATCGTTCAAGCCAAGCGGCTGAACAATCAACAATCGCTGGCCGTCCAAGCTGTCATGCTTGACGGTGGCGCGAGTCGTTCCGAGGACGATGGCAGGTTGCATTGAGTGTTCGTTAGCGTTTCGTTTGTGTTCAAATTCACCTTCCCGCTTGCGGGAGGGTCGGAAGCTTCGAGCGGCCAGGGAGGGCCAGCGCCGTCGGTTGACTGTCTAAACCACGCGTCCTTCGCCGATCATGCTGCAGCGACGTTCGCGGGTGAATGTGTCGGGTGTGGTAACTCCTTCGCCAGTTGGTCCGGCAATCGAGAACGACAAGTATCCTTCTCCACCAAGCCCCAGTCCTGCCATGCAAGGACCATTCTTGATGTAAAGCGTCGTGTCTAACTCGCGGCCCATCTTGGTCATATTGTGGACATCGCGGCTGTGAATGATCGCGGTGTGGCGGAAACCGTGTTCGTATTTCTTTGCCAGAGCGATCGCGTGGTCTACGTCGCGAGCTCGAACGAACGGTACGAATGGCATCATCTGTTCGACGGTGACGAAAGGATGATGTTCGTCCGTTTCGCCGAACACCAATTCGGTTCCAGCTGGCACGCTCACGCCTGCCGCGGCGGCCAAAACGCTCGCGTCTTTTCCGATGAAATCTTTGCAAGCCGCATCGTGATTGTCGTCGCCAACCTTCACGATCGCTTTGCTGGTCAAGGCTGCAATCTGTCCGGCGTTCAGAAGAGCAGCACCAGCACGTTGCATCGCAGCCATCATTTGATCGAAGACTGATTCGACAACGAAGACTTCCTTCTCGGCGATGCACAGCAAGTTGTTGTCGTATGCGGCACCTTGGATGATGCAGCGAGCCGCGTTATCCAAGTCCGCTGTTTCGTCAACGACGACAGGTGGATTACCTGGTCCAGCGACGATGGCTCGTTTGCCACTGTTCAACGCAGCGCGTCCAACTGCTGGACCACCCGTTACGCAAATCAGTGCGACATCGCGGTGAGCGAACAACTCGCTTGCGCTTTCCAATGTCGGTTCGGCGATCACACAGATCAGGTTGTCGATGCCCAGTTCGTTGTGGATCGCTTCGTTAAACCTGCGAACACCTTCGGCGGCGACCAGTTTGCCCGATGGGTGCGGGTTGACGACAACGGCGTTACCACCGGCAATCATGCTGACGGCATTTCCAGTGATGGTTGGCAAGCTGTGCGTGACGGGCGTGATGGCACCGATGACTCCGAAAGGAGCTCGTTCGATGACAGCCAATCCATCGTCACCGCTGAAGCACTGCGTTTTCAGGAATTCCGTTCCGGGTGAAAGCATGCCCAGCGTTTTCAGCTTTTCGATTTTGTGTTCGGGGCGACCAATCTTGGTCTCGTTCATCTCCATCAAGCCCAGCTCTTCGCAGTTCTCGATCGAGATGCGACGAATGATGTCGATGATTTGTTTACGTTCTGCCATGCTTCGTTCGCGCAGTTGCTCGAACGCGGCACGGGCGGCGCGAACAGCCGAGTCGGCATCGTAAAAGATCCCGTGACGGCCACCGGGAACGCTGCCCATGGGTAGGCCGGTGCTGCTTGGTCCGGCCGGCATCGGGCCCACTTCAGAGAGGACCTGAGCGACGACGTTGCGGATAAGATTTTCGTCGAATTGCATGATGTTTGTCTATTTGTTTCGGTCGTAGATGTTTTTCTTTTCAATGTGCACCGAGTCAACGATGCCGATGATGACCGCATCAATCGGCAGCTCTTTCGTCTCGGGCGTCAGCCGGGCGCTGCTACCCTGCACAATCAACACATAGTCGTCTTCACCAGCACCGATCGTGTCGACAGCGATAAAGGTCCGGCCGGTGGTGGCCAGCGTGCTGCGTTTCTTTTCTTCTAAACGGTAAGGCTCGACGACCAACAATTTGTGGCCAGTCATCGATCCGATCTTTTGAGTGCAGACGACCGATCCGGTTACGCGTGCAATGAACATGGTTGCTCTCCGGGGGTCATGCGTTAGGGTTCAAAACGGCTGTGGTCTGACGAGCCACAATCAACTCTTCGTTCGTCGGGATCACCCACAACTGCGTTCGCGAGTCGCCTGTGTGAAACGAACCCTCGTCTCGCAGTGATTTGTTTGCATCGCCATCGATGACGACGCCAAGCTCTTCCAGTCCACTGCAAACGCCTTCGCGAATGTCGGACCCTTTTTCGCCTATGCCACCGGTAAAAACGATCGCATCCACACCGCCCATCGCGACAATCATTCCGCCAAGGTGTCGGCGGATTTCTTGCACGTAAACGTCCAGTGCGAGTTGCGAACCTTCGTCACCAGCGGCCGCCGCTTCTTCCAGATCACGACAGTCGGCACTCTTTCCGCTCAGTCCCAACAGTCCGCCGTGACTGGCTAGCTGAGCCAATACTTCTTCGAGCGTCTTGCCCGTTTCGTTAATGATGAGCGGCAACGCGAATGGATCGAAATCTCCGACGCGATTGTTTTGAGGCAATCCGGTTTGTGGCGTCATGCCCATTGTCGTCATCACACTCTTACCCGCTTGGATCGCTGTCACGGAGCTGCTACCACCGAGGTGACAGGAGATCACGCGAGCATCTTCGCGGTTCAGTAGCTCCGCACTTCGCGTGGCGATAAAACGATGGCTGGCACCGTGGAATCCCCATTTGCGAATATGAAGTCCGTCAGCCCACTCGCGCGGGATGGCATACTCTTTTCGCGAAGCTGGAATCGTCTGGTGAAAATCTGTCTCGAACGCAGCTACCAGAGGCAAATCTGGAAAACGCTCTTGCAAGGTTTTCATTGCAGCGATGTACGGCGGGTTATGTGCGGGAGCGGCGGCGTTCATTTCTGCCATCGCTTCAAGCACTTCATCATTGACCTGGAACACACCCGAAATCCGTCCACCGTGAACGGCTTTGAAACCGATCGCAGCGACTTCCGATGCATCCTTCAGCACGCCATGTTCAGCGTCAGTGAGCTGTTCCAAGCAAGCGGCCACCGCGACACCGTGATCCGGCACCGACATGGTTCGCTCTTCGGTCCAGTCACCAATCTCCACGCTGCAACTGCTTTCACTTTCGCCGATTCGATCGACCGCACCGCGCGCAAGGCAACGTTCATCGGTCATATCAAACAACCGATACTTGAAGCTGGTCGAACCAAGGTTGGCTACGAGGATAAGCACGTCATTAAATCCATTTGTGAAACGAAGCTGGGACAACAAGGGTGCGTCCTGCGAATCGTCATTGACGAGTTCGCAGGAAGCCGACGTTAGGCCAAAAAAGCCTTCGCCAAACCTTCGGCAGGTCGTGGGATGATATGGCTGCTGATCAGTTCGCCGACTTGAGCGGCGGCTGACGCACCAGCTTCGACGGCCGCGCGAACGCTGCCGACATCACCACTGACGACCGTCGTGACGAGCCCGCCACCGATATCGACACGTTGGACAATTTGGACGTTGGCTGCTTTGGCCATGGCGTCGGTTGCTTCGACGAGGGGAAGCAAACCTTTGGTTTCAATCAAACCGATTGCATCATTCATAGGAGTTTCTTCTGTAGAAGTTGTTGCGTTGTGTTGTGGAACTTGCGATTAACCGTCGCAGGCTATTTCTTAGCAGCAGCCAATTTCAGGACCTTGGACAAATCGTCGTGTGGTCGTGGAATGACTTGAACGCTGACGACTTCGCCAATGCGTCCCGCAGCCGATGCACCTGCGTCCGTCGCTGCTTTGACGGCAGCCACATCGCCAGTGACGAATGCTGCAGCCAGTCCACCACCAACTTTGTCCCAGCCAAGGAACTGAACGTTGGCGGCTTTCATCATTGCGTCGGTCGCTTCGATCAGGGCGACAAAGCCCTTGGTCTCGATCATGCCGAGCGCTTCACTAATCTTTGCCATTTGATTTATGCCTCTAAGGAAAGGAGAAATGGTCGAAAGGGGTAAATGGTTTGTTGATAATTGTCTTCACTCTCCCGCTTGTGGGAGGGTCGAACGCCGTAGCGGCCGGGGAGGGCATCTCGACCCTCTCCTCGCTAAAGCTCGACTCTCCCAGAGGGAGAGTAAGTTCAGTGTTTGCAATTGCAATCGTCTTTGCGAAGTTCGACTTCGCAGGCAGCATCCAAATTGCACGCATTGCCTTCGTCAGTGTCGATGTGGACTTCCAGCTTGGCGGCTTCGTCCGCTCGAACCAGAACGTCCTCGAACACAACACTACAGTCGTGACTCTTGATTTTCAGTTGCATCATGTCACCGTTCTTCACGCCGAAATGGTCCGCGTCGGAGAAGTTCATGTGCACGTGACGAGCAGCTCGGATGACTCCCTGATCCAGCTGCACCGTTCCGGCAGGTCCGACCAAAACGCAGCCCGGCGTTCCGTCAATTTTGCCGCTGTGACGAATCGGAGCATCGATGCCAAGGGAAATGGAATCGGTAAGGGCAAGTTCAACTTGGCTGAAATTACGTGTGGGACCCAAGACACGAACGTTCGGGAGCATCCGTCGTCGCGGGCCGACAACCATCACGGTCTGCTTGGCCGCGTAGAAACCGTCTTGGTACAGGTCCTTGTCTGGTTCCAAAACACTGCCGACGCCGAATAGCGTTTCAACGTGTTCGTCAGTCAAGTGAACGTGACGCGCTGAGATACTAACGCGCAGATTTGGCTTTCCATCGACCCAGCCTGGAGGACTGATGCCGCTGGCGGGCGCTGGTGCGGTACTCGGCCCACCACCACGAAGGGCGTTGCGGACGAGTTGTTCGATTTGATTTCGATCGATCGTTTGATTCATATTGTTCGTTTCGAATTCGATGCTGTTGGCCGCTCGCTTGCGTTTCGCGTTAGCTTTCTTCTTCGTTGGTGTTCGCTTTGGACCCAGAGGCCAAGACTAGTCCGACCCCCTGGTTTTCCAGTATGTCTTTCCAGTGGGAATCCACTGCTGAATCGGTAACCACCGCGTGTACTTCTTCTAATCCACACAATCGGCTGAGACTGACTTTTCCGAACTTGCTGCTGTCTGCGACGACGATCGCTTGGTCAGCTGACGCCAGCATTGCCTTCTCGCTTTGCACCAGCATCATGTCACTGTTGAAATAGCCGCGATCCGTGATACCAGCGACCGACAAGAATGCCTTGGACACATTGATCGTTGCAATCATTGCATCCGTCATGGGACCGATCGCTACGCCGCGTTGCCCTTGAACACAGCCGCCGATCATCACCAAGTCGGTCACATCGCTGCTGCTAAGCACATGTGCGATTGGCAAGCTGTTCGTGACGACTTGCAATGGTCGTCCAACCAATTGCCTTGCTAATTCGTAAGTGGTGCTTCCACCGTCGAGCAAAATGGTGTCGTGGTCCTCGATCAGTTCAGCAGCCACCGCACCGATTGCGACCTTGGCTGGCCACTGTGTGTCTCGTCGCGACTCGAAGATCCGCATCGTCGCGGGCTCGCCGGTCCAAAACACACCTCCGTGCGTGCGTTTCGCGTCGCCAGCTTGCTCAAGTTGCTCCAGATCACGACGGATCGTCGATTCGCTTACTTCCAACGAATCCGCAAGCTGCCCCAAGGCCGCAAAGCCACGAGACTGCACGAGTTCGCGAAGTCGGTCGCGTCGAAATTCGGTCGTCACCGGGGATCCCACTCTGTTTTCCCTAAA
>CAYUGI010000039.1:0-34827 GCA_964444105.1 uncultured Pirellulaceae bacterium
TTGAGTTTTCCCAGTCGCACCCAGCGATCGATCGAGACGGGATTCGGTGAGTCGAGTAGTGATTTGAGTTGCTTAATCGGAATCGCGAAACCAAGGTTGTCGTCAACGGCAGATTTCATGTTGATGATTCCCAGTACGCGGCCCCGTCTATCAACGAGTGGTCCACCGCTGTTGCCTGGTTCGATAGGCATCGCAAGCTGGATCAATTGCTGACCCTGGACTTCGCGCAGCGCTGAGATGATTCCATCAACGACACTGTTGCTTAAGCCCAACGGATTGCCGAAGGCTGCGACTCTGGTTCCCTGAGTTGCATCGTCTTGATCAGAAAACGGCAAGGCAGGCAAGCTTGTTTTGTCGTCGACTGCGACACGAATCAAAGCAAGGTCTGCGGTTGGGTCAGACGCCTCCACCGCGATGACCTTTAGTTTTTCACCACCGGATGTTTCGACAGAAAAGCGGCGACCTTCAGTGATTACATGAAAATTTGTTGCGATGAGGCCAGCGGAGTCGACAATGAAACCGGTGCCGACTCCCAATCGCTCGCCATCTCGCCCATTGACCCGTATGGTGACAACAGATGGATTGACCTTGGCGACTAGCTTCTTCAGGGTCTGGGATTCCTGGGCAATCGATGTCTTTGTAAAAGGAATCGCCAACGAGCCAACGCAAAAAAGCAGAACAAGCAAAAATTTCATAAAAGCGGCCAGGCAGGGGCATTCGCGTAGTTTGATTGGACCAATCTATCTTAATCTTAGACCGAAAGCGTTGATCAGCTTTCACTGCGAGGATTCGTCCCAATGCGTTTCGGCAAATGAAGGACGTAAGCCGTTGGCGCTAGCCACGGGCTTTTTCAGATTCTATCCCTACGCTTGGCCATTGCAGCAAAATTCTGCAACGGTCAAGCGATCACAGCTTACGAAAACCCGAGCGAATGGGCGCAGTCGAGGTGCCCGTGGCTAGCGCCAGCGGCTGACAGACAATTCGTTACGGCGTTGCCCAGGAGGAGAGAAAAATCAACGGGCGATCCCTTTCACGTAAAGCACACAGTTCAGGATCCGCAGCGCTTGGCCGACACAGCGAGCAAAATTTGCGCTACGTTATCGTGAGTGGAAAACTGTCCGCCGCGGTGTCAATGTGGCGCGCAGCACTGCGTCCATTCATGAAATCCCGTTAGGTTAGTTCTTCTGTGTCGCCGTTATCACAACAGCAAATAGACTCGATCTTTCTTGAAGCGTTGGAATTGCCACCGGAGCAGTGGGATGCTTTCCTAGCTTCTCGTTGTGGTTCAGATGCCGCCGCCCAAGCCAAGTTGCAAGATCTTTTGAAGGCGGACCTAGCTGCTGGTGGCGATGCATTTTTGCAGTCGGCTTTTTTGCAAGCTCCGGCCGATTCTGACAGTGGCGCGAGTTCGCTGGGTGTTTCTAAGGTGGAAAGCGACCAAGGGACCGCATCGGAACCTCGTTTTCAAATCCTATCCAAGCATCAGCAAGGAGGGCTTGGTGAAGTGCTGCTGGCCTACGACCGACAACTTCGGCGCGAAGTAGCGGTCAAACAGATTCGCCCCAAATGGCAGACCAACGACGAGGCTCGCCAGAGATTCGTCCAAGAAGCCGAGGTGACGGCGAGGTTAGAGCATCCAGGTGTTGTTCCTGTCTATGCGATGGGAACTTGGAATGACGATCGAGAATACTACGCCATGCGTTTCATTGAGGGAGACACGCTGCGCGAAGTGATCGAACTTCATCATCAATCTCGCGAGGTCGAGCCGGTCGAGCATCAGCGACAGTTTCGTGATTTGTTGAATCGATTTGTCGATGTGTGCAACACAATGCATTACGCACACAGCAAGCAGGTGCTGCATCGCGACATCAAACCATCCAACATCATGGTCGGCCCCTACGGTGAAACGCTGGTGTTGGATTGGGGTCTGGCGAAGTTGCTGGACGTGCCTGACAAAGAATCCATGACAGCGGATCTCCTGGGGCAAAAATCGTTTGGTAGCGGATCTACACCAACACAGGCCGGCGGAAGGATTGGAACGCCACAGTACATGAGTCCGGAACAGGCTGCCGGAAAACTTGATGAAGTGGGTGTCAGCACGGACATTTATTTGCTTGGCGCGACGCTGTATCACCTACTGACAGGGCAACCGCCGCACCAGCAGGAATCCATTTCCAAATTACTCGAATGCGTTTCGGCTGGCGAACTGACTCGCCCCCGACAGTTGCGATCTTCGATCCCCCAAGCACTCGAAGCGATCTGCCTGAAGGCGATGCATCGCAATCCCGGAAAGCGTTACAGCACGGCGGCGCAATTGGCATCGGATGTGGAGAGTTGGTTGGCTGATGAACCGGTGGCAGTGCATCGCGATTCGTTCGCGGTGCGAATGACGCGGTGGGTTCGTCGCCATAAAACGATTGCCACCAGCGGAGCCGTCGCCGCCCTTCTTTTAACGGTTGGGTCGATCACCGGTTCACTGTTTTGGAATGTGCAGAAGACGCGCCAGGTAAAACTGGAAAGCGAGAAGCAGCAACGCGACTTTCAGCTGAAAACCCAGCGAGAGCAACGGTTGTTGGAATTAACCACGATGGCGGATTCCACCGCGCAGCTCGCTGACACAGAGCTTAGGGCCAGTCGCTATTCGTCAGCACTGGGGTTTCTGAAGAGTGCTGCAGGTTCTCTAGAGAATGAACCGGAGTTGGAGGACCAATACGTTCGCCTTGACGAAAAGTCGCGACGTGTCGAGCAATTGGTGGAATTTTATCGGCATAGTGACATTCATGAACGACTCAATGTAATGAGCCGTGATACCAAAGCAATCACCGCTTGCATCTCGGGACTTAACGCATTGCAGATTTGGGAGATCGATGATTGGTGGTTTCGTTTGCCAGATCAGGATTTGTCGCCGGCTCAGAAGGATGAATTGAGATGGGACGTCTATCAACAGTTGATGCTGCTAGATGCAATGCTGGTCAAACTTTCTGGTGTCCGGCTGATTGGATCGGAGCGAATCGCGCGGTCAAAGCTCATTCGCGGTGCGCGGCGTTTTTTGGGTACCAATGCAGGCAAACGCGAAGCCGCCGCCGCTCAAGTGGTCAGTGACCGTCTGGATAGTTTTCGCTTGGCCGAATCAGTTCGATGGTATCGGTCGATGGCGGACTTTCGATTCGGCGAAGCTCGACGGCTGCAGGGAAGCGAGCTTGGCATGACGCGAAATGCTTCTGATGCTCAGTGCCTTGGCGTGCTGAGTATGATCTCCGCCCTGGACCCGAATTTCGGAATTCTATTCCGTGGCTACCAGGGTGAAGACGAATTGGTCGCCGCGCATGATCTGTTCAATCGTTCTGCAACACTCCGTCCAGATCACTACTGGACGCAACTGTCGTTGGCGCAGGTTGAGTACTTTTTGGCGCAACGGAAACCGAATACTTCCTGGCGAGATATCGAAGTCGCGGTGCAAGCGATCGGGCGTTGTATCGCGATTCACCCCGATAAAAGTTTCGCCTATGCAGATCGCTCATCGATGTACCGCGAACAAGCTCGACTGATCGAAAAAGATGAGTCCTTGGATCGTACGCAACGTCAGGGTCGTGCGAGTGAGTTGAGGCAATGGAGCTTGGCTGACGCGGAGCTTGCATCGCGTTTGGCCGTCGATCAACCTCGCGTTGGCTGGCAGTATGGATTGGCTCTTTACGAGGTGGGGCAAACGGAAGAGGCCTTCAAACAGTTTCTTTCTGCGTCGAAGTTGACGTTTCCTCTAATCGAAATTCAAGACGCGTCCTTTCTACTGGTCGATGATTTGCGAGGCAGAGAGGAAGTGCGAGCGATATTGTCGAAGCTTGTCGATGAGGCAAGTTCACAAAAGGGCAAATTTCTGACGCTGCTTGCTTCGGTCCGCATGAACCAAAATGCCTTTGACGATGCGTTGGAGGCTGCCGAAGCCGCGATTGCACTTCCAAACCCGTCGCCACATGCTCTTGCCGTTCGCGGGATGGTGCATTTGGTCCGGGACGACTTGTCTGCCGCTAGGGCTGATTTCCAACGGGTCGTATCGGAACAGTCAGATCATGAATGGGCGGTCTACGGGCTAGCACGATGTGATGAAGCAAAGAAACGATTTACCGCGGCTTTGGATGGTTACCGCCGAGCGCAATGGATCGCGAAAACGAATGACCATCGCGCGGCGTGCTTCTTGGGACAGGCACGCATGTCGGGAATGTTGGCAAAGTTCAGCGAAGCGAATGAGGCCATTGCGCAGGCCCGCGAGTTGGAGCCGTCGTGTGACGTAATGACGGTCGTGAGACCGTTGGTTGCCAATTTTTCTGCTCTGCGCAAATCGGCACCTCGTGCAGAGTCCACCATGGAGATGAAGGAGTTTTTGGCCAAACTATCCGGTCTACCCCGTGTAACGAAGATTGAGTTTCCACCGCAGCGCACGCTGAATTCGGAGTACCGTGCGCCGGTTTTTAACGGCGGCTTCGAATTGAATTCGATGCAATATTGGAGCGATGTCACCGGTGCCTCCTGGCTTTGCGAAGACGGCAACGAGTCGGTAGCCGTAACGACCCAAGCGGATTCGCACCAACGCGACTATTCGCTTTCGATACGTGGCCATCAAACCGGGCGAGCAAGGACGGGGCAAGTGTTTCCCGTGCCGCTTGGTCGTCGCTGCCGCGTTACTGTCTGGGCGCGAGCAAGAGAGCTTGCCGAAAATGCCTTGGTGCTGACCACGGGAGGGGAAGTGCCTGTGATCGAACTTCCATCCGGGTCCTATGGTTGGACGAAATTTGAGGGAGCGTTTGATCCCGGAGATGGAAAGGGACTTTCGACCCAGCGGTTGGAAATCCAATCCAAGGGGGTAGGAAAAGTCTGGCTGGATGACTTGAAGGTCTTCGTCGAGGCGAAGCCAGAACACTAGTTGTCAGAGCATCCAGTAGAAGCACTCTTTTCTGAAGTTGCTTTTTTGGTACCGCCCTCCCCGCGGGCAACGCGGTGGCAGACTTCACTCTCCCTTTGGCAACTCCGTAGCTGATTCTTCAGACTTCACTCGACTTCCGGGGAACGCGATAGCGGATTATCTGTCAGCCGATGGCGCTAGCCGCGGGCGCCTATGCAGCACAACTCCCGCAGATTTTCGTGTGATGTAATCGCTCGAGTGTTGTCGTGTTTCATCGAACTAGCAAAGCGTATTGGGATTCCGAGAAAGGCCCGTGGCTAGCGCCAACGGCTTACGACCGTCATTTGCCGCTCCAAAATCCGCTACGGCGTTGCCCTGCGGGAGAGTGAAATCAAGGTGGCGTTTACCGAAAAACGCCGTGTTTTACAGCATTTTGGCTTTTCTTGCGTTTTCGGTTAAGGACTTTGTTGTGGAATCGCACAGGTGTTTGTGAAGCGGATAACCGCCAACAAACAACTTCAAACCTGGAGACGAACCATGACACTTTTGTTCACTAAAATCGCCAAGCTCGCTTTCGCCCAGTGCCTCCTATTGGGTCTTATTGCTGGACTATCCTGCTCAACTGCGTCGGCTCAGCGGGCCGGCTCTTGGATCAATTTGGGAGGTGGCCAAGCGGGAGCAGGAGCGAGTGCAAGCGGCAGTCTTTTGCAGTTCGCCAAATCGAAGAGCAGCTCCAAGAACGGCGTCGACTTCGGCCATGGCTTCGCTGTCGGTGCCAACCAAAACGGCATTTCGATCTCTAACACAATCGGAGCGGGTGCCGGCGGACAAGCAGCTGCTCACAACTTGAACATGCATATCGGTGCAAACGGGACGCACCTTAGCCATGGCGGTGTGACGACACAGGGCGGCCGCGTCATCTCAGGCGGTCAAGCCGGATCGTACAACGGCCAAGTTCGCGGGGGCAGCACGTCCACAGGATTCGGTCAAAACACAAGAGCTTGGTCAAACAGCCAGACTCGCCAGTGGGGGCAGCCGACTTATCAGACCTATCCACAGCAGCAGGTTTATCAAGCTCAGCCGGCTTATCAGTCACAACCGGCTCAGAACTTTGGCCGACGCGTCTTTCGCAACGCTCGCTTCTAAACCCCGATCAGAACGCCCCGTGCAGAACACACGATTCGGGGAAACGACTGCGGCCTTTGCACCAAGCAACGGCCGCATTTTTGCGTGTTTGCGTGAGCCGCTGGCGCTAGCCATAGGCCTTTTCAAGCATTGTCCAGCCGACCAAGGGCCCGTGGCTAGCGCCAACGGCTCACAAATCAAAACCCACCCCACGAAAGAGAAAACCGATGAAAAACTACAGACTTGTTTTCGCAGTGACTTTGCTTTTGCTTGCCCCCGCCGCACGGTCTGTACTGGCAGGCGAATTGGCTCACAACGAAGCGTGGGGGCTGCGTTTTGCGGAAATTCCCGATGTATTGCGGCTCCATGTGCCCTCGTTGGATCGTCGGGAGATTGGGTTGCTGGTCGCGAAAGTGACTCCGGGCCAGCCGGGTGCTGAGCAGGGCTTACGACCAGGCGACGTCATCATGCATATCGACGGTCGCGTCGTGGCAGAGGCCCGCGACCTTCCTCGGCCCACCGTAGCGACGACGATGTTTGTGTTGAGGCGTGGGCAAGTGCAGTTGCTGGATCGTCTGAATGCGAAATTTGGCGGATTCATGCCACCTGGGATGCCACCGATGCACGACATGAACCAAACCGCTCGTGGCGGCGTTTCCGCGTCATCGTTTGCAGGTGGAAATCAGATGGGTGGCAACGAAAGCGTTTCTGTTAGCCGCAGCGGCGACCAGCTTTTGATCGATATGTCACTTCCACAACTAGCGGCTGGTCCGATTCGTTTGCGCGGATCGATCCAGCAAATTCAGAAGCAGCTCAGCGAAAGCAAGCTGAGTGCCGCCGCGAAACAGCGTGTTTTGCAGGTAATTGATCAAAACCGCTAAACGAAACTCTCACTGCGAAACCTTTTTTTCAAAAAGCGTTAAGGGGTTTGCGGGGCTTTGACACAGGTACCTGTGAAAGGCAACAACGCCTTGCTTCAATCAACTTTCCAACAAGGAACCTTACCGATGAAAACTGTAATCAAGACAATCGCTTGCGTGGCTTTGACCCTTACTTTCAGCATCATTGCTGACGACGCTCAAGCCCAAGTCACTGCCAGCAGCTACTCCAATGGCGGATCCGCTTCGGCAACCGCAAGCGGACGCGGCAATACTCGGCTTAACGCATCGGCTTACGCCACCAACGGTGGAACCGCGATCGCCAATATGAATGGCAGCGGACGAAACGGTGGTTTCGCCAGCGGAAATAGTCGAGCCTATTCCAACGGGGGCGTTGCAATCAGCAACGGACAATCTCATGCCAATGGATGGGGATCTCGATCGCATGTGAACTCGACCGCAAACGCTTACTACGGATTTGCTCGCAGCAACGGCACTGCAGTTGCCAATGGCAATTGGTCTAACGCAACGGCCAATTCACGGGCAAACGCGTTTTGGAACAACAGCACCAGCAATGCTCGTGCGATCGACAATCGTCCGACCTACCAAACCTACCCCGTCTATCCGACGACTTATCAAAACTGGTAACGCGAACCCTAGCCAAACTTCATCACCTCGCGTTCTTTTGAACGGCGAGGTGTTCTTGTGTGCATGCGAAACCGACGCGCTGTAGTCCGTGCAAATCAACGCTGCGTCCTTTTCCGGCTTCAGCTAAACTGGACGACGGAGCGAGATTGGCGTCAAGGAAGCGGCAGCACGAAATCAAATTCAGTTCATCTCATCAACGACCGCATAATATGTCTACCATTGAAAACAAAAAGCGAATCGCAGATTTGATTCAGCAGAAGAATGCTGGCCAAGTTGGACGCCGTGATTTTTTGCGTCAAGTTGTGGCATTGGGTGCCTCATCGGCGGTGGCCTATTCATTGCTTGATTCGCACAGCGCGGGAGCTCAGCAATTTGCGACGACGATGGCGTTGGGCGAGGAAGGAACCGCGGCTCCGTCCCCGAATCCTCCGAGTGTTCTGCCGCCCAATACTAGACCGCCCAATACGAGACCTCCCAGTACTCGGCCTCCCAATACAACTCTGAGTGTGGGGGAAGAAGGAAACCCAGCTGTACAACCGCCGCGCGCAACCACTTTTGCCGTCGGTGAAGAAAGCAATCCGTCACCACCTGCTACGACACAGGCATTTGGAGAAGAGGGGCAACCACCTTCCTCCGCTGCGCAAGGCGAAGAAGGACGGCCGACTTACACTTCCCAAGCGATTGGCGAAGAGGGACAGCCCGTCTACACGACCTATGCTGTTGGCGAGGAGAGCAACCCTACGCCAACAACACAGGCTTTGGGAGAAGAAGGTTCACCACCGAAATGTCAAAAGCCCACAACACAAGCGTATGGTGAAGAGACCGGTCCACCGGCTACCACTCTAGCAGTCGGAGAAGAGTCGAGCCCCAACCCAACGACGTTTGCCGTTGGCGAAGAATCTCAAACGCTCCCCCAGCCACCACCCAAAGCCACGACCATGCGTGTCGGTGAAGAATCGTCCCAGTGGCCCCCCTCTCAGTTGCCCCAGCCACCAGTTTCGACGCCACCAGTTTCGACGCCACCAGTTTCAACACCACGCCCATCCACTCGAGCACTGGGTGAAGAGGGATCACGCCCCATAAACACACCTTCGTTTGGGAGCGGCAGGATTCGAGATCAATTGCCCAGCGTTTGGAAAAACTTCCGCCGATGGTAACTGCCTCTCAAAAAGGGTTTGACCTTTGTTACTCATTGTAGGTGGAGAGTCCGATCCAAATACGCAACGGATCGTCGACCAAACACACATTCGCGATTTTGAGTATTTCTTTTGGGATACCGACCACGACGACGCAAATCGAATTGCTTGGGACTTCGATTCACCACAGTTGGACGTGGGTGGCGATACGATTCAGCCCACCAGCGTTTTTCTGCGTTACAACGTGTTTGACGGCAATGCGCAAAAGAACTTAGCCGCGTTTGACACGATCCAGTCCTATGTGCTGGCTTGGCCTGAGATCAAGATTCTAAATCGTCGTTGCCTGACCGACGCCAACAACAAATCGCGCAACCTGAGGCACGCAAAGAACCTGGGGTTTCCCATTCCCGAAACGTTGGTGATGGGTGACCTGACACCTTTGCAAACGATTCCCGATCCAGGATCTCGCGCCGTCAAACCGCTCGGTGGCGGTGCACACACGCTGTCCGTCTCGGATATTCATCAAGACACCGATCGGCTTGCAAGCTTGGGGCCTCAATTTGTTCAGGAAAGACTACAGGGTGAAAACTTGCGAGTCTTTTGTATCGAAGGAAAGACATACGGCTTTCATTTGCAAACCACCAAGCTGGACTACCGAGAAGACGATTCAGTCGAAGTCAAGCAAGTCGATGTTCCCGGTGAGTTGATTGAACCCTCGCGTCAATTGGCCAGTGAAATTGGATTTGACTACTGCGCCTTGGACTTTCGCTGCCGGTCAGGAATGAAGTCGCCAGTGTTTTTGGAAATCAATTCGTTTCCGATGTTCGTTCGATTTGACGACGCAGGCAAAAACTGTCTTGCTAATGCCATGATCGAATTCTTGACATCGTGATTGGTTCGTCATGAAGCGAGTCGGGCTTTGAAAGACTAAGGCGTCACGATTTGCCGAGCGACTTCAAGATTGGCAGCTGCGTCTGCGTTATCGGGTTCTAGTTCAAGAATCGCCTTGAAGTGCTTTGTCGCTTTCTCGGGTTGCTTGCTCTTCAAAAGTAGTAGCCCTAGCCGATTGAGAACGTCGGTGTCTTCAGGCGACCACTTTAACATCCGCCGATAGATATTGGCGGCAATATCGATTTCACCCAAACCCGCTTTTGCCTGCGCGAGGAATAGCAAGGTGCTGGGGTCGTCTGGGTAGATTTTGTCGACGTTTGATAAGAGCGATTCGGCTTGCTGGTAATCATGGAGCATTAAGTAGGTGACACCTAGAAAGTACTGAGCACGCGTTTGATTGGGACTATCTGGCGCAAGGGCCAAGACGGCTACCGAAAGGACAGTCTCTGCGCGTTCGTACTGTTTCAAGTCGAAGAGGAGTTCGCCGAAGGGAAGGTAGGCACGTGAGTACATTGGCGCAGCGTCCAGCAGTTGGTCGTAGATCGCAACAGCTTCTTCCAGCTGGTCCAGATCGCCATGGGAGGTTTGGTTTGTGCAGTCGGCAAGTATGAGTAGGCTCTCCGGGTCATCTGGCAAACGTGCCAAAGCGTCCTGCGCTCGCGGTGCGGCTTCGGAGAATTTTCCCGACCAGTGCAGTACCTTCGCCAAGTTTCGCAACGCGACGCCTTGCTCCTGGTCGTCGATGTTGGCAAGTACCGAGCGATTGACTTGGTCGATGTCTGCTGATTTGATTGGATTCTTGGCGATCAAGTCGTCTTCTTGCAGAACGTCCAAGATCCAAAGCGCCAGTTTTTGGTGAGTCTGAATCGTTGGATGGACATGATCCAAAAAATACTCTTCCCCCAAAATCGTGTGGGCGTATTCCTGTTGGCATAGCTGCCGAAGTCGTTTGTCGAAGTCGACTATCGCGATCTTGTTTAAAGCGGCAAATGACCGAATCCCTGACTGAATCTGTGTCGTTGCTCGCAGGGGGCAGACGTCGTGATCTAGCGCACGTTGAAAAGCTGATTTTGCTTGATCCAAGTGCATAGCATCCAAATAGGCTTTTCCCAGTTCATAGTCGACGTCCGCAAAGCCAGGTTCGCGCGATTGGAGGTCTTCAAGCAAATGCAGGCGTTCTTCGGCGGACAGTTTTGATCTGGTAGCAAATTCCGCATAGAAAAGCTCCTGTTGTGATTTCGCAATTTTCGGATCGAGCTCACTTTTGAAGGGTGAGCAATCCTTTTCGTTTGATGCAGGCACGACGAACAAGATCTCAGCTCCGGCTTGTTTCGCAGTCTTGCTCATGCGATGTAAGTTTGCCTCGAAGTGCTTCACGACTTCATCATGCCATTGGTCGTCGCGGTGATAATCGGCGGGGCCCACGGTATGGTTTAGCATCTCATTGACTTCGCCGGAGAGACCTTCGACAGACGGTGCTTTCCCGACACCAGGCTCTTGCTCCGGCCGGAATAAACATTTGATCGCGTTGAATGTACGTGTGCGACTGAGCGATGCGGTCAAATTTCGCTGAGTCTCTGACTGTCCAAAAATGCCGGCATAGGTTCGACGTTCCAGGAATTCGTTTTGCCCTGTGTAGACGATGAAAAGATCGGGATCGTATTGGGCGAGTTCTTCCATGACTGAGGCGACACGGTAGCTGGCGTAACTGACGCCGCCAGCATTGATGACTTCCCAACGAACGGTGTCGTCAGCGAACGGAAGAAGCTCTCGTAGCCAGCCGCAGAACGAGGTTGCATCGTCGTAGGGACGACCAAACGTGGTGGATCCGCCGACGCAGAAGACCCGTCGAGTGCCTTCAGCCTTTTTGGCGGTAAATGACTGGTCGTTGAACCAAACAAGTTTGTTGGTTGCCGTGCGCAAGCGGCTTGGGTCGGAGCTAGCAGGTTCGGCCACGAACAACGGGTGTTGGTTGGAAAATCCAGCAAAGCTGTCGATGGCCGACGATTCTTTTCCGACACCAAACAGTGCTAAGGCGCCTTCGGCCAGCAGAAAAAAGAACGATGTAATGAGCAATGAAAACGCAAGCTTCTTAACTACGTTTGTTCTTCGCTTCGCGGATGGTTTGGGAGGCATGAGTGTTAGGAACGTCGAAGTTCATTCTGACTTTGGTTGCTCAAAGGTGATCTTGCATTTCGGTAGCGTCTTGCGAAGCTCGCCAATGGACGCTTGCGATAGTTTGGTGCCCGACAAATACATGCGTTTGACATTGGTAAGCTCTGCCAGGTGGCGTGCCGAACGATTGCTGATTTCCGCGTTGGTCAACCAAAGTGTGTCCAAATTTGCCGCGAGTGATTCGATGTGCTGCATGCCTTCGTCCGTCAAAAGCGTATCATCCAGCCCCAACGAGGTGACTTGCGTGAGCTGACCGACAAAGGGCATGCAGGCATCGTTACATCCTGTGTGTTTTAGCGAAATGTATTCCAGGGTGGGTACTTTTGCGAGATGTGAAAGACCGGGGCCTTTGACGGTGATTCCGGTGAGAATGAGTTTTCGTAACTTGGGCATGCTTGCCATGTGAGCCAAGCCGTCATCGCTGACTTGTGTTCGGTTGAGCCAAACATCGCGGAGTTCCGGCAACACCGGAAGCTTTTCGAGGTCAGCGTTGGTGACATTTGTGTCATCCAAGCCCAGGCTCTGAAGTTGATTGCAGCCGATTAGTCCAGCCAACACGCCTGTATCGAGATGCGACTTTTTAAGCGAGAGAAATGACAGCGAGGGTAAGTGCTGCAGGTGGACAAGACCCGATCCTCGAACGGTTACGCGCAAGGTGTGAAGATGAGGCAAGTAGCAAAGTTCTTGCAGTCCGCTGTCAGCGATCGAAGACTCGCTGATATTGAGCGTGCCTACGTGTGAAATGTAATGGAACTGTCGTAGGTCGCGATCGTCGCCGCTCCATTTCTCGTCGATGGTGATCTTGGTCCAGTCAGATCGGGAACTCTTTGCTCCTCGCTTCTCCAGCAGTATTTTCGCTTTGCGTTCCCACTTCATCCAAAGGTGTTTGATTGTGTTCGCTGTTTGCGGCGAACTCTTGCCGGGCAAAAGCTCACGACTTTCGCGAATCGCTCCGAAAGCTAAACGAGAGAGTTGTGTATCACCATCGAGATGAAAGTGATGCAAAATGCCCATGCTGCGTGAGATCGTTTCCACACCACCTTGCGCAACAGCAGCTTTCAGTGCTGGAACGGCAGCGCTACCGGATTGCTGTAGTTTTCGCGTCGCTGATTCACGAGTTGAGAAACGAGGGCTCCGTAAGTCATTAACTGTCTTAGCCAATTCGGAGGGGGACAGCACTTGATCGTCTGCCGACAGAAGCCACGCCGGACACAATGTCCAAGCCGCTACCAACGCGATCAGGAATGAGGGTCGGACCATCGCTTCACAACGCCGTGGCTTTGGGTGCTGACAGGGTAACGAGTCTGACATTGTAGACCAGATCCATCGGGCGCTGATGTTTAGTAACCCCGTTAGTAGCCCCGTCTAGTAGCCCCGTCTAGTAGCCCCGTCTAGTGACCCCGTCTAGTAGCACCGGCTACGTCGGTGCCTTAACATTGCTGCCTGGGAATGAACTGGCGTCGTCACCGAGTAGCACGACGCGGATGTCTTTTTCCACGTATTAACAGCGTCATTGCGATTGGCGTCTCGAACTCTCCGGCGGTGTGTCTTCGATGAAGATTGGAATCACAAAAGAGGTCTATCCAGGTGAATGTCGCGTTGCGGCGACTCCCGAGACTGCGCGTCGACTGATCGAGAAACTTGGTTTCGATGTCTTGGTGCAATCTGGCGCGGGTGAAACGGCGAGCTTTCCCGACCCACTTTACGAAAAAGCTGGTTGTGAACTCGTTCAGGATGCCGCCACGATTTGGCGATCAGCAGACATCGTCCTGAAAGTCCGTAGTCCCGATCCTTCGGAGGTCAGTCAGCTTCGTCAGGATCAAACACTGATCACGTTCTTGGCACCGGCGCAAAACGAGGACTTGCTAAAAGAAATCGCGGCACGCGGCGCGACCGCGATTTCCATGGATGCGATTCCGCGAATTAGCCGTGCGCAGAAAATGGATGCGCTAAGCAGCATGGCAAACATCGCTGGTTATCGTGCGGTCGTGGAGGCGGCGGGTCTATTCGGGCGATTTTTTACGGGACAAATCACGGCAGCAGGTAAGGTCCCGCCAGCCAAAGTGATGGTGATCGGTGCGGGTGTGGCGGGGCTGGCTGCGATTGGAACTGCTCGAGGTTTGGGCGCGATCGTCCGAGCTTTTGACGTGCGACCGGAGGTTGCCGAACAAGTCAAAAGCATGGGCGCTGAATTCTTGATGTTGGAATTCGAGGCAGATGAGGAGGGTGGCACCAGCGGTGGCTACGCCAAAACAATGAGCAAGGAGTTCATTGACGCTGAAATGGCATTGTTTGCTCAGCAAGCCAAGGAAGTGGACATCATCATCACGACGGCTTTGATTCCAGGTCGACCGGCCCCAGAGTTGATCACGCGAGAAATGGTGTTGTCGATGCGGCCGGGCAGTGTTGTTGTTGACTTGGCTGCCGAACAAGGCGGCAATTGCGCCGTGACGGTGCCAAACGAAGTCATCAACTATGACGGGGTTCACATTGTCGGCTACTGCGACCTTGCCAGTCGCCTGGCGCACACGTCCAGCCAGCTTTACGGAACGAACCTGTACCACCTACTGGAAGACATGGGCGGCGGCAAGAATTTCCGCATTGATTTCGATGATGTGGTTATTCGCAGTGCGACGGTCGTAAAAGAGGGCGAGATCACTTGGCCACCTCCTCCCGTATCGGTCACCGCAGCTCCCAAGAAAGACGAAACTGCCGTCGAGGCGGCCAAAGCACCCGTCGTTGCCGAAACGTCGGCAACGATGACATGGATCATGCTTGCTGCAGCCGTCTTGGCGTTGGTAGGCGTAGCAATGACAGGCGATCAGGGTTTTATCACAGACGTAACGGTGTTTGTGCTGGCTTGTATCGTTGGGTGGCAAGTCATTTGGAATGTCTCCGCGTCGCTGCACACTCCCTTGATGAGTGTGACTAACGCTATTAGCGGGATCATCTTGGTGGGCGGGATGATCCAAGTAGGAGCGGAAAATTCCGTTGCCGCAATGTGTGGTGCAATCGCAATTTTCTTTGCCTCCATCAATATCGCTGGCGGTTTTTCGGTCACCCACCGCATGTTGAAAATGTTCCGCAAGTAAGGCATCCGACGAGACATGATGGAAATTGACTTTGCTCGCGGTCTAATCGCGATGACGCAATCGATCGCGTTGAACCAATCGATTGCAAACGTGACCTACATCGCTGCTGCAGTGCTTTTCGTGCTGAGTTTAAGCGGTCTGTCAAATCAAACGACTGCTTCGCGCGGCAATTTGCTGGGCATGGTCGGCATGGTGTTGGCCGTCGCAGCGACTTTGTTCGGCTACATGACCGGCGGGTACGCATGGCTGATTATGGCCGTGATACCAGCCACGCTACTTGGCGTGACGCTTGCTTGGCGCGTGCCTATGACTGGTATGCCTGAACTGGTCGCGCTATTGCACAGTTTCGTCGGACTGGCTGCTGTTTTGGTGGGTGTGTCGACTCACTTGAGTGAAGCCGATGTTCAATCGTTTCTGGCAAATTCCGAGCACCACATGCCTGCTGGAAGTGCGAGCTTTGTAAAGTCGGCAACGCAACTATTGATCCACAACATTGAGATTTTCGTCGGTGTCTTCATCGGCGCGATCACGTTCACGGGTTCGATTCTTGCGTTTTTGAAGTTGCGTGGCACGGTTGGTGGGAAGCCGCTGACATTGCCTGGCCGACATTACGTGAATATCGCCATGTTGGTGGCAAGTGCTGTGTTGGGTGTTTGGTTCTGCCGCGCGGGTGGAGCGGGCGAGCCAGCCATGGTGCCATTGATGTTGATGACGCTGATCGCGTCAGTTCTTGGCGTCCACATGGTTGCCGCGATTGGTGGTGCCGATATGCCGGTCGTCGTGTCGATGCTGAATTCGTACAGCGGCTGGGCCGCCGCTGCGGCGGGATTCATGTTGCACAATCATTTGCTGATCGTAACTGGTGCATTGGTTGGCAGCAGTGGCGCGATTTTGTCCTACATCATGTGCGCTGCAATGAATCGGAGCTTCGTGAGCGTCATTTTGGGTGGCTTCGGTACCGGTGGCGGAGGTCCCGCCGCAGCGATCGACGGAACCGTGACGGAGTTCAGTGTCGATGACACAGTGGCGACTTTGGATGAAGCGCAAAGCATCGTGATCGTTCCTGGCTACGGAATGGCTGTCGCGCAAGCACAACATTCCCTTGCGGAGGTCGTTAAGTTGCTAGTCAAGCGAGATAAGGCTGTACGCTTTGCCATTCATCCCGTTGCCGGTCGGCTACCGGGGCATATGAATGTGTTGTTGGCCGAAGCGAATGTGCCGTACGACATTGTGTTGGAGATGGACGAAATCAACGAAGACATGTCTGATACCGACGCGATTCTAGTGATTGGTGCAAACGACATCGTGAATCCTGCCGCGTTAGAAGATCCAAACAGCCCCATCGCAGGCATGCCTGTGATTGAAGTCTGGACAGCCAAGACTTGCATCGTGATGAAACGCGGGATGTCGACCGGCTACGCAGGTGTGGACAACCCGTTGTTCTACAAAGAGAACACCCACATGCTGTTCGGCGACGCAAAGACAAACGTCGATGCAATCTTGCGAGCGCTGCAGGCGTAGGCGAGTTGCGGTTATGTCGTCAGCACGCCGTCTTCGAGTGTTAGCCTCACGTCCGCTAGTGCATCAGCCTCTTCGTTGCTGTGGGTGACGTGCAGCGTGGTCACTCCGGTTTTGGATTTGACATCGCGCAGTAAATCTTGCATTTCAGTTCGTGTGGCGTCGTCCAATGCGCTGAGCGGTTCATCCAGCAGTAGGACTGACGGTCGAAATGACAACGCGCGACCAAGTGCGACACGCTGCGATTCACCGCCACTGAGCCCATCGATATTGCGATCCAGTAGGTGAGCGATCCCCAGTACATCTGCCATCTCGGCTGTGCGGTCTTTGATGTCAGTTGCCGACCACTTGCGAAGACGCAGCGCAAATTCGATGTGCCCTTGGACCGTGAACGTTGGAAAGAGAGCAAGATCTTGCGGAACGTATCCGATCTGTCGATCGCCCGGTGCCCAAGTCGTGACATCGACTTCGTCGACGAGTATCGTTCCAGCGGACGGTTTTCGCAGGCCGCAGATCGTCTCCAGAATAGTCGTTTTACCGCGACCCGTACGTCCCATCAGCATGGCATATTGCCCGTCGGCGATCTCAAAAGTCAAGTCACGCAGCGAGAAATCGCCCGCAGTGATCGAGATGTTTTGTAGCTGGATCATGCCGACAATCCTGTTCCCAGCATTCGCAGGATCAATAGCACGACGACGGCCATGGCGACCATCAACAGTGAGACTGCGACGGCGGCATCCAGTTGACCAATTGATAACTCCAAGAAGACAGTCGTCGAGAGAACTTCGGTTTTCATTCGCGTCGAACCCGCGAACACAAGGATCGGTCCGAACTCACCCAGTGCTCGAGCCCACGCAATCGTGAATGCTGCGATCATGCCTCGCCATGCCTGTGGAATAGCGATCTGCAGGAAGGCTTCCGCGCGGGTGCATCCGAGCGTTCGAGCGACGTCTTCAGCACGCGGACTGATCTGATCGAAAGTCACTCGCATGGTGCGTACCGCGAACGCGCAGGCCACCGAAAACTGGGCAAGGATCACAGCAGGCCATCGGTAGGTGACCGGAAAGCCGACGGTATCACGCAACCAGTCCTCAAGTCGCCAGCCAAAGATTGGTAGGTGGAAGAGGATCAGCAAACTGAGCCCCAACACGAGCGGCGGTAGCACAATAGGAATGTCCACCAACGTGTCGATCAGCCAACGTCCGGGGAACTTGTATCGCGAAAGTAAGTAGCCTAGCGGTGTCGCAACCCAAAGAGACAAAATTGCGGCGACCGTGCATGAAATGAGCGTCAGCTTGAACGCCGATCGGATTTCGGGTTTTGTTAGGGCATCACGAAAGTCGGTCCATGATGTGGACATCATGTCGGCAGCAAGCAACAGAACGATCAACAAGACAAAGCATGCGGAGATGCCGCTCATCACTAAAAAGAACAAGTTGTCCGATCGCTGGCGTCGTGGCGGTTGGCCCGACGAGGTAGACGAAAGCGATGGCATGCTAGGTAGGTAGAAAAGTGGAGGTAGAAAGATGCAGGTAGAAAAATTGGTGAGGTAGGAAAATGTCAGGCAGGCGAAGCTAATCCAGATAGTTCGTTAGCACTTGTTGGTGTACCGGCTTTAGCCGGCCTAAGTGCAGCTGAAGTCGCCTAAAGGCGGGAGACCAACTATTTTTCTACCTCCATGTTTTTACCAACTGACTCTTCGATTGATTCTACTTTGTCCAGCTTCCAACGAAAACCTTCTGCAACAAATCCGTCTTGTGACTTGGCGGAACAGATCAATTGAAAAAGCCGGCTTGCTGTTTCGGGGTACTTGGAGTCTGTCGCGACTGCCCAAGGTTGAGTCGCGGTGCTGCACGAGATCCCGGTGATCGGATAGGCGTCCAAAAACTCCGCTGCACCGGCCGCGTTACTCAGGTAGGCCACGGCAGCGTCCAGAGATCCGGCTTGCATTTGGTTGACCAGCATGTCACCTGTTGGCGACTGGACGGTGACGTTATCCATGACCTTGGTCTGGATACCACCTTCGCGAAAAGTTTTCTGTGTCAGCCAACCCATCGCGCATTGCTTTTCGTGCCCGACGCCGATTCGAAGACCCTTGCGAGTGAGATCTTTCAGTGTCGTGATGTTCTTTGGGTTCCCCTTTTGCACCAAGATGACCAACTGGTTTTCGGTGACATTCACGCGTTCGGGAAACAGGTCGGTGACTTGATCCATGAATTCACTGTCACAGGCGAAGTAGGCATCCGGGCGTTGGCCGCTTTTCATGTTTGCAACCAGGATGCCGCAGCCGTTGTAGACGCGATTGACACGGATGCCTTCGCGTTCTTCGAATTCAGTAATGGTGTCTTCGATCGCTGGACGCAGCATGGAACCCGCGAAAATGCTCAGTTCTGGTTTGGCACTCCACGCTTCGTTACCGCTGACTCGAAAACCAAATTCTCTGTATCGCTTCATACCGCGATCTTTTGCTGCAGCGTATCGCGCGAAGTGCAGGGCGGCTTGCGGTTGCTTGCTTGATGCAATCACACCGATTGAGATCTTGGCTTTCGCGTCGGTCAGCTCTGGAACCTCGACGAAATCAACTCCGTCGAAAGTATGCAGGACAGCGTCAAATACAATCCCTGCGTCAGCGGCACCCACATCGATATCGCGTGCGACGTCAGTTACGGTCGTATGCGTCGCAATTGTGGCGTCGTTTAGGTCTTCCCATAAGCCCATTTCCGACAGAACCCGTCGCGTGAGTTTGCCGATCGCGGCTGCCTCAGGGTTGGCTTGAATGAATCGTATGTCTTCGACCAGCAGGTCGGACAGCGATTGGATGGATTTGGGATTGCCCTTTTTAACTGCGATGACCGCCTGCATTTTCGCAAGCGGAATAACTTCAGCAACAAGCTCTTTGTCGCTGGCCATGTCCAAGTAGCTATCGTCGGCTGGCAGAAACAAGTCGCCCGTTTTGCTAACTTCGATGGATGAAAGCAGTGTCTGCGATGGACCGTATTGAATTTGCAGCGGTCGGTCGAATTCAGCTTCGTAGTCACCTCGAATCGCTTCCATGACGGCACGGTTACTGGCGGCGCAAAACAGAACGAGCGGTTGAACCGTGTCACCTTCGGCGTTGGTGATCGACGTTGACTGATCATCACGGACGAGTAAGAAGACCATTCCGGCCAGCAAGATGCAGGAGCTGACGATGAGGGCGAGGAGTTTGTTCATGGGAGGGTGTTGGTCGAAAACCAGGCGAGATAATTAGACGCTAGAGGCGGGGCTACTTGCGTCCAGGTGGAATGGCGAGCTTGGCGGGAGGCGCGTTTTGTTGTTGATGAAGGGGTGTGTCTTCGGGAACCTCCCCATCCGCTCCGAACAGTTCCGTGTCCCAATCGCCAGTGATCAGCAAGTCGAACCCAGGATTGCGTTCTTTGACTTGGCAGGAACACGCTCCCGACAAAAACACGGTCAAGTCGTCGATCAATTGGTCGCTCAGCTCGTTGGCTGGAATAACCTCCAAAGCCCGCCCACGACCAAAGATAGGAACGACCAATGGTTCGCCGCTTCGATACGCTTTGCCTTCAATTGTAGTTAGCAATTTGAGCAGGAAAACTTCATTGGGATCATCCGCTTGGATTGCCAACGTACTGAACTGAAGCAAAAGGGGAACTTCGGAGAAAAGTTCCGAACCGGGCAAACCAATCCCTTCGGGCAGCTCGATTTTCTCGGTGAGTAAAGCGAAGCGATCTTGCAGCCGTTTTTTGATGGCTTCATTCTTGGCCGCGTCGCTGGATTCGACGATGAGCCATACGATGGAGTCTCCTTTCAAAAGGCGACGGAATATTTCTCTGCGTGCAGGTGACTGAGCCAATTGCAATTCGGACAATTTGTTTGGGTTACCTTTCCAGACTTCAATCGTTCTTCCGCCATTCACTTTGCAGTTCACAACGGCTTGCGGGACGAGCGGCCCTTTGTCCCCTCCGATCTTGCTCGTCTTTTTGTCGCGAACGATACGAATGCTCGGGGATGCTTTGTCTAGGCTCTCAAGAATTGTCTCTTGGTTCTGACTTAGTTCGTCAGGAAAGTAGATTCTCACTTCGCAGGCATCTGGCTTCCAACGTTCCAACGCGTATCGGAACACGGGAATATTGCACGCAGCCGCGGTGGCAGCGAGCAATACGATGGTGATGAGTGGGAGCGTAAGTCGTTGCATGGATTTCGTTTGCTGTTAGGACGCCGGATTGTTTCCCACTCCTGCGTCGCGGTCGTAGCGATTCTCAGTCGTATGGTGGACGTCACTTGCTTCACTCTCCCCTTGGGAGAGTCGGACGCAGTAGCGGCCGGAGAGGGAAACGCACGTGTAGCAGCAAATTGTGCTGGCAATCTGAATCTGCCCTCTCCTCGCTAAGGCTCGACTCTCCCGGAGGGAGAGTGAAAATCATCATTGAGTTCTACTATTCATTAGACCCGACCACTTCGCCAGGAGAGGTTATATGAGTTAGCGTCGGGTACTATTTGCCAAAGCACATGACTTTGCCATCTAGCGTTGATAGAAATAGCTTGCCGTTGGCACCCGCCAACCCATCCCACGAAGGAAGGGATTTTAGATTAACCGTGTTGACGACTTTACCGGTCTCTATGTCGACGGACAAAAGCTGTGCTCCGTCCTGGCCCTCCAAAGCGTCGTCTTGTTTCGTTAACAATCGCGTCACTCGCGGATCTGACTCGGACAATTGTTTGAAAGTGGCTTCTTCATCGATGATGTCCGGTGGTCCCGCAATGAACAGCGTTTTGCCGCCCAGCACCATGGCACGAACATAGATCGGCACGTCTTGTGTCCACTTTGGATCAACCAAGCTGTCGCCCGGTTTGACTGTGCTGTTGCCACCCTTCTTCTTGCCTTTCGCAGTGAACTGAATCGCTTTTCCGAATTTTCCATCGACAGGCTTGCCGCCTTCGACCGTTCCATTGTTGCGCTGAATCGAATGGTCTCGAGCGGAGCCATCATCGAAGCTAACCGCGAGGACAGCGTCGCTTGATATTTCGCTCCCGTCCGCGTGACGCTTGGCGACTTGCTCTGCCGACGCAGCAGCAAAGTACAAACGCACCTCATCGACCACTCCTGATAGCTGCATTGGTGACTTATAGCCGCCGACCGCTGTTTGGCCATCAGCACCGACATCTAAGGGTTGAGCCGGATCCGATTTGATCAGCGAGTTCGACTTGGCATTTCCAACGTTCTTTCCATCCACGTAGAGAGTCATCGACTTGTCATCCGCCAGGACGCCGGCGACGTGATGCCAGCCGCCGACAATTCGTTTCTTGCCAGAAATCGTCGTTAGCTTGTTGCCCGCGCGAACATGAAACGTAGGCCTGCCACCTTCGATGGTTAACGCGAACCCTTCGGATGGTCCGCCACGGGCGACAATCACGCCTTGAGGTTTGGTGGCGGTCACCCAGGCCTCGATCGTCAGCGGTTTGCCGGTCGGATCCAGACTAGGAGTTTTGGGGAAAGTCGCATAAGAACTGGCACCGGCAGAACCTTTGCCTTTCTTGGCGAGGAAATCTTTGGGGATCTCCGGTGGGTTGGGATCGGCTGCGAAGAGTTGGTGTTCCAGGGTCGTCGTCCAACGCAGGTACTGTGGTTTGCGTCCGTATCCAAATACGTACCCGTTTCCGTTGACGAGTAGCCGACCGGATGGTGCGAAACGACCCGCTTGGTAGTATCCACCGTGACCGCCCGCAAAACTCTGGCCGAGCACCCAATACGAACGGTGGAACCAAGTCTCGTCCAAGAATCCCATGGGGGCAAAAATGTGTGCGTCTTCGCCACGTTGCTTCGATGCTTGACTGGCGAAGTCACCCGAATTGGGTCCGATCTCAAGCCGATTGCCTTCCAAGTCGAACTTTTGCGACTTCATGAAAATGTGTTTGCCGTCGCATGACAGAATGTCAGGAAGTCCAACGGGCATTTGCAGTACTTGCAGTTTCTCCTGCAAATTGTTGCCGGTTTCGGGGTTGGTTTCGTCCATGATTGTCTCGGACAGTTTCTCGCCATCGGCCAAGTTCAATCGAATCAGCCGCAGGCCGCCGTCAAGGAAGTTGGATCGTCCGGCAACGCAGTAGACCGTGTCTTTATGAATCAGTACGCTGCCGTGGACAGGCCACAGGGATTCCAGTTGTTCATAAGCCATGGTTCGACGATCCAACGGCGCGGCTCGATATCGCCATGCCAAGTCGCCAGCGGTTGTCAGGCAATAAACCCATCCGTCCGTGGCGCCGAACACGACGCGGCCTCGATGAATTGTTGGCGGCGAATCGATTCGCGCGCCTGCGGTGAAAGTCCACTTTTCCTGGCCGGTTGATTCGTCCAAGGCGTGCAATGTGTGTGCGTCAATCTTGGCGATGTACACGTTTCCGTCGGCGATGACTGGCGAAGTGATCCGACCGCCTAAATCCGCTGACCACTGCGTCGAAACGGCTGCATCAACCGGCCGCGATGTGGTTCCGCTGCGTGTTTGGTCGTGACGGTAAGTTGGCCAATCATCAGAGGTTTTAGGTGCAGCTTCTGCCAGTTTCTGTTCAAAAGCAACGCCTTTTTCCAGTCGACCTTTCTCGGGGACTTCGGCGGGAATGGGGCGAGTTGGTGCCATCGGGGCCAGCGAATTAAAACCAAACAGTTTCGCTTCCGGATAACACGCACAGTTATGCGGCGGCGCGTAAGTCAGGCCATTGCACGGCATCACTCCGTACAGGCATCCGCCACGAACCCAGTGATGAATGTCCCAGTGCTCCTTATCCGGATCAACGAACTCGATCCCGGTTCGCGAAGGCATCAGAAAGTTCTGTGTGCCTTTGGCGATATAACAGCGGTGATGGAACCAGTAGGTTTCGACATCCGGCGCGAATTCCTTTTTCACTTCGCCAGTGCGAGGATCGCGGCCTTTGTAAACGCCCGAGTCTTTGCCCGAAGTCAGCGGTGCGAGCCAAACCAGGTTCTTCATGACCATCAGGTCTTGTGGGCTTTGGTATCCGCTATTGGGAAAGTCGCTGTTCCAAAGTTCTGCGCCGCTCTTGGCATCGAAGCTTTTCATTTTGCCGTCGCCACCCGAGTACAACACAACATCTTCATGGACGACCAGTCGCGGCCCGAAGTTGAACGTAAAGGACTGCCGACGCGTGACTGACTCGGACTGCCACTGAACGTTGCCAGTTTTCTGATTCACACCGACGACCTTTTCGCCATCGTGAAAGAATACGTTGTCACCATCGGCGGCCATGGTCAGGGGTGAAACCTTGGTTTGCTTGGCCCAGAGCTGTTGGCCGGTGGCGATGTCAAATGCCATCAGGACTCGGGGTTCTTCGTTGTGAAAGATGTCGCGGCTGCGTGCTTGGTCGCCGACGGTGCCAAATAGGGGCACGTAGTCTTGAAGTTCAGCTTTGCCCTTGCGAACAACCAGGAATAGTTTTCCGCCGGTCGTAATGATTTCCTCAGTCGCATCGCTGCCTTCGTAAGTCTGCACCGTCTCACCGGTTGCAGCATCCAATGCAGTTAGTGGTGCGTTGAAACCAAGTGTGACGTAGACATGTTTGTCGTCGCTAACCAAACGGCGCGAAAGCTGAGTGGGACCGCTCTTGAGAGGCCAAAGGTGTGTTTGCCATTCGTCGATGTCGCGTTTCCAAAGGACGCTACCATTGAACGCGTCTCGCGCGATGAGTTTCCATTTCGATGGAAGCTGAATTGAAATCCGGCTGCCCTCATCCATGATGTAAAACATGCGGCCGCCGGTGGACACCAAAGCGCTCATGCTGGCCATGCGGTCGTGGTGCCGCGACCATTTTGGACTGCCTACCCATTGCAGGTGTCGTGGCGGCGCGACGACATCATCATCGGCAACCGAGTTACCGGTCGCGTCATGCAGATAGTGAGACCATTCGTCAATATTGTCCGGTCGCGGTTTGATTGTTTTATTCCAAGAGTCGCCCTCCTTGATCAGCGCGACGCCATTGGGAACCAGGACACGCAGCACCTCATCCATCGCGACTGAGTCCAAGTCTTCGGCGATGAAAAGATTGACCAAGTTGTCGACGTACGGCAGGGAGTCGCCATCGAGGCGATCGATACTGATGTCGCCATAGACACTCTTTTCGCGAAGCGATTTTCGCACCGCGTCGATCGACGCTGCATCTCGTGTTAAGGCATGGACTTGAATCGAGGAACTCTCGCCCAACGCAGACAGAAAGTCTGCGTCGGTGTTGCCCAATGAGACGACGAATCCACCGGTGACGCCCGATTCGGCGAGCATTCCACTGGCATCGTTCGCAGCGGATGCGTGGTTGGTTGACGTAAACCAGCCGCACACTACAAAAGCAATCGCAGCAAGGCGTATCAGACGACGGACCATGGTAGACGCTCCGGGAGGGAAGTTTGAGGGCCCACGATTGTAGCAGGCACGCGCCGCCGTGCCGTCCGCTTATCGGAAGTGATCTAAGCAGAAACGCGAGCATACAGGACCAGATAACTGCGATTCTGCGGGGGTGCCGGTCGATTTGTCTCTGTCGTATAACGTGGACCCCTGTTCCCGTCCCCGTTTTCAGTCCAAGAGACAACTGAAATGCCACGAGTCAAAGCCTTCCGCGCAGTCCGTCCTACCGTCGAAAATGCTGCTCGCGTCGCTAGCGTTCCCTACGACGTTGTCAATCGCGAAGAAGCCGCCGCTCTGGCGGAGGGCAACGATCAGTCGTTCTTGCACGTCGTGCGACCCGACATCGATTTGCCAGCCGACACCAACCCCTACGCGGATGAAATCTACGCCAAGGCTGCCGAGAATCTGAATCGGTTCATGAGCGAAGGCGTGCTGCAACAAGACGATAGCGAAAGCATCTTTTTGTACCGACAAATCATGGACGGCAAGAGCCAAGTTGGCGTTGTGTGTTGCTGTCACGTGGACGACTACGAAAACAATCTAATCCTGAAGCACGAGTTCACGCGGCCGGCCAAGGAAGACGACCGCACGCGACACGTCACCACACTAAAGGCACACGCCGGACCTGTTTTTCTGACGTATCGCGACGATGCCAAGGTCAACGAACTGGTGGCGTCGGCAATTGCCAGTGATCCACTTTACGACTTCACGGCGGCCGATGGCGTTCAGCATACCGTTTGGAAAATCGATGATGCCAGCGAGTACGTCGCTGGGCTAACGAATGTGCCAGCGTTTTATGTTGCCGATGGCCACCACAGGGCCGCCAGTGCATGGCGCGCTGGCAAAGCCCGTCGCGAAGCGAATTCAAGTCACACAGGTGAAGAGGAATACAACTGGTTCTTGACGGTGTTGTTTCCAGCCGGCGAGTTGAACATTCTGGCCTACAACCGAATCATCAAAGACCTTAACGGCATGACCGCCGAAGAAATTCACAGCCGTCTTGCCGAAGTTGGATCTCTCGAACCGACCGACGATCCTGTCCCGCCAAGTTCCGGTTCGTTCTGTGTTTACCTGGATGGGTCTTGGCATCGGCTGACTGTGCCAGCCGATTCGATCGACCAAGACGACGCGATCAATTGTTTGGACGTTGCGATTTTGGAGCAGCGCGTGATCAACCCCATCTTCGGGATCGATGATGTCCGTACCGATCCGCGAATCGATTTTGTAGGCGGGATCCGTGGCACGAAAGAACTAGAAAAGCGAGTCGATTCCGGCGACTGGGCTTTTGCCGTATCAATGTACCCTACGTCGATTGCTCAGTTGATGGCCGTTTCCGATGCTGGCGAAGTCATGCCGCCCAAGAGCACTTGGTTCGAGCCGAAGTTGCGAAGTGGTTTACTAACACACCTGTTGGACTAAAGCTGCATTCGCCGCGTGCCGGAGAAGATCAAAGTCTATTTGCTTTTCAAAAAGCCGCTCGCCTTTAGCCATGAGTGCAAATGCTCGGGCCACTTGGAGACTGCGTCTTCGGACGGTCGTAGTCCGTAGCCATGGCCGCCTTTGGTGTAGGCGTGAAGTTCGGCGGGGACATCGTGCCGGCGAAGTCGTGCGAACAACAAGGCTGATTGGGCACCTCGCATTTTGTCGTCCCAGGTCACGGCCATAAATGTTGGCGGCGTGTCTTTGGTGACGGTTACGAGTGAGCCCAGTTTTGCTTCCGTTTTGTCATCATAATTATCACCAAGATAGGCGCAGTAAATCGGACAGATGAAATTGGGGCGGCAGCTTAAATCGTCTGCATCGTCGATTCGGTCGTAGCACTTCGTTTCGTATTGCACACCGGACATGACGGTCAGATGCCCGCCTGCGGAAAAGCCAAGCGTTCCGATACGCTCTGGATCGATGTTGTACTGCTTCGAATCGCGCCGAACGACTCGAATCGCTCGTTGCACGTCTTGCATCGGCTCCCAGTGGTAGTTGTCGGGGCCGCGCCTGGGTACTCGGTACTTCAGCACAAACGCAGTAACACCAATCGAGTTAAACCACTCGGCTACTTCAAGGCCTTCTTTGGGCCAAGCCAAGATGTTGTATCCGCCTCCGGGGCAGATCACGACGGCACAACCGTTCGCTGTATCGGCTGGAGCAGGGAAGGGCGTTAGCGTCGCGCGGTCCACGTAGGCAATTCGCTCTTCGGAGTTCTTCGCCTTGAACTCAGCGATCTTCTGGTCATCAAATTGAATGGATCCTGCGGGCAGGTCACCTGGCCAAATTTGGATTTCAACGGGTTCTACACCTTTGAGATCTGAGCAAATGCAAAACGCGATGAGGAATGGGAGAACGAGAGTCTTGTTCATATCTTCTTGTTGTTCTATTGGTTGGTGGGAGTGTTTCGGAGGAATTGAGATAGTTCTACCAATTTGTCGGTGTTGATCAGATCGACCTTGGCATCGTTCATTGCGCGCCAAACCCGTGGTTGGTCTGGAATCGCCCAGAAGCGAATGCGTCGGCCGCTGCTGTGAACTTGGTTCACAATCTTCTTGAGCTTTTCGACATCTTCACGATAGATTTCACCTTCACCACGCCAACGAAAGTTGCGTCCCCAGTGATCGCTGATCAACGGCATCGCATGAGCTGGCAAGCCGCTCTCCAAATCGGTCAGTCGTCCATCGATGCCTGCATAGCGAGGCGACGACTGTAGGATGGTTTTTTGGTCGCGATTTCCGCTAATAACGGCAGTCACCGCCCCTGCGATCGATTTGCTGTCTTCGATTCGGGAAAACACATCGGGATACTCGGCCAGCAGTTTGTTTAGTGCTAGGAACGTGGAGGTTGCGTCAGACTTGATGTCAATAAGCAGTGTGAATTCTGGGCCATTGGCAAAGACTCTCCCGCCATTGGACTTTACTCGTTTACGAAGCGGGTCGAGGTACAGTGTTTTTAGCGATCGATCAGGACGGAGTTGCCACTGATAGTGCGCGACCAGCAGTTCGCCATCGACGAGGTAAATGTCAGCTTCGACGCTGCTAAATCCTTGGTCGAGAGCGTCAAGCAACGGACGTTCGTGCAGGTAATCATTGTGGGCATGGGCACGCTGGAGCGGCATGACGCTTTGAGCCGTTGCCGTGCAGTGGGAAACACACAAAAGACAAATGTAAATGATCGGCAGAAATGGAGTTGGGTTCATCATGTTGGCGTGAAACGGCAGAATCACTTTGTGTATCCTGATGATAAGTTGCGCGGGGATGTGGAAACCGTGTCGCGATGTCAGTGCACTCGCATTGTCAGTTAAGCTGCCGAAAGAAAATTGTATCGTTTCCGCACGTAGAGTGATGAATGCGGCAACGCCGTTCTCGTTCATTCGCAATAAAAGGCGAATCGGTTGTGAAACGTCTTTGGGCGATGATTCCGCTGATGCTCGCGATGACCTTGTGTGGGCCGACTTCAGCGGTCGATCCGCAAGCAGAAGACCAAGGTCCCAGCCTGCAGATGGACCACGACATCGTTTCGGAAATTGTCTTTGTCGCGACATTCGATGGTGTTGCCGACCTGAATCTGTCATGCGATGAGGGTTGGATGTGCGCGGCAGAATCGATTCGCGATGTTGTGCGGAGAGAGAAAATCACGCCTCAAGTTGCTTTCCATAAATCGATTATCCAGGACGGTGGCCTGCTGCGTGATGCCATTCGTTTTCGCGGCCAGACGCGGCCGATTCTGTTTTACAAGGCTGATGATTTTCACAATGGTGGACCGGCGAAGGTTCCGAATTGGTCGGCGACCATCAGTGTTTGGGTGCGGTGCAATGTGGACGAAAATGCGAAAAATCCGGATTCTGGAGCCAAGGCGAATGTTCGCGGCGGCACCGCTTCCATCTTGCAATTGACTCAGCCTAAAGATTCAGGTCCGACCCTTTCTGTGGAACTTGAGTCGTCTGAATTGCGATTGATGGCGTCACCGCACTCTCGGATTACGGCATCCAACGCGGAAACGGATCAGATGCTCGTCCGAGTCAAGCGTGCTCCTTTTGCCGATGGAAAGTGGCATCATCTGTGTGTAACGGTCGATCGTGTAAACTTACCTGAGCAGGAAGTTGCACCATCGGCCGGAGGTGTTGTGTCAATGTTCTTAGATGGAAGACGGATGGGTCGCGCTACGATGAGCTCGCCGATGACGTTCGACCATACCAAAGCCGCCCTTGTGATAGGGCACCGTTTTGATGGCTTGCTTGATCATCTATGGGTTGCAGATCGATCGCTCAGCGATCGTGAGATTCGACGTGTTTACGAGAAACCTGAGTTGTTTCGCTAGTTGAAAATTGAGAGTTGTAGTTCACAAAATCAGTCAGCTTCGAGAGGAAGGCGAGATGTTAAAAGAAAACCGTCGAGCATTTGTTAGTAACTCAGTAGCGATTCTGGGTGCGGCATCGGGGTTTGCAATCGCAGCAGAAGCGGGCGCAGACGAAACGGGCGCAGACGAAGCGGGCAATGGGAATGCGACAAGCCCAGCCGATCGAATTCAGCTGGGCGTGATCGGTTTGGGGTCACGAGGATACAACTTGATCGATCACTTCATGGGTCGAAACGAGTGTCAGATCGTTGCGGTTTGCGACGTGGACGAGTTTCACTATCGCGATCGACCCTGGGGCAAGGGAATAGCGTTTGGAAAGATCCCTGCGAAGAAAAAGATCGAACAGGGGTATGCCAAGAAGCATGAGAGGTCTGCCCAAAGCGTTGTTCAAACTTACAGCGACTATCGCGAGCTGATTGAGCGCGACGACATTGACGCGGTCGTCATTGCGACGCCGGACCACTGGCATGCGAAGTGTACGCTGGACTCACTTTCCGCAGGAAAGGACGTCTACTGCGAGAAACCGGTGACGCATTTGTTTCATGAAGGGCAATTGGTCTACCGCGAAGTCGCTAGGCAGAGCGCGGTTTTCCAGACTGGTTCTCAGCAACGCAGCGACAAGCTTTTCCGGCGTGCTGTCGAACTAGCTCGGAACGGTGTGCTGGGGCCAATCGAGACTGTCGAAGTCGGCTTACCCAAGGGATACGACAAGCCACAAGGAGACGCTGCGATCACAAAAGTACCGAAACAACTGGACTACGAATTCTGGTGCGGACCTGCGGAGGTTTTGCCGTACATGCGAGCGCGCCACCATCGATGGTGGCGCGGGCATCGCGCGTACGGTGGAGGTGTGCTGATGGATTGGATCGGGCACCACAATGATATTGCGCATTGGGCGTTAGACTTGGATAAGAGCGGTCCAACCAGTGTCGAGGCGGTCGATTGGACATTTCCCGAAAGCGATATCTACAACACCCCCGCGGGCTACGCGATTCGGTGCGAATACGAAGGTGGCATCGTGAACACCATTTCGACGCAGAACCGACAAGGTTTGAAGTTGATTGGCAGGGATGGCTGGGTCTTCGTCACGCGCGGCAAGATTGAAGCTTCCAATCCACAGTGGATCCAACCCGATTTTGATCCTGGCAGCCAAAACGTCTACGTTTCGGACGACCATGCAAAGAACTTTCTGGATTGCATTCGTTCTCGCGAAGAGTGTATTTCGCCGGCTGAAACAACACATCGTAGTATCACACCGGGGCACTTGGCTTATGTGTCAAATGCCCTGGGGCGAAAGCTGAACTGGGATCCTGCGAACGAGAAAGTCATCGCCGACAAAGAAGCCAATCAGATGCTGATGGAAGTCGATTATCGGTCGCCGTGGTCACTTGCTTAGTTACTGTCCCGCAATAGCGTACGTACGATGGATATCCTTGTCCGTCAAGACCAGGCGACGGACTGGGAAGTCCGTCGTACAAATCGAGACAGTATTTCGGGGCAGTTCCTTAGGCGTTGAAGCCCAGGGCAGCAAGCGATTGGAAAACGATCATTGCACAGACATAGGCCATCGCCGTCATGTAGACGAGCTGGAAAATCGCCCATTTCCAACTGCCGGTCTCCCGTTTGGTGATCGCTTGCGTCGGCAGGCACTGCATTGCCAGCACGTAGAAAACAAGTACGCTGAAACAGACAGCGGTGGTGAAAACCGGTGAGCCATCGGCACGTTTTTGACGCCTCAGCGTCTCCACTAAACCAGCGTCTTCTTCGGCACCCTCTTCGCCCAGTCCGTAAACGATCGATAGGGTTGATACCAAGACTTCGCGGGCAGCGAACGACGAGACAACCCCGACATTGATTTTCCAGTCGAAGCCCAGGGGAGCAAATACGGGCTCCAGCATTTTGCCGGCTCGGCCTGCGAACGAGTACTCCAAGGCATGTTGTGCCAGGGCGTATTCATCGACGTCGGCCGAATCGGTTTGGGACGCAGTGGTTAAGGACGCAGTGGCTGTTTCTGGCAACTTTGGATAAGTGGCTGCGGCCCACATGATCACGGAAATTAGCAGAATGATGCTGCCGGCGTTTCGTAGGAAGACTGAGGCACGGTCCAGTGTCGTGAAAAGAGCATTGCGAAGTGTCGGCATCCGATAAGGCGGTAGCTCAATCACTAGTGGAGCGGCTTCGCCAGCCACGATGGTTTTCTTCAGGCACCAAGCCGACAGAAGCGCCGCGCCCACGCCTAGCAGATACGCGCCAGCGAATGTCAGTGCGGCGAGGACTGGTTTGGCACCGAAAAGGAGTGCTGAGACCATTGCGTAGACGGGCAATCGTGCCGAGCAAGTCAAAAGTGGTAGGACCAAAATCGTGACTAGTCGGTCTCGCCAGTTTTCGATTGTTCGTGTCGCCATGATGCCAGGAATGGCACACGCATGCGCCGACAGCATCGGAACGAAAGCTTTACCAGGCAACCCGACACGACGCATTACGCGTTCCATTACAAACGCAGCGCGAGCCATGTAGCCCGAATCTTCCAGGATCGTAATGAAGAAAAACAGGATGCAAATTTGCGGCAGAAACACCACCACGCCAGCGATGCCGCCGATAACTCCGTCCAGAATCAAACTGCGGAAATCCCCCAGGGGTAGCAGTGCGACTAGCAACGACGTGACGATTGCGAATGCTAACGCGCGTTTGCTCCAATTGATCTCTCCCAGCCGATAGCCGACTCCAAACGTGGCCATTGCGACTGCGGTGACTGCTGGAATCCACAGTGCAGGGTGGACTGCTTCGTTTGGGATGAACCCTTCGACTCGATCGGAGAGCCAGCCAAACCCGGTTTCGATCGCGGACATCGGAATGTCGGCTAACGAGAAAATTAAAAAGAAAACCGACAACATGATCGCCAGCAGCGATAGCGTGCCGATGATGGGTGCAGTGAGCAGACGATCAATCCACGCATACTTTTCGGTGCGCTTTATTCGGTCGCCCCTCTCTTTGACGGACTCGGCAACGACTGATTCGCTCCAGTCAAACGTGGCAGCGAATCGGCAGCCAGTGCAACCAACCGTGCAAGACGGCCGAGCGATGGGTAGTGAGGGAGTAACGCGGTTTTTTAGAAGTAGGCTATCCAGTTCGCGATGGAATTTGTCCAAACCGAATCCGGTCCGCGCACTGACCGCGACAACGGGACACTCCATCTGCTGGGCGAGTTTCTGCTGGTCGATCTCGATGCTGGACGCTTCGGCAGCGTCGATCATGTTCAACACCGCTAGGGTTGGCAGGCCAAGCTGCAAGACTTCGTTGGCCAACAGCAGATTTCTAGCAAGATTGGTCGCGTCCAAGACAAGTACGACCGCGGCAGGAGTTCCCAGGCGTCTGCCCTGCAAGGCTTCTGATGCGACCGTCTCTTCGGGGCTGGTGGGTTCCAGGCTGTACAAGCCGGGGAGATCGATCAGATCGATCTGGGTGGGCGGCTGCGATTGATCGACCGATGCAATTGGCATCGTGACCTTGCGCAGATCAACCGTGATGCCAGGATAGTTGGCTGTCTTTGCGCGCATGCCCGAGAGCGCATTGAACAGCGATGTCTTACCGGTATTGGGGTTGCCGGCGAGGAGTACGAGCTCAGTGTGAGTCGCGCGGGGTGCGGTTTGGGTTCCGCATGGGCTGGGCGCGGCTGAGGACACAGCAGGTTACTTTGCTTTTCTCGGCAACGTTGTCGATGGCTTGCAAACGGAAACCGATGCGGCCAACGCACGCGAAAGTCCGATTCGCGAGTTGCCAACACGAACAATCATTGGGTCGCCAGCAGAAACCAATTCCAAAGTGCGTCCGGCACAAATCCCGAGACTCTTCATCCGTGTTTGGCTTTGACCCATTGCTTCAACATCGGTGCAAACAAAGTTGCCAACAGAAGCAACGGAAAGAGATGTCGGTCGAGGCTGATCCATCGTCGAAGCTGATCCAGAAGGGGAGGGGAATCGCGCCAGTCAGGAAAATCGCAAAACCCGAGGCCTTCCGATCACGCCTCCAGGTTAATGAGATTAATTCTCATTAGCAATCTGTGGAGTCGTGTGACAAGATTATTTTTCGCATTTCTATTCTCTCCAAGCCAGCAATTCACAGCTATTTGCCAGATTTTCGTGTCAGTGAATGAGTGTGCAGTGCCCGGTTGAGTTGTTCGTCCAGCTTCTTGCGTACGGGTTTTTGCGGGATCGAATCAGCCAGATTGGTGAATTCGTTTGGATCTGATGCGACATCGTACAGTTCTGCGGTGCCGTCGTTGTAACGCATGTAATGCCATTTTTCGGTGCGAAGCGAGTGGCCTTTGTTAAACGACAAAGCGGCCTCTTTTATCCTCGCGTTAGGTTTCTTGAGGATTGGAACGAGGCTTTTACCTTGAACTGAATCGGGGTTGGATAGCCCAGTGAGCTGCGTGACGGTGGGAAAGATGTCAACTAATTCGACGATAGAATTGCTTTTCCCCGATTCGTATCCAGGAACAGAGACGATCAATGGCACACGCAGGACTTCTTCGTGAAGGTTGGACTTTTGCCAGAAACCGTGCTCGCCCAAGTGATAGCCATGGTCGCTGGTAAACACGATTGCAGTGTTTTCGCGTAACCCATTTCGGTCGAGCGCTTCGATGACGCGGCCGACTTGTTCATCCATGAACGTGACCGAAGCGTAGTATCCCTGCCACATGCGTTTTTGATTGTCGGGGTATTTTCCAATTGAGTTGGTGGTTGAAACGGTTGCGGCGGTGCCTTGTTTAGGAATGTCATCCAAGTCGTTCTGTGTTGTTTCAGGAAGGGGAAGATCCTTCCAAGGATAGGGCGAGAAGTACTGCCGCGGTGCAACCATTGGGTAATGAGGCCTGACAAAACCCACCGCCAAGAAGAACGGCTTTTCCTTGTGCTGACCAATCAGTTCGACAGCTTTGGAAGCGGCCTTGTGGTCGGGTTGATCGCTTCCATCGCCGTCGTACTGCACCGTGACGAACATCCGATGTTTCATTTTGGTTGATTCGCGATTCTCCAGATCAGTGGTGAAAATGTTCTGATTCAAGCAGGCGTAGTCACCCGGCGTGTGCGCTTCCATTGCTGGCGCGTTGAATCGTTCGGTCCAGGAGGACGCGATGTCTTGGCCATTCGTGCCTGCGATGATGTCTCCCGGGACACGCATGTGATAGATCTTGCCAACGCGAGCGCTGTACCAGCCATTCTCGCGAAGGTGTTGGCCCAGGTTTTTGTCTGCTTTACCTTGATAGCGACTATGCATCAAAGACTGACGTGACGGGGCACATGATGTTCCTTGGCAATAGGCGTGCTGAAAGAGCATTCCGTTCGCGGCGAGTTTATCAATGTTGGGTGTTTTGCAATGCGGATCTCCGTAGCAGCCCAACACGCTGGCTTTTAAATCATCAGCGATAATGAAGACGACGTTCTTGATCTCAGGTTGGTCAGCGAAAGCGACTGGATTGCTGCAAAGAAGCAGGAGGAGCGAAGTGAGACCGAAACGTCGCATGGGCTGAGTCTTCCGATGGCGGGGATTGGCGAACATTGCAATAGAAAAAATTTGCGCATGTTGGTGTACCGATTTCAGCACAATATCGCAAATTGAAGAGCCGTGTGGACTTTGTGTCCAACGCGAAGCGCCAGTTTTGATGTTGCGCAAGTCATTACCCTCCCGCTCGCGGGAGGGTTGGACGCAGTA
>CAYUGI010000040.1:0-34338 GCA_964444105.1 uncultured Pirellulaceae bacterium
TTCGTCCTTGCCGGTTTTCTGATTGGGCATCTTGTCTGGTACAAGGACCGTAGTGGTGACTCGAAACGCATCGTTGAATTGGAAGAGAAGTACGCTGCCGCCAACGGTGCGGCCGAAACTCACCGTCAAGAATTCCTTGACCTTAAGAAAAACCAAACCATTCATGACAGTGATTTCAATCAGCTAAGGCTGCAAAGCCAGGAGTACGCTGAGTCAACACAGACTTTGCAGGCCAACCTTCAAGAGCAGGTCAGTCAGAATCAGTTGCTTCAAGCTCAGCTAGACGAAGTGGCCGCTGCGAAGGATTCGTATGAAGCCATCCACGGACGCAACGAGGAAGTGGTCCGCCAAGCGGGCGACGAACTGGGTCGTCAGAGCGAAGTCATCGAACAACAGAATGCGGAGATCGATAGACTCAATCGTCTGCTGGAACAAGCTCCCGCCGAAGCCGCCCCAGACGAAGCATCACTACAGACCATTGCGGAACTCCGCGAGCAACTAGCTCAGGCATCGCAACAAGCCGAGCAGTCCGCTGAGAAAACAGACGTTTTGGATAGCGTCGTCTCTGAAAAAGACACGCGAATCAGCCAGTTGGAGAGTGAGATTCACCAGCTGACTGTCGTTCAGGCCAACGAAGCAACTGAACAACTCGAGTCGCTCCAGGCAAGCCTTGCGCGAACGACCAGCGAATTGGACACCGTCAAAGAGCAGCTTGCCCAAGCACGTGAAGAGGTCCCTGAATCAGCAATCGCTGAGCAGCAAACCTTGATCGCGCAGGTAATGCAGACGAAGACCGCCAGCGAAGGGATGCAGACGCAGCTGTCCGAGCACGTCAACCAGATTGCGACGCTAACCAGCGAGAATGAATCACTGCAACAACTCGCGAAACAGCGAGACGAAATCGCGGAGCGTTTTCAGGCAGCCGAGGAAAACAATCAGCGGCTGCAGCAGGCGATGCAACAGCGATCCGAAGAGCTGGACGAAGTCCAGAAGCAGGTTGCTGCCGCGAAAACCGTCTATGGCGAAAACGAGACCATGGCTGCGAAACTGAACGAGTTCAGCGCCAGCAACGCGACGCTTCGCAACACAATTGTTGAGAAGAACAATGAGATCGAAGAACTGAAGAAGAGTGAAGTCGAAATCGCTCGACTGAAATCCGAACTTGATAGCGCTGCAAACGTGATCAAGACTGCCAATGGCGAACACAGCCGCATCACTCAACTGCTTAGCAACAAGCAAACCGAAATTGCGGACTTGAAGAATCAAATCAGCGAAGTGGGGCAGTTCCGCGCCGAGATGGATACGATTAACGGCCAACTTGCAACCGCGGAGAACGCCGCTGGTGAACTCCGTCAATCAAACGAAAAGCAAGCAGCCGAAATTGCGAGGCTGAATCATGAACTGAAGAAGGTCGATCAGCTGGAACGACAGCTCGATCAGAGTGTTGCGGACCTGAAGGACATGCAGCACCAGAGTGAATTGCAGACCAAGGCCTATGCGGAACAGCGAGCTGAAGTTCAGACGCTTAGAGCGACCGCTGGCGAAGCTGATTCTGCGAGACGAGAGTTGGAGAACGTGAGTGAGCGATACAACAGCATCGCTAACGAGCGTCGCCAACTTGCCGAATCGCAGGTTGACCTGACCAAACAAGTCAAGCAGCTGTCGTCCGAACTGGCTGGCCAGTCCTCTGTCGCGGACCAACTTCGCGGTGAACTGGATGCGAAGAGTAGTGCTTACGATAAGGCCGTTTCGGAAAGTCGGCAGTTTGCAACCGACTTGAAGCAGCAGCAGGCGGCGATTTCTTCGATGCAGAGCGATCTGAAGGCGGCTCAGAAAATGCAGCCGCAGAATCAGAAACTGCAAAGCGATGTCGCTCAGTTACGGGCTGCACTGAAAGAGCTGAGCACCGAACACGATCAGTCACTCGCCGCCAATGCGAAATTTCAAGCGACGATTCGTGACTTGCAAAACGAAGTTCACGAATCGACGAAAACAATTCGCGAACTGCGCCGACCGCGCGGATCAATTTTCCAGTTCGGCGAAGACAACGATGAAGGCCAGCAGCGCCGCGCCGCGTAGTCTCTTGGTGGTTTAGCCAATCAGGAGCCAACCGTCTCACAGCCGCCGAGGCTTTCCATGCAATGCGTTGCAGGGGAAGCCTCGGTTTTTGCGTTCGAATGGACAGTTTTTCGTTTGCCGTTGCCGCCGGCCACGGGTTAGTGCCAGCGGGTGAAGCAGCACAGAGCGTCACTTTCATGCTTAGCATCGGCTGGACCCGGACCAAGTTTCCTTAACAATGACGCTGGCATCTGAAAAACACCGGAACCTTCACGCTGTCCGTGTGTCCTAGCGCTGAGACTGACACTTTCCTGGTGAGCCGCTTCCTACCGTTTTTTCAGGTTCGCTCATGATGTTGTTTTCGTTGCTTGCTGTTTTTGGAGCCCCTGTGGAAGAACTGACGAACGGTTGGATGTTGGCGGGTGGAGCCGCTTTGTTGACGATTTTTGCCACCGGATGGAGTCATGTTAAGAACCTGTATTCGCAAATCGCGGGTCGGGTCGTCGTCAAATTGACTGTCAGCGGCTATCAAGCCGATGCGATTTTGATGTACCTGAAGCATCATTTCACCGCATCGCGATTTGGCCCGCGAGCCTACGTAGGATGGAAGCTCTTTGTCCGTCCTCGCCAACGTGTCCAGTTGGTTAGCATGGAAATTGCTCCGCCATCGGGCCGGCTCTATTGGCGCGGGTGGCGTCCAATTTGGGTGGCAAAAAGCAAGGATGGTTTGGGAGACATGGAAGAGGGTTTGCAGGCGGCCGACTACGACTACCAAACGATCTCAGTCACGTTTACGCGTGGGATGCTGGATCCGGACAAGTTGATTTTTGATGCGACCGAGTTTTTCAATCAGCAAGTTCGACAGTACGAATCGACGGGCGGCAGGCGTCATTCGATTCGGTTCGTTCATGGGACGGCTGGCAACACCGCAATGGTTTCGTTGAAAGGTCGTAGCGGAAACAGTTCGCCGACTAGTGGAACCGACATTCGCGCTTGCTTGGGACATCGTCCACTGGGTTGGGAGATGTCTGACTTTGGACCCGATCCCGAGCGAAACGTTAGCGCGGTCGAGCGATTGGCCTTGGACGATAACTCTCTGGAGTTGGTTAAGGAAGCAAAACGCTGGCGCGAAACCGAGGACTGGCATCGTGATCGCGGGCTTCCTTGGCGTCGCGGCTATCTACTGCACGGCCAACCGGGTACCGGGAAAACAGCGCTGGCCCGTGCCCTGGCAGAAGATTTGGATCTACCCGTATTCGTTTTTGATCTGGCGACGTTGAAGAATGACGAGCTTTTGAAGGCTTGGAATCAGATGCTTGCCGAGGTGCCTTGCATGGCGTTGATGGAGGACATTGATGCGGTTTTTGACGGTCGCAAGAATATCGCAGTCAACCAAGGTCCCGCGCTAACGTTTGACTGCTTGCTGAACTGTCTGGACGGTGTTCAACGGGCGGACGGTTTGATGGTCATGGTGACAACCAATCACGTCGACAAAATTGATCCGGCGATTGGACAACCTGGTGCGATCGGATCGCGCCCCGGGCGGATTGATCGAATCGTGTCGATGGGCTGCTTGGATGAAGCAGGTCGGCGGAAGTTGGCCGAAAGAATTTTGGATCATTGGCCACAGTGGATCGACGACATTTGCCACGCGGGAAAAGACGACACGCCAGCGCAGTTTCAAGAACGCTGCGGACGATTGGCTTTGAAACTGCATTACGGCGAAGCATCTGGTAGCGGTTCGCCCCAGTTAGACGCGACTGTCGGTGAGTGATCCGATCAAGTGATACAATTGCAGTCGAGCTGAATTAGCTTTCAATCAATTCTCACTGCTGCGTTTGTTCAATCGGGGTGCAAGATTTCATGCCAAGTGTTTCTAGCTGCGTGTTTAGGCAGCCTGTGAAAAGAAAACTGCAGAGTTGTCTACGCATTCCCAACCTCTCCCAAGGGAGAGGTCGAGCAGTTCTTGATTTTCAGCAGCGTAAAAGTATGCGAGAATCAACTTCACTCTCCCTCTGGGAGAGTCGAGCTTCAGCGAGGAGAGGGCTAAACCGGATTGCTGGCCTATTACTATTGGTCTTCTTCGCGGGATGCTCTGGCGGTTCCAACAACACGTCACCCGTCAGCGGAATCGTGCGTTTTCCGGACGGCAAATTGCTTCGTGAAGGCACGATCGAATTTGAATTGGCGAGCGAAGAGAATGCTGCAACGGCGACAGGCGAGATTGGGCCAGATGGAAGTTTTGTGCTTGGTACGTTCGCTGCTGCTGATGGTGCCATTCCCGGCAAACATCGAGTCGCGGTCATCTGTGACGTGGTGATTGGCAACGGCGCCGAGCGACCCGGAATGATTGCCAAAACGAAGTTGGATCCCAAGTTCCGCGACTTCGGCACCTCAGGTTTAGAGTTTGTGGTGCAAAAATCTTCCAACAACTTTATCGTTGAAGTTACCTATGCGCCAGTTGAACAGTAACGGTCGAATAGTAGCTGGCTCAGTGCCCTTCGGTGAACTCATTGTCGGCTCGGTGCGTCAATCGTCCAAGAAGCTCAGTGTTGGTGTCAGGCGTAAGCGTTCGGACGCTTCCATCGGCAAACACCAGGTGCGTCGCGCCGCCAGCATGCCAGCTACCGAAATTGGTCTGATATCGAGCTGTGGGTGATTTTGCGATTGGATAACCTGGGCCGCCGCAGCGGGAGAAGTTTGCAGGGTGGTCTCCGTTGTAGATCGCACCGTCTTCGGGGCTGATACCTTGGCGAGAAGGACGCACGTGCTTTTCGCCGACAAGCACGGTGTGGCTGGCACCGTCCATCAAACTGGCAAACGATGTTCGGCTGCTCCAAGTCTTCAAGATGGCACCGGGCACTGCGAAGCTTCCATCTGGTACGGTTTCGGGTTCTGTAATTCCTTTCCCCATGATCATCGCCCCGTTGGACTCAATCCAATTCCAAATACCGCCAGGTCCATGGCCGGCTGAGCAGGCATAGTCGCTTACGGTTCCAGGCACATGAGCACTTGTTTCGTAAGGCGAATAGATATCGTCACCCCGGGTACTTAGGAAGTCACCACTGCGCCGTGATGGGCAGTAGTAAAGCGGGATACGCGTCGTGCGAGCTTTGTCGCTTTGGTAGTAGTATTTCAGCTGGTCATCCCACTCGTTGCTGAGCCCTGACTGCTCGATAAACGGCAGTATCAAGAATGCCCAGCTAGTGAAGTGATCGTAATTGCGGCTTGGCGGCAGTTCTTTTCGCTGCGCGTGGAAGTTCTGAATCGCCAAGCCAATGTTCTTAAGGTTGTTTTGACACTGTGTGCGTCGAGCTGCTTCGCGAGACGCTTGCACGGCTGGCAACAACAAGCCCACCAAAATGGAGATGATCGAAATCACTACCAACAGTTCGATCAACGTAAACGCTCGGCGTCGAGCATTGCTGAGAGGATTCATGAAAACACCTGCCATTCGTCTTCGTTATGATTCAGGCGGAAACAATTTTCCGCAACAGTCGCCAAAAGCTACAATGATAGAGCCAATTGAGAACCGGCTGTGGCTATTTTTTCCCCCGAAGAGGATTCTCACGCAGTAATCGCTACGCTTGATTGACCATGACTGCATTTTTCATCAAGACTGATGGCTCCGCTGTCGGCCCGTTTACCGGGATCGAGCTGAGGGAAGCTGCACTTTCACGGATCATTACAGCGAAGTCCAAGATCGGGGGATCGCCACAAGGTCCTTGGACCCTTGCGACCGAAACGGGACTTTTTTCGCAAGCCAAAACGCCGCTGCCACATCCCGAGGGAGTGCACGTTCCGCAGTATCATGTGCGTGGTTTGAGCTTCGCGGCGAAAGGTCCCTTCAAACTTCGTGAGCTGATTGGTTTCGCCGCACGCGGCATGCTTCGCGAAGACTCGCAGCTGCAAAGCGACGTCGCATCAGAGTGGATACCGGTGGATCGGATTCCAATTTTGTCTGCTTGCCTGGCAGGCGAATTGGTGCTGCTGGGTTCTGACGGACGCATGAAGCGAAAAACCGGCGACGAAGGTCACCGCCACAGCAAAGCAAAGGTAGCGGATGAACAACCTGTCGGTCTCGGGATCACCGACGGCAATAGCGATAAGAACGATCGGCCCGAGCAACAAGTCGCCCGCGCGCCCGTTGAAGTCAATCGCGAAAGCTTGCGGCGATCGCGTTGGAAGAATGAGGCGACCGCCAATCATGAACTAGGCCAAGATGAAAGCGAAGCTGTCGCTTTAAAGTCAACGGGCAGCTTCGATCAAGCTCCACTGGTCACACCGACCAATGAAACTCCTGTTGAAGCAGCGCTTCACTCGTCCGAGGATCAGAGCGACGAGGATGTGCGATGGTGGCAACGTAGTATTGACTTGCCCAAGATTAATCTGAATCCAAACATCCGTGTCTCCGACTGGCGTGTCTCTCGCCGCGTCGCGATTTGCCTGCTGGTGTTTCTAGCGATCGGTGGTTCCATTGCGACTGCTCTGACGCAGTGGCGGTCGATTCAAATTCGGCCTGAACAGATTGTCGGCGTTTGGATGGCCGAAGATCAGTCCTTTGGCGTGAACTTTCGCGACGATGGAAGCTGTGTCTTCTACCATCCGTCTGGGAACTCATGGACAGGACAATATGAATGGGCGACGCACCACAATGAAGGTCCACAGTTTCAACCCAGCTCGACTGTTTCCACATCGCTGGCGACGGCTTCACCGGGCGACTTAGTTTCCGAAGTAAAGCGGAGCGACGGTTTTCTGCGTTTTCAAACATCAGCCTTTCAACGAACGACGATTAAGTCTCAAGAGACAGGTGACTGTTTCTTAAGGCTCAACGCGGAAGCATTGCAGCTTGGCTATCTAACTCAGGTGCAGTGGTCATCCAACGGAAAGCAGATGGAAGCGGGTTGGATGAGTGTGCAACGACAACCTCCCATGGGCTTGGAGCCATTGTCAGACATCGCGGGTATGGAAATCGAGCCTCCCCCTCGAGTTGGGTTTGCCGTCGAAAAGTCGCTTCACGTATCAGAGGTTGCTAACAAGTTAATGTTGCAATACGAAACGGGTGATGCGGATGCTAATTCAACGGACGGACGGTGTTACAGCATCAAGGTGGATGCTGATTTCCTGTTACAGCGTTACGGTGTGCCCGATGAAGCCCGCTGTCTGTTGCCGTTCGATCTTGTGCAGCTTCCTAAGAGTGGCGATTTCGCTGAATCCACTTTGGTTCGATACGGACCAATGCGAATCATTCTTTCCGAACAAGGAAAATTGCAGCACCTCTCGCTGATGCAGTAAGCAACTTACTTTTCCCGCTTTGGAATGACAGGTGTCAATTCCAATGCCAGTTGCAGTCGTTTTGCTTTGTCTGCTAGCCCAGCCGCCAGATAAAGACTGGCCAAACACTCCAGCGGTCCGGTCTGCAGTACCATCGGCAGCGCGTCGACTTTTTCCTGCCACCTGTCGGCGCTGTCTGCGATGTTCGGCGGTAGCGTCGCCCGCCACGAAACGACTTCGGCAAGCCTAGCAATTGTTGGACGCTGGTTATCCAAAGCAAGCTTCTGCAAAGCGGCAACCGCATCACGCCGGGAGCTTGATCTCATTAACCAACTTGCAGCGACCAATCGAACGGCCGACGACGGATCGGCTAGTTTTGCCAGCGCTGCTGTTTCGCTTGTTCGATCACGACGCTGATCAATCGCACCACCGTCCCAGTCAATCGGTAACCAAGCCATAACGACCGGCGGTAACGGCCGACTGTCTAATTGTTTTATCAGTTCAAAAGCGATCGTCGGCCGACCACCTCGCCAAGCGGCATCAGCAGCCATCATCGACAACCATTGTTGAAGCCAAACGGGCGGTCGCTCATTCAGTGCATCCAAAAACGGACGAATCGAATCGCTGTATTTGCGCTGCTTGTAAAGCTCGATGGCTTTCGTCGCGTCGTCGGGCAACTTATCCGGCTCGATCCACAAGACGCGTTTTGCGGCTAACAGCGACTCTCGAGTCTCGCCAGCAATCATCATTCGCAGTTGTTGTTGGTCCAGCTGCACGATGTCGCCTGTGACTTGAGTCACCGGGCGGGCATACCAACGACTCTCGGCAGACGTAGGTTCAGCCGGCGATAGCCAAATGCGGTCTTCGGCATTGCATACCAAGACGCAGCGCGTGATCGCAATCGTCAGCAAAATGGCGAGAGTCCGATTCAATTTCCGTCTCCCGACTCGCTGGATTGCACACCCCGGAGACTGCCCAACTGACGAACATCGATGTACTGATAAGCGCCGTTGTTTTGAGCGGCTAGGTCACGCAAAAAACTGTCGTCCGGCGCGCCTGGTTCAGGACCGAACTCGATCGCGTGAATCGTGGTGCCTGACTGCTCGGCACGTCGGCGGATATCCGCTAACTCTCCGCCGGATAGGCGGGGAATCCGAGCATCCGTTAAGAAGAAAATCACGTCGGGCGACATCCTCAACGCCATTTTCAGTGCGATATCGTGCTCAGTGCCGCCAAACGCTGCGATTGAATTGACATATCGCTCGGCCAGGGCGACTTGCGACGATTCACCCTGAACCAATTGCAATGACCTGCCGCTGGGTTGATACGGTTTTGCCTTATCGTTGTAAAAGATGATTTGAAACTGTTGCTTTTTGGACAGCGTTTTCAGACTCCGAATCAACTCGGCTTTGGCCACGCGTAGCGGTCTGCCGCCATGTCCATTCATGCTATCGCTGCGATCGAACACGTAGACAAATCGCGATCCCGTTCCCGAAACGCCAAAAACCATCGTGGTTGATTCGTCGCCATCTGCATTTGAGTTGGAGCCGCCACCGTCACCAAAAGCGTCCGCACCCAGTTCCATCTCACCCGCCAATCCAGTTCCCGAAACCGGCGAAGGAGTGGACTCCAACGCGTTCAGGATGCCAGCCAAATCGATGGGCGGGGAAAGATCCGCCGGGGGGGCGGCTGAGGCTGTACTGCTATTATCCGATTTCTGGGTGTTCTCCACTCGCTTCGCTTCCTGAACTTTTAGGTCTCTGGCATCGACATATCGATCACGATCAGGCAACTGGTGGACAATGGCGATTCCGATGGGCCGATCAGGCCGCGCGCCGCTGCCAGCAGGATCCGCGGACCAGATAATGCCCAAAGTTGTCAGCAAGATGACGTGCAAAATCAGCGACATTACCAACGCAGGAGCTGTCCGCTGGGGCACATGCAAATCCAGCGGCTCTGTGGGCGGACGACCATCGCTCGTCGAAGTAGTCCCGGCAGTACTTCTGGCAATTTGGGACGTTTGAGCGGCCATTTGGCGGTTTTGTTCGGGGAGAAAGGGCTTGGAAGCGTCCTGTTATCGAACTAATGTACGTGATTCAGTTTAACAGCTACCGTAACTATGCTTCATTTTCCGAACACCTCTTCACTTTCAGGCCTCGACCGCTGCTATGGGTAAAAGCTTCATCTTTTCGTCCGAATCTGTCACCGAAGGACACCCCGACAAGACTTGTGACACCATTTCCGATGCAGTCTTGGACGCCTGCTTGGCTCAAGACCCCAAATCGCGTGTCGCCTGTGAAACCATGGTCAAGGATAACGCAGTCATTCTTGGCGGCGAAATCACCACTGGTGCCAAGTTTGACTACGAGGAAGTCGTCAAGAAAACGCTTGTCGAAATCAACTACGACTCGAAGTACGCAGAAGGGACGGACTACAGCTACACCTGCAAGTTCGATGCTCAGAACTTCTTTTTCATGAACCTTTTGGGTCAACAGTCACCCGACATCGCTCAAGGTGTTGATGCTGCAGCAGCTGATGACAAAGAAACCGCCGAACAAGGCGCCGGTGACCAGGGCATCATGTTTGGCTACGCCTGTGACGACACACCCGAACTGATGCCAGCTGCGATTGCTTACTCGCACCAGCTTGGCGAAGGCATCACGAACTTGCGAAAAGATCGCACGCACACTTGGTTGCGTCCGGACTCGAAGACACAAGTCAGCGTTGAATACGTCGATGGCAAACCCAATCGCATCACCGCAGTTGTGGTTTCGACCATGCACGCGGCGGAAATTTCGACCGGCGAAATTCGGGAGCTTTTGAAAAAGGATCTGATCGAAAAAATCCTGCCAGCGAACCTGCTGACCGACGACACGGCCTACCACATCAACCCGACCGGATTGTTCATTATTGGTGGTCCCGAAGGTGACTGTGGACTGACTGGCCGCAAGATTATCGTTGATACCTACGGCGGCATGGGGCGTCACGGTGGTGGTGCTTTTTCGGGCAAAGACCCGTCAAAGGTTGACCGCTCGGCAGCTTACATGTGCCGTTGGGTTGCCAAGAACATTGTTGCTGCAGGATTGGCGACCAAATGCGAACTGCAAACTGCCTACGCGATTGGTTTCCCCGAGCCTGTGTCGTTGACTGTCGATACCTTTGGGACCAGCACCGTCGATGAGGCGAAAATTGAAAAGGCTGTTGCCGAAGTCTTCTCCTTCAAACCAGCCGACATTGTCAGCCAGCTGAACCTGCTTCGCCCGATCTACGGCAAGTCAACTAACTACGGTCACTTCGGCCGCGAAATCGACGAACTGACTTGGGAAAAGACCGACAAGGTCGATGCACTTAAGGCTGCTGCCGGAGCGTAAGCTCCGTTGCAGATTCGATCTTATCACCTTTCCCATTGGGCGACGCCGAAGCGGACTTTATCGCTTCGATTTGTTTGCATACTGGATTTTACTCTCCCTCCGGGAGAGTCGAGCCTTAGCGAGGATAGGGTGATTCCAGATAGCTGACCAGATTCGTTTTTAACGCGAATTGCCCTCTCCGGCCGCTACTGCGTCCGACTCTCCCGAAGGGAGAGTGAAGTCTGAAAGTCTGCTACGGTGTTGCCCACTGGCAGAGGTCGAGCCTGTGCGAGCGAGCAGGGCAATCCGCGTTGCATTGAAACGCGTCGTCGTAATTGAAGCGATCCCATGCGAATTGTTTGGACAACCGACCTGCATCTCAATCATGTTGCGGTGCAAGCGTGGGATCAATGGTTGGAAAAGATCGCCAGCCGATCACCGGACGCTGTTCTGATCACGGGCGATATCTCCGAAGGCGACGATGTCGTTTTCCAGCTCAAACGCATGAGCGAAGCAGTCAATTTGCCGCTGTATTTTGTGCTAGGAAATCATGACTTCTATCAGAGCGATATTTCGAGCACTCGAGAAAACGTTCGCAATGCTTGTGATCAAAATTCATTGTTGAATTACCTAACCGACTCGCCACCCCTCCAACTCCATGATTCCGTCTACCTGATTGGCGAAGACGGTTGGGGAGATGCGACTCGCGGCAATTATGAAGCCTCCCCGATTCGTCTAAACGATTTTGCCCTTATCGACGATTTCGCGCGAGAAGACGCATCGAAGTGGAAATCGTTGCTGCAAGAACAGGGCAAGCAATCAGCCGATCGATTACGCAAACAACTTGATCAGGTTCCTTCCGAGACGACTCACCTGATCATTGCCACGCATGTGCCGCCCCATTGTGAATCGTGTTGGTATGAAGGCCGAACCACCGACGAGAATTGGGCACCGTTCTTTGTCTGCGGCCAGGTAGGCGATGTCCTGGAGCAGTTCGCTTGCGAGAACACCACCATCAAATTGCATGTTCTGTGTGGACACACCCATCACGCTGGTACTGCGGAACTTTCCGAAAACCTGATTGTCTACACCGGCGCGGCGGTCTACGGACAGCCAGATTTGGAAGCCTGCCTGGAGATCGAACCCTCGCGCTGCAAAATCCAATTGATCAGCTAAGAACGCATGTCGGCCCACAACGCAAGCAATTCCACTAAGTGCTCGACTGCTTGGGCCATTTCATCCAGACAGGCAAATTCCGTCACTGCGTGAATATTGTGCTGACCACTAGAGAGGTTGGGCGTTGGCAGTCCCTTTTCGGTCAATTGGCTCCCATCTGTTCCGCCACGAACGATCGTCGTCTCGCAATCACGTCCCAAGTTAGCAAACGCTTGTTGCGCAAATTCGACCGCCTCAGGAAGCTTTGCCAACCCTTCTCGGAGATTGCGATACTGCTCACGCACGTGCACTTCCGCGGATAGCCCAGGTGTCTGCTGAGTGATTTGCTCGGCCGTGTCGCGAACCACGTTTGCATAGTCGCCAAGTTGTTGTGTTTCAAATGAACGCAGGATCAGCTCCACGGTTGCTTCCCCTACACCTCCACTGATCGAATGGGGATGGATGAAACCATTGCGTCCATCAGTCGTCTCGGGTGTACACGTCGTGCGTTCTAAAGCGGCAACAAAATCAGCTGCCCCGCGCACTGCATTGACCATGCGGTCCTTCGCGATCGCGGGATGAATGTTGTGACCGGTGAATGTGACCGTGGCTGCATCGGCCGAAAACGTTTCCACATCCAACACGCCTGCACCACCGCTGTCCAGTGTGTAGGCAACGCTGGCATCGAGCTTTTGCAAGTCAATTTTGTCAGTCCCCCGTCCGATTTCTTCATCGCAAGTGAAGAGGACTTTGACTGGACCGTGAGCCAAATTCGGATTTTCGATCAGTGTTTGAGCGAGTTCCATGATGATCGCCACGCCAGCTTTGTCATCGCCACCGAGCAGTGTTGTGCCGTCGGTGGTAATCAAGGTCGCACCAACTAAACCTTCCAGTTCGCGCGCAGAAGCCACCTCGATCACCGCCCCGGAATCCAATTCGATATCCCCGCCCTGATAGGATTTGATAACTTGAGGTTTGACATTGTCGCCAGGAGATTCGGGTGAAGTATCGACATGAGCCACCAGTGCCACCGTCGGTGTACCGCCTCCGTTGGTGGCAGGAACGGTTGCCCAGGTCAGGGCATTCTCATCCATGTGAGCATCCATGATCGACATCGCAGCTAGCTCGTCTGCCAACAAGCGATTCAGTTCTGCTTGACCACTAGAACTGGGGTACTGATCACTAAGCGGGTCAGCCGAAGTGCCGACACGAACATATCTTAGAAAACGCTCCAGTAAACGATCGCGGTTAATGGGGATGCCAGAGTGGGGTGAGACAGTCATTGCGTTGCAATCTGGGAGTGGAGAAAGTGAAGAAAGCGGGGTCCGTGCGACCGTAATGCCCCTGTGGTAAAGTTTGATCAAGGAAGGGCGGCAGCGAAATGCACTCCCTCTGACTTCCGTATCCATCGGTGCAAATCGATTCCCTCCATCTTCGTCTTGGCTGACCGATGCCCGAAAAAGTATCGCACTTGATTTTTGATGCCGAAAGTATCGCCGATGGTGAGCTGATTGCGAAAGTCCGCTACCCGGGCGAAAAGCTATCGGCAAAAGAAGCTGTCAAGAAGTATCAAGACGAGCTGATGGAGCAAAAGGGATCCACCTTTATTCCGCATACTTTTCAAATGCCGATTTCGGTTGTGATTGCTAAAGTCAATCCAGACATGGAAATCATCGATTTGGTTTCTTTGGATGAGCCCGATTTTCGCAGCCACGTCATCACTGCCCATTTCTGGAAGGGTTGGGAGATCTATCGGCGTCCACAGTGGGTCACTTTCAACGGACGATCCTTTGACTTACCTCTGATGGAAATGGCAGCCTACCGCTTTGGTATTTCTTTGCCCAAGTGGTTCTCGGACGACGGTTACAAGTCACCGCGAAATCGATTCAATTCCAATGCACACTTGGATCTCCAGGAATTGCTTACCAACTATGGTGCTGCAAGGCTGAATGGAGGATTAAATCTGGCCGCTCAATTGTTGGGAAAACCTGGCAAGATGGATCTTCGTGGCGACCAAGTGCAACAACAGTACGATGACGGAGACCTGCAATCGATCAGTGACTACTGCCGCTGCGATGTCCTGGACACGTACTTTGTATTTCTGCGTTCGATGGTATTGTGCGGTCGGCTGACGCTGGAACGCGAAATTGAAATCGTCGCCAACACGAAGGCCTGGATCCAAGAACGATCCGACGATTGCAAGGCCTATTCGGATTACCTGAGCCACTGGGATGATTGGCACGATCCCTGGGAATCCGAAGAATTGGTTTCTTAGACGAGTTCTTAAATCGCTCTTAACGTATTATCAAATAACCATCCCGCATGCTTCCGCGAAATCTAAACGTCATTCTGATCGCCACGTGCGTTACTGTGCTTTGCTACGCGACCTACAAGCGTGCGCGAACAGCCATCATGGTTGGCGATGCCATTGAAATGATCAACATGCACTACGTCGATCCGGTAGACGCAGATGATTTGTTGACTGCAGCGATGAATGGCATGACGGCTTCATTGGACGAAAACAGCAGTTTTATTCCCGGCGACGCTTACGAGTCTTTTCAGGACAGCATCAGTCAAGAGTTCGCTGGTATCGGAATCTACGTCGAACAACCCGATTTAGAAAAGCCTGTTCGTGTCATCACGCCCCTGGTCGGTTCGCCGGCGCTCGAAAAGGGCATTCTTCCCGATGATCGCATCATCGCAGTCGATGACGTGGATGTGTCGACCATGCAACTACGAGACGTCAGCGATCGACTGAAAGGCCCGATCGGTACACCGGTCAAAGTCGGTTTGCTGCGCGACGATGCAGAAACTCTAAGTGTTACCGTGACCCGTGCGACGATCGAATTAGAATCCGTCATTGGGGACCATCGCGATGAGCAAAACAATTGGGTTTACCGACTTCAAGCACAGCCACAAATCGCGTATATACGGCTGACAAGTTTTGGCGACAAAACCGTCGATGAATTGCAAGCAGTGCTTCAATCGTTGAATGATGACTTTGAAGGACTCGTGCTGGACGTTCGTGGCAACTCAGGTGGCTTGCTTTACGCGGCGCGCGACATCAGTGATATGTTTCTGGATCAAGGCAGGATCGTTTCCACACGCATCCGTGGCAACGTGATTGAAGATGTCTACGACGCACAACTGGGGACTTTGGTAGACGCTGCGAAACCCATGGCGGTGATGATCGACGGCGGGTCCGCTAGCGCCAGCGAGATTGTTGCTGCCTGCTTACAAGATCACAAACGGGCCACGGTCGTTGGCACGCGAAGTTACGGTAAGGGGACGGTGCAGAACATTTTGCCACTCCAGTTCGGACGTAGTGCTTTGCGATTGACCGTCGCTAGGTATTTTCGCCCGAGTGACAAAAACATCCATCGCAAACCGGACGCCACCGAGGAGGACGAGTGGGGCGTGACTCCGAACGAGGGCTTTACTGTTGCAATCGATGAAGAGACGCTGGTGAAATTGGACGAGCGTTGGAAAGTCGCCTCCTATCCACTTCTGCGTGACACTGATACGGGCGAGCCCACCAACACCGAAACAAGTGAAAACTCCCCCAATGACGTGGAGCAGTCGAACCTCGATTTTGATCCGCAGCTTCGCAAAGCCTTCGATCACCTTATGAGGCAAATCGATCCTGAGGCCTATCCACCGGGTATCGAGAACCAGGAAACACCGTCTTCGGAGCCTGCAAAAGTAGCCGCTTAGCCTTTGTTTTTGGACTGGTAGACGAATATTGTGGCCGGAGTTGGGTGATTCTGTTTGCCCGTTACGATCGGAATAATTAGAGTTTGGGTACCCATTCCAAACTCCGTTGGCCCACGCTTCGCACCGGGTCGATACCTTCCGGGGAGGACTCACCGAAATGAAATTCTGCTTATCTATCGCCGCGTTACTTTGCGCAACCGCGTCATTTGTTCCGCAACAGGCGTCAGCCCAAGACGCCATTCTGTCGGAGATCTACGGCCGAGGCGTTCATGCCTACTACGCCGGGCGACACGACGAGGCTCATCAGCTTTTGTCATCCGCCATCAACGCTGGTATCAAGGATCCTCGCGCTTATTACTTCCGTGGCATCGTCAGCACGATGCGGGGCAGTAGCTACGAAGCAGAGTCCGATTGGCAACAGGGTGCTCAGCTGGAAGCGAGCGGAAAGAGTACCGTTTCAATCGGACGTTCGCTTTCGCGTTTTCAAGGCTCGGGTCGATTGAAGCTTGAACAGATCCGTCAAGCTGCACGATTGCAATCGCTCATGTCGGCTGCCTCGCGAATGTCCTCGCCAAATGTTGGTCAGCCCCGTATTAGTCAGCCCCGTGTTGTGGGACAGAGTATGCCCATGCAAGGGAGAAGTTTACCAACGCCAGGAACAGCTGGCATTGCACCACCACCGACTCCACCAGCGGCAGAGAATCCTTTCAAGGATGATGTGCCTCTGGCGACCGGCGAAGCCAAAGTACAGGCTGATGATGCTTTGAAGGGCGCTTTGGATCCGCTTCCCGATGCCGGGATGGCTGACGCAGCTGCAGGTACCGATGCTGCTGGCGACGGCGGCGGAGTCTTCGGAAACGGTGGCGACGCGCCCGCAGCGGCTGACCCATTCGGCGGCGGCGGCGGTGATGCTCCCGCAGCTGATCCATTCGGAGGCGGTGGTGACATGGCCGATCCGTTCGGAGGCGGTGGCGACCCGTTTGGCAACTAAGATTTGTCACAACACGCCCAGTAGAACACTCAAACGCCGCAGAAATTTCTGTGGCGTTTTTTTTGCGCTCATCGCGACAAGTAGTAAACCGCAAACGTCGCCAACCAGTGTTCGCCCTCGTAGTGTCCACTCGTCACATACTTTAGACCTGCTGTTGCATGATCGCTTGCACTGTTGGCAAGCGCCGATCGACGCGGATCATCATTTGGCAACGCGCGTGCGATACCTGTCATGGTCCAAGCACGCGAGAGATTCAGGCCAGCCAAATGCACCAGATGGCCATCAGTGACGTCGCTGACTTCGACAGGCTTCATCATGTTGCCCATCGCACTGTGCTTTAGCTGAGGCAAAAATTTGTCCAACCAAGCGACGTACTCGGCTTGCGGTAAGATTCGTCGCATCAAATCGGCTTCGTTGAATCCTGATGAAAAGAAGTCATGACCGGACGGCTCGTAATGAGCTGGGTAATTCACGTCAGACAAATAGAACGCTTTCGCCTTCGCAACCAGCAACGTTTCAAGTGGTTCGTTCTTGGTCTTCCGGGCATAATCCAAAATCATACCCATCGCGAACCCCGTATCAGGATGGACACCCGTGCGGATTGGAAATGTGAGCTTGGGCAGATAGTCGTTCATTCGTTTGAAAATCTGCTCTTCCACTGGCTTCAAATTCTCGCGCCAACGTTTTGCATCCTTGTCTTCCCAAGCTTCTAGTTCTGATACCAATTGCATGAACCACGCCCAGCCGTACATTCGCTCAAACGACTTGTTGTAGTCAGCTGCAAAATACTCGGCTTCTTTCGCCAATCCTTCAGCCGTCAACTGAGAATTCAGTGCGGCGCGTATCTCCATTGCGAAAGGAGTGTCCGGATACAGCTTTAGCAGACGTGCCAGCATCCAGTGCCCATGCACCGATGAATGCCAATCAAAGCTCCCGTAAAAGACGGGGTGCATTTCTTGGGGGGAACGAACATCTCCTGCCGAATCCATCACATTGGACGGCTTGTTGGGAAACTCCTGGACGATGCCCTTGAGAGCCAAAGAGGCGAACGCGGCTGCCTGCTCTTGAGTCAAACCTGTCTTCTTAGAAATCGCATCTTCTTGTGAACATGCGAAACCGCCCAGACACATCAGCACGACCACGCACCAACACCTTGGGTAGATCAAGAACGTCATCACGTATCCTGTTGAATTGCGTTGAACAAACATGAATCAGCCAGCAGAATTTTAGAAAAACTTCTTCAAAGTCGAATCCTTCGGCGGATTGGTTAACAGCGAAACCACGACGATCACGATCGCTGCGATGACGAACACCGTCACGACTGGGTGCAACGGCGGAATGATCGTCGTTTCTCCCATCATGACCGGAGACTCGGGAAAACTGTACCGAGGATTACCACCGAAGTCGGATCGATAAAACAAAGTGCCCCAAACAACAAACGTTGCGATCGTGCTACTAATCGCTCCCGCTGCCGACAATCGTCGCCAATAGATCGCTGCGAATACCAAGGGAAACAAACCCGTAAAACCAGCGAATGACCAGAGACCCAGGTCAAATACACTTCGAGGCAGAATCAAACTCAGCAAGTAGGTAGCGACGACCACCGCAATCACAAATCCGCGTGCGTGGCGAACCGTTGCCTTGTCGTCTTGCGCATCATCCTGACCGCGTCGCAAAATGTCTTCGGTGAACATCGTTCCCAAACACAAAAATTGACTGTCCAGCGAGGACATGATCGCCGCCAGAATTCCTGCAGTCAGCAACCCTCCCAATAGTGGACCTGTATGCGTGCTGACCAAGGCACCCAAAACCGCATTGCCACGATCATGCGGGTCCATTGCAGCCAGTTGTTCCGCAATTCCGCTGGCCGGGCCGCTGGCCCAAATACCAAGTAGTACACAGGGCACCCAGACAATCATGATAAAAATAGGATGAACCACGATTGGTAACTTGAACGCTTCGGCGCTGCGCGCCGTTAGCCAATGCTGAAAGATGTGTGGGAACATTCCCACCGAAAGCGGAATCAGCAGAAATGAAAAGAACACCGTCTTTGGGATTTTGGCCCTCGCGATCAGCGACGCGTCGGCCTGTGTCGATGCGATCTTCAAGTTCTCAGCAAAGCTCTCTGTTCCTCCGATGGAATTCGCGATCACCACAAACGTGACCACACCCAAAATCATGAACAGTCCCGTCTGAAACGCATTTGCCCAAGCCGTACCACGCATGCCACCGAAGAAAACATACGTCAGCACCACACCGCAAATGATTGCCGATGCCAATGGTGATGGCACTCCAAATCCGTAGGATTCAAACAGTCCCATCTCAGTAAAAGCACCCTGTGTGACTGCTTGCACCACGCTGCCGCCGCCCAGTACACCCACCATCAAGTAGCCAATCACCAAAAAGACCAACACTGGAAAGAGCAGCAAGCCAATGAAATTGTTATCCAATCGGTCGCGAAAAAATTGAATCTGTGTGCGGTATCCATTTCGCTGACCCAGTCGCCACAAAGGAACTCCGATCAGAAAGAAACACATCGAGTGAATGATGCCGCTAGCCGAAGCTAACAAACCGTACACACCCGCACCAATCGCGTACGCCTTCCCAGTGGACCCCACCAAAGCAAACGCTGTCATGGTGGTCCCAAACAATGACATCAGCAGTAGAAACGGACCGATCGAATGACTGGCAAACATGTAGTCGTTTGCCGTCCCTCGAAACAAACGGCTGGCCGACAACCCAAGTGCCACCAACAAACCCAGGTAGATCGCAATAACAATTAGCTGGGTCATGACGAGACCTCCTCAGTCGAATCTTCCGACTCTGCCAGATCAGCGGGCCAGCAAGCGTAAGTCGCCATCCACCAGAGTACCGCCGCGATGACGGACAGTCCGGCGTGGTAAGTGATCGTTCGCGGTAAGAACCCAAAGTCCAGTGTCGCATTGTCCCATTGCCAATAGTCTTGATGCAGCACTAGCAGCAAAACAACGCAAATCCAAACGGCAAGTTTCATAAAAGCACTCGTGTGCGAAAACGTAGACAGATCGGGGTTTCGACGAAGTAGTCTAGTGCATCCTGAACCAACCCCGTGAAAATCGCATTGACTAGGCAGGTGCCGATTCACAATTGAACATTGCTAGTTCTTTGAAACCCGCCGTGTTACCATAAGCAGCTTCAGAATTGGACCCACCTACCGATAACTTGGTCGAACGATCGACCGGTTTTTTTAAGCACAGACCAGTGCCTTCCACGAGATTCGTGTCTCATAACTCGTTCAGCCCAATGAGTCTGCTTGCCAGCTCGAGTGACTAGGATTTTCAATCATGCCGCAAAGATGTCCACGACCAACCGGCCATATTCACTCGCTCTTGCTGATTGGCGTGATTGCGTTGTCAACGACTGCCGGATGCAGCAGCAGCGAAACCGCAACCACCGGAGCGGATGGTGCTAAGGTTAGCGGTGAACGTCAATTCGTAACCTTGGGTACTGCTCCTGCAGGCGGCGCGTTCGCCCCGGTTGGAAACGCGATTGCCAATGTGGTTGACGCCAACAAAGGGGACCTCAATTGGGTCGTCTCACCGCAAGGAACCAAGGGCACCCAGGAGAACATCCGCAAACTGGAAGCCGGCGAGATCGAATTCGGAATGGCCAACGCCGCGATTTCGTATTTTGCCAACAAAGGGGAAGGAGGCTGGGAGAAGCCGCACCCTGTCCGCGCGGTTGCCACGCTTGCTCCCAACGTCGGTGTGTTTGTGACGACCAAAGGCAGCGGGATTCAAACCATCGCCGACTTGAAAGGCAAACGAGTTGTTCTGGGACCAGCCGGCGCGGGCTTCGATTACTTTCTCAAACCGCTATTTGAAGCTCACGGCGTTTCCTATGAAGACTTGACTGTCTTGAACGGCAATTACTTCGCCGCCGGTGACATGATCGCCGATGGAAAAGCTGACGCGGCTTTCATGGGAGGTGCGATTCCGATCCCAGCCGTCACGCAGCTTTGTTCCTCTCAGGATGTTGTCTTTGTCAAATTCGATGACCAGGCTCCAGAGAAATTGAAACAGTATCCTTTTTACTTCACGGTTCCCGTCAAAGCGGAAGCCTACAGCGACCTGGAAGAAGAATTGATGGGGATCAACGTTGGCAATATGCACTTGATTACTCACGCCAATGTCGACGAGGACATCGTCTACAACTTGACCAAGGTTATGTATGAAAACCGCGATCAAGTCGCTCAGAAACATCCCGCTGCCAAAGCACTTAATCCGAAAAATGCCGTTCGTGATACGGGAACACCGTTTCATCCCGGCGCGATCAAGTTTTACAAAGAAGCTGGGATCTGGCCGGATAGCGAATAGCTTTAGATGACCGACGGTTTCCGTTTCGTTCAAAGTCACCAATAAGCAAAGCGATCTCGTCCGGCTTGGCCGAGGCTATCGCCCTCGGCCAATTAAAAACTATGCTTGATCGCTTCAATCAATCTAAAAAGCATCTCTACAACGTCCTGGCGGTGTTGTTGTCGATCTTTGTTCTGGCCGCCGTTAACTTCAACTTGTTCGACGAGCAACCCAACCTGGCCCTGTTTGGGATGCTGGGTCTGCTGCTCGTGTTTCTTAGCAATCCGCTGATCGAGCGTTGGTCGGACCGAAAGCCACTGCGAATCCTTGACGTTGTTTTGATCGTTGCAACAGTCGTTGTGTTCGGCTACGTCTTTGTGCAGAGCGAAAGACTGTTTGAACGGTTTTGGGTAGACGGAATCTTGTTAGGTGACCGTGCCGGAAACGAAAAACCGCTCGACTACGCGATCGCCGGAATTGGATTGCTGTTGGTGCTCGAAGCGACCCGCCGCTCGATCGGTTGGACGCTGCCGATTTTGTGTGCCATTTTCATCGGCTATGCGTTGTATGGGCAAAGCATGCCCGACTGGTTGTTTCCGCACCGCGGTTCATCCTGGGAACAAATCGCCCAGAAGACGTTTCTTCAGGCGGGCGGTGTGTTTGGAATCGCGCTCCGCGTGATGTTCATGTACGTGTTCCTGTTTGTCTTGTTTGGAACACTGTTGGAACAAACCGGAGCGACCGGCTATGTGATCAAATTCGCCCGGCGCCTTTTCAAAAACAGCTCCGGGGGTCCAGCCAAAGTCGCGGTTGTCAGTAGCGGTTTGATGGGTTCGCTATCGGGTAGCGCCGTCGCCAACACAGCGACAACAGGGACGTTCACGATTCCTTTGATGAAAAGTTCCGGTTTCGACGCGGAATCGGCGGGCGGTGTCGAGGCGGCCGCCAGTTCGGGAGGCGCGTTGATGCCTCCGGTCATGGGTGCTGGCGCTTACATGATGTTGGAAATGGTCGAGCCTGCGGTGACCTACGTGCAGATCATCAAAGCCGCATTGATCCCGGCGATTCTCTATTACACCGCACTCATAGTCACAGTGCATTTTCACGCGAAACGAATTGGTGCAGAATCAGAAACCCAGGTTGACGATGAAGACTCAGAGCCGATGTCGGCCTACCAAGGCTTTGTGTTTTTCGGTTCGTTTGTGATCTTGATCGCGATGCTGGTTTCTGGGTTCACGCCGTTTCGCGCGGTCAGTGTCAGCTTGATCGGAATTTTGGTTCTGAGTCTGTTCAGTAGGTTTACGCGGCTGAATCACAAGAAGGTTTTCAGCGCTTTCACGGGTGCAGCCAAAGGAGGCATGGCGTTGATCGTCGCGGCGTCATGTGTTGGAATCATTCTGGGCATCGTTGACCTGACAGGTTTGGGAGCCGCGCTTCCATCGAAAATTCAAGCCTTCGCAAACGACAGCGCCATTCTCGCGCTGCTCTTGCTGATGGTTTCGACGATCATCTTGGGCATGGGATTGCCTTCGGCGGTTTGTTATTTGTTGATGGCGATCCTGGTCGGTTCGGTGTTGACGACACTGGACACGCCCCCGCTGGCAGCTCACTTGTTCATCTTCTATTTCGGCATGATGTCGATGGTGACACCGCCGGTTGCTCTGGCAGCTTATGCCGCAGCGGCGATATCCAACGGCAATGTGATGCGCACCGCGTTCGCCGCGTTTCGATTCGGGCTGGTCGGGTTCGCGCTCCCGTTCGCATTCGTGTTGAAGCCCGAATTGCTGATGCTGACTAAAGCAAATGAAGCTGCTGATCCGTTGATGATTGCCGCAACAGTTGGAATTACGGTCGTGGCGATCTGGGGACTAGCCGCGTCGATTGCCGGTTATGCGTTTGGCCGACTAAGCATGGTGATCAGAGTCATCCTGTTGGCCTCCAGCCTGACAATCTTCTTCACACGCTGGCAGGACCTACAGCTGATCGCGCAATTGGTGGCAGCGGTTTTGATCGTCGGGCTGATGGTGGTCAATCAACGGCAGAATGCTAATTAGACCCGCGAGATTCTCGGCGACACCGCAGCTCCAGTTGTCTCGCGAGGCCCTTCGCGGGGCCAAAAAGACGACAGTCATTTTGCCACCACGCTCAAATTACCTAGCAACACACCAAGATCCAAACTCATTTGCGAGTTTACTTTGGACATTTCTAGCTGGAACCGTCGAACTGACATTCGATATCGAACCCACGGCGAGTATTTTGTGCCCTTCATAGCGTCTTTTCTTACTCTTTGTCCTGAGCCCGACTCGTGGATACCTGGGAATCATGGCTGACCCTCGCGGTCGCCGGCATGCTGCTGGTTAGTTTGGCGCTGCGCGTTGCTGCCACGGATCTGTTGGCTGTCACCTGTCTGGGCATCCTGGTTTTCGCTCAGAACATTACCGGCTCGCCGTTGCTACCGAACCCCGCTGAAGCGGTCGCAGGGTTTGGCAACGAAGGCCTGATCACCATCGCGTTGCTTTTTGCCGTCGTTGCAGGCCTTGAGTTCACTGGCGGCACGGAGTTAGTGACCTCTCGACTACTCAACCGCGCAAAATCCCTGCGCACCGCTCAAGTCAGGCTACTCCTACCAGTCGCCGGCATCAGCGGCTTTCTGAATAACACGCCCGTAGTCGCGGCTTTGCTACCCGTTGTCGATGATCTGGGGAAACGAATTTCGCAAAGCACCAGCCGCTTGTTCTTGCCAATGTCCTATGCCGCGATCCTGGGCGGGATGTGTACGATCATGGGTACCAGTACCAACCTGATCGTGCAAAAGATGTACGACACACAATTCGACGTGCAACTTAGCTTTTTTTCACCCGCCTGGGTCGGTTTACCCGCCGCGATCATCGGTCTGATTTACATTATCCTGGCGACGCCAAAATTGCTCGTGCCTCGCAAGCCAGCTGTCAGTGCATCAGACGACCCTCAGCAGTACACCGTTGAAATGCAAGTCGACCCCGATGGTCCGCTTGTGGGTGTCACGATCGAGAAAGCGGGACTACGAAATCTTCCCGGTCTTTACATTGCAGAGATTCAACGTGAAGACGACACCATCACTGCCGCTAAGCCAAACGAGCGACTGCACGCTGGCGACGCACTGATCTTGGTGGGAGCCCTCGACAGTGTGGTTGATCTTCGAAAGATCCGCGGTCTCAGCACACCAGACGACCAGGCACGGAAGCTACAGATTCCAGCTTGGCGTCGCACACTCGTCGAAGCCGTCGTTAGCTCACGTTGTTCTTTGCTGGGCAAAACAATTCGTGAAGGCCGATTTCGCTCGCACTACAACGCCGCCGTTGTTGCGGTCGCCCGAGGAGGCAAACGACTCGCCGGAAAGATTGGCGACGTTCGGCTCGAGTCCGGCGATGTGCTACTGCTTGAAGCGTCCCCTTCGTTTCAACACCGCCAGCGTGAACTCCGCGACTTTTATCTGGTCAGCGCTGTCGAAAAAGGTACCGTTCGCCGACACGAACGCGCGTGGGTTTCGCTCGCTATTCTGATCGTGATGGTGCTTAGTGCGGCGTTGAACATTCTGACGATTTTGACCGCCGCCTTACTGGCCGCTATTGCAATGATCGGGCTCCGGTGCTGCACTACGGTCGAAGCAAGACGTAGCGTTGACTGGTCGATCTTGATCGTCATTGGTGCAGCCATTGGAATTGGCACTGCGATGGATAGGAGCGGATCAGCGAAAGCAATCGCCAACGGTCTGCTGAGCCTAGCCAACGAGAATCGCATGCTGACTCTCGCCGCGATCTATCTGGCCACGATGCTGTGTACGGAACTGATCACCAATACCGCGGCTGCAATCCTGATGTTCAAAATCGCGATCCAAGCCGCCGCCGCTTTACCCGATGCAAATGGGAACATTGGCGTCAGTGAAACACCGTTCGTGATTGCAGTCATGATTGCGGCATCAGCCAGTTTCTTGACCCCATTTGGCTACCAAACCAACTTGATGGTCTACGGTGTTGGTGGTTACCGAGTCAGCGACTACGTCAAATTCGGATTGCCCCTGAGCCTTATCGTTTTCGCCGTCTCAATGCTCGTGATTCCCTACGTCTGGCCGTTCACAGCGTAGTGATCTCGCGAGGCTTTCATGGGATCGTGACACCACCGCAACTATCGCAAATGGCGGTCAGCGAAATCCAAGTACTGCTGCCAGTCGAAATCCTTGACATCGTGCCCACCGGTTCGTAGGTGATATCCGATCGTGCCGCTCTTGATGGGTTGATCCGGCGCAATCTTTTCCGGTGAAGTAACTTCAACGCCGAAACCGTCTGTGCCCAACAATCGGTAAACCGGTTCGGCATGAATCTCGGCAAGTAGTTCGCCCTTGGGATCTGCCCACTTATCGCCAGTCGCGCTGGCGACGTAAACCGCGCGGGGGGCGATCAGCGAAATCAGCTCATGCTGATCAACGGGGCATTCGTTTTCATTTTTGTTGAACTGGGTGAAATTATCGTTGAACCAATGTGGAAACGAAGAGTTAATACGACCGATCGTTTCGCCAATGGCACGTCGGCTGAGCGCCGCGCCACCGCAGCCGGAGTTGTTGCTAATCACCATCTTGAAACGCTCGTCTGACGCACCCGCCCAAAGCGATGTCTTGCCTAGTCGCGAGTGACCAAATACAGCAACACGACTTCCATCGACGTGGTCGTCCTGTTCCAAGTAGTCCAACGCCCGGCTTAAACCATACGCCCAAGCGGCAACGCTTCCCCATTTCTCGCCAGCGGGAATTTCCTTGGTCTGATCGGCGAATGCACCGTGAATCCCATTCTTGAATCCGTCGTCAAAATCAGGGTCGATATCCCCGTAGTAGATCGTCACCAAGCCATACCCGCGGTCGATGATCGTTTCCACTGGCCAACGACTCGCAGCCACGCCGCGAGCTTTCTCGGTGGCCCGATTGTCCTTGACCGTTTCGTTCTTTCGATCGCGAACCCAGCGGTCGCCCAGCGAGATCGAAGGATCCGCTTCGATGCTGTGGTTGCCTTGAAAATTCAAACCCAGAAAAGCTGCTGCCGGCTTGTCTGTCTTTGGCGTGTAGATCAACAAACGCATCGAGTGTGAATCGCTTGATGCACCGAACATTACATCCACTTCCCGACGAATCGCCTTGCCTCCGGCAGCATCTTCTTTGGTGCTAATCAGCTTGTGAGTAATCTTGCAGGGTGCTGGACCACGGCCATACACATGCTTTTGAAATAGCTCGAAAATCTCCGGTCGTCGCGTTTGGATCCATTCGTCTGCCGATGTAACCGGCTTGCCAGCTTCCGTCACCAGTGGATCAGGCAGCGTGTGCTCTGGAATTTTGGATTCGTCGTAGTTGGCAACGAATTTTTGAGCCTCGGCGTTTTGCATAATCGCGAACAAAGCGATCAGTAGAAGTGAAATGCGTCTCATTCGATTTGATCTCGTTCTCCAAGGGAAAAATGCCGGGTTGCTTGGCTCATGCAGAATTCTGTTTTACGCGGGTCCCAGACCCATTGCTCTTCGCCACGCGCTCAGTTGGCCGATGTGCATCATCACGTGCCCACCGACATAGAAGCCAAACATCGCCCCGACCGTTGGGAACTTGCCACGCATCTTTTCGTTGGGGTTTTCTTTCGCGAATATTTCGTCCGCAGCTCCATTAAGAGCGTCCGTGGCCGCGCGATGCGAGTTGAAGAACGCTGCGGTGATTTGTTCCATTGGCGGATAGATCGAACCGTCAGGATCGTCCACACATTTCGCCTCGTGCGAAAAGAGCTTGACGAACTCGTCTGTTGGCTGGACAGCCGTGGCATCCAGTCCGGCACCTTCGACAATCCGGCAGCCATACAAACTCAGGTGACCAAAAATGAAAGCTGGGTGATTCGACTCGATTGCCGAATTGCCTGCTCTTGCGAACCGACCAAATTGCTCGGGGGCGATACCCGTTAGCAACCGTTCGCCGTATCCAAGACCCAATTGGGCAGAAGCTGCAAACATAGGACCAATATTCGACATTCTCTTATCCTTCGATCGGAAGTAAATTTCGTAGTGCTGTTCTTTCAAACACCCATTCATCGAATCAATTCTATACGTGATGGATGGGCCTAAGCACAGCACCCTGGACTATCATGGTACCGAATCCTTTCAACATGTTCCGCTCGGGCCACATCATCGTGAAATTGTTTTTCGTTCTGATTGTCAGTTGCGTTACCGCATCTTCCACATTTTGCACTTCGTCCTTCGCAGATGATGTGCCTCAGATTCTGTTTCTCACGCAGAGCAAGGGATTCACCCACGGTAGCGTCAATCGAAAAGAAGGGACGCGTGCACCGGCTGAATTGGCGATGTTACAACTGGCCAAGGATAGCGGCGCTTTCAAAGTCACGTGCAGCCAAAATGCCGAGGCAGACATCACGAGAGAAAATCTCCAGCAGTACGACATCGTCGCGTTCTACACGTCTGGCAATTTGCCCATCGCCGAGAACGAACTGGACTATTTGCTAAACGATTGGCTTCATCAAAAAGGGCACGGCTTCCTGGGTTTTCATTCGGCGGCGGATACGTACAAGAAACACCAACCCTACTGGGACATGGTTGGCGGATCATTCAATGGGCATCCTTGGGGTGCCGGTTCGATGGTCACCGTCAAGGTTCACGACACGCAGCACCCAGCGATGAAACCGTTCGGTGATTCGTTTGAAATTCAAGACGAAATCTACCAGTACAGTAACTGGCAACCTGAGAAAACTCATGTCCTGATGAGCATCGACATGAGCAAGACAAAAACCAAACGACCCTATCACGTGCCGATTGCATGGTGCAAGCAAATCGGCCAGGGGCGCATGCTGTTCAACAATCTTGGACACCGCGAAGAAACGTGGCAAGACAAACGCGTTCTTGATTCGATCGTTGCGTCAGTTTACTGGGTCGTAGGGAAGACTGACGCCGACGCCAGCCCGAACCCGGATGTTTCTGCCGCGCATCACGCGGCGTCCAAGGAAGCCTCGCAAGCTGCAGGAATGACACAAGAACGAGTGGACGCGGAAAAGAAGATCCTCGAAGCCAAGCGTGCTGCAAGAAAGGCTGCACAGCAAGCGACCAAAGCTGTCAAAAAGAAGAAACAAGCGGCCAACTAGTGATCGAGTTCACAAAATATTTGACGCGTTGATCCCGTTGGTCGATAAAGGAAGAGTATCGCGGCTACCAAGCTGTCGATTCCTTTTTCTTCTCTGACGATCCCCTTGCCACTTTCCGCGGGTACTTTTCGGGTGGTCGTCGCCTATGCGAATACGACCATGAAACACAGGAATACTGTTCCGTGTGACCAACGCTGTAGCGGATCTAAATGCTTCGATTCGCCTGCACATCGAGTTTTACTCTCCCTCTGGGAGAGTCGAGCCATAGCGAGGAGAGGGTGAATCCAGATGGCCGACAACAATCAATTTCAACGCGAATTGCCCTCTCCGGCCGCTACTGCGTCCGACTCTCCCGAAGGGAGAGTGAAGTCTGGAAAGTCTGCTAAGGCGTTGCCCTGTGACGAGGCCCGACAGATCAATGCCAATGGTGATCGCCCGATTGATCACTTGGACAGCGATCGGTTGGATCGGCATTTGGAGAATATCTACGTCTTTAAACTTGGTTTGCTAAATTCGTTTGGCGTTGATTTTCGACACCAAACGTACGTTTCGCGAACGGGCGAAACACAAGACGATGCCGTGACCGCGCGACCTGTGCTTTTCAACTATCTCAGTGAAGTCCTGCCACTGGTGCAGCCGCAAGCCAATCGGTTGCCTGAACGGCGACGAGTTGCGTATGACAACTTGGCTGACGCGGCGGTTAATTCGTTCTGGGAAATCTACTATCGCTTTGGGCCTTTGATTCATCGGCTTGCTGACAAGAGCGGTGTCGATGTCGATGACCTGGGCAACATACTTGGCCGAGCGATCTTGCTGTACGACAAGAAACTTGGATTCAAGTTCTTTAGCTACCTGGATAAAACGCTCCGCGAAAGCACCAAGAATCTGCGCGGTCGCGATTACGCCGAGCGGTTTCGGCTTCCACAATCCGCCGGGCGTTTGATGCCCCAGATTCTATGGCTCGTCGATCAAGAAACGCTGCGTCTTGGCCGCTGTCTGTCGATCGAAGAAAGCGAATCGGTCGTTTTAAAGTACTTGCACCAGCAACCGGCGAGATTTTCCGCGGCGACGATGTTGCGGATCGCTGACGCCGTCCGTAGTCAGGCCGCACCGTTGCCGTTTGACCAAACAATGCCGTTCCATGGCGCGAACAGTGTTTACGACCAAAATGTCGACGATCAAGACGAGTACGAATACCTGTTGTCTCGAATTGCTCGCGCCACCGAAAAGGCAATGTTGTCCGAGCGGGAAAAAGCCATTTTGCTCCAGCGACTGGATCTAAGTTACGACGAAGACCTCTACTCACGGGTCGAATCCGAATTGACCGCAGGCAGCTTGCGTAATCGCCGCGCGCAACTGATGGTTCGATTTATCGCGGCTCTGCATAGTGACGAAGCAGAACGTTTCGGCAAATTTCTGCTAGCTGATCCAGTCGCCTCTAAACCCGCGATGACTCGCGCGCTTGCTGATTTAGCCCAGCACTATCAAATCACACCCGATCAAACGGTTCACTTTCTGCTCAATCATCTTGCTTTGGTCGATGCCCCTTTCAAGGTGACGATCGCCCAGCGCGGCCAGCTACAGGCTTTTCTAAGTGCCCATGACCAAGCACCGTTGACCAAAATTAGCGGCCAACTGTTCCACAAATTGAAGGCTGGCCTGATCGACCAAGACCGGCAGGACTTTCCATGCATTCGTGAATTCCTGGCGGATTAGCCAATCAATTCTCCAATTCGCAATTCTTCTAGGTTTTCGTGATAGATTCTTCGCTCTGCGGATAGTCAACATCAAGGAGACCTGTGCAGATGGAACCGGAAACGCGTGAGAGCTTGATTGCTCGGCTACCTGATCACACCGACCATACGGCTTGGCATGAGTTCGTCGAACTCTACGAACCACTGATCTACGGCATTGGCCGTCGGCACGGGTTGCAGCGCGCTGACGCGGCCGACTTGGTCCAAGAAGTCCTAGTGGCGGTGGCCAATTCAATCCAAAAATTCCAGCCCGACAGCCAGCGCGGGCAATTTCGATCATGGCTCTTCCGTGTCGCTCGCAATCAATCACTCCTGCAACTTCGAAAGCTGAAGCACCATGTCGCCGGCACGGGAGACAGCGACGTCAGCCACATGCTCAGCAACCACGCCGCCAATGACCCAGCGGAAACAGAATTCAATGCCGCGTTTCGGCGCCGAGCATTCCGGTGGGCCGCCAGACGCGTCCGCGAAAACGTCAAGCCAACGACTTGGGACGCATTCTCGCGAACGGCAATCAGTGGCGAATCCGTTAAGCAAGTCGCCAGAGAGATGAATATCGAAGTCGGCGCGGTCTATCTTGCACGAAGCCGCGTGATGGCAAGACTGCGGCGTGAAGTCGAAAATGTTAGCGAAGAAATGCCGATTCCTGAGATCCAATTCACCGGCGCCGAACACGAGGAGGCAAATCATGGTTAAGTGCCCGATCGATTTAGTCGATGCTGCGGCGGACGATCGTTTAGCCGAGGACAAGGTGAAGCCGTTACAAAAGCATCTCTCCAAGTGCTCGCGTTGCCGCCAGAGACTCGAATCGTCCGCAGCATCGCCTCTTTGGTGGAATGACGCTGCGCGGTTGTTGGATGAATGCCTGCTCGACGACCCCGGCGCCGACATCGCGGACTCATCGGCTTCGGATGCCAGGTTGTTTGAAGACGACGATCCGCTCGGTGAACTAAAAGCCGCCGGCGTAATTGATTCGCCCAGGCATCCTGAGATGCTGGGGCAACTTGGTCGCTATGCGATAGAACGAGAGATTGGTTCCGGCGGGATGGGCGTGGTTTTGAAAGGTTTCGATGCCGAACTGAATCGCACAGTTGCCATCAAAGTCCTTGCGCCCCACTTGGCACGAAGTTCGGCTGCCCGCCAGCGGTTCATTCGCGAAGGACGCGCGGCCGCGGCCGTCGTTCACGAGAACATTGTCGCGATTCATGAAGTCGATACGACAGGCCGATTGCCCAACTTGGTCATGCACTTCGTTGATGGCGTTTCACTACAACGTCACGTCGATACGATCGGTCCTTTGCCGGTTTGTGACGCGCTGCGCATCGCGGCGCAAAGCGCAGCCGGCCTAGCCGCAGCCCATCGCCAAGGCATTATTCACCGCGATGTCAAACCGGCGAACATCATGATTGGAGGTGGAGGCCAACGGGTCTGGATCACCGATTTCGGATTGGCTCGAGCGGTGGATGACGCCAGTCTGACCCGAACGGGATTCATAGCTGGCACGCCACACTACATGTCGCCCGAACAAGCGCGCGGCGGTAGCGTTGGACCTGTGAGCGACTTGTTCAGCCTGGGTGCTGTCATCTATTTCATGCTGGCCGCACGCCCGCCCTGGCGAGCTGAACGTTCGCTGGCGGTGCTTCACCGTATTGTTGAACAACCCCATCGCCCGCTATGGCAAGTCAACCCAGATGTGCCGCGTGAAGTCAGTGACTTAGTTGACCGATTGCTTTGCAAATCACCTGATGGACGCGGCGAATCAGCCGACAAGATCCAAGTCGAACTGGAGCAGATGCTGAGCCAAATGCAAAATCCCGACCACCCTCATTCGTTGGTTAACAGCCAAGTGGCAAAGGCAAAGCCGAGCTTCTTTTCACACCCCGCTTTTGTAGCTCCGCTGACTGCGGTGGCAACGACGATGGCGATCTTCATGCTGCTGCCGTTGGTGGGCTGGAACTTGTTTGGCTGGAATCTGAACCCGGAATCAGCCCAAGTGAGTCGTCCGATCAATATGCAAGACGCATACGAGGCTTACGCGGCCGACGTCGCTTACGAGGCCGGCGAAGCTGTGCGACAGCCAAGCTCTTATACATCATCAACAACGCCTCAACAGATCGTTTTACCAACGTCACAAACTTCCCTAAACGCTCCCCAGCAAAACACGCTTCGTCGGGACAACCGGAGTTGGAATACGGTAAGTGAGTTCAACGCTCCGAAACAGTCCGCTGGCACTGTGGCAAAGAGCGAATCACCCGTGTTCGCAAATGAACTCGGCCCTCCAAAGCACTCCCCCGGCCTGGTGGCAATAGGTGAGCCCACCGAAGTCCCAGCGGGAATCTTTGCTCCTACAAAGGCCACAACGATTGGGCCCAACACAGAACCGATCGATCTGACACCCAGTGAAATCTCAACAACCAAAGAAAGCGTGTGGTCAGAAATTGCGATGCTGGAAAGTCTTCTGCGGCAAGCCGAGACCAGCTCCACAAGACCGTTCAACGAATAGGCGTTCATTGAGCGCAGACATGGCTTCCGACCACCACGCACCACAAATCCAACATCTTCTAGCCACCCGACTCAAGGAATTCTTCATGATTTGCTCCCGCACGAATCCGATCTGGCTAACGGCGTCGATCACGATCATTGCGATTTCATCCAGCGTTTCCTTGATGGCGCAAGAACCTGCAGATGAACCGTCTTCCGTCGTCGCAGAGGAGCCAAAGAGCGCTAGTCCAGTTCCTCCCACGAGCCCCGATGATTTCACGCTGCCAAGCGATCCGCAAAGGAAATTGACGCGGGTTGTCGTCGACAATCCACCAACTGCCAAAGCTGATGACCAGTCTCTCGAGGAATCGGCCACTAACGACGTATGGACCACTTCCAAGCTAGAAATGCTACTTGCAGGAAGAGCTGATCCACCCAAAGGTTGGCCAAAGGAGCAAGTCGCGATCAGGACGCGTCGCGAAGTCACCATAACTAGTTCCGACGGAGAAACTATCACCCGACCTGCAGTTGAAACACTTTCAATTGATCCCCAAAGAACACCATTATCGACAGTCCATCGACATGCGATTTGTGTCGTGCAATTCGACGGATTAATTGGACAGCTACGAAAGGAGCTAGACGGATCGAGCAACGCAGACGAAGAACAGGCGATTCTCAATCGGCTCGCCAATGCCTATTCCGCTCGATTTAAAATTGACACCGTCTATCAAGACATGAAGGTCAGAGAGATCGAAGAACGTGCTCAAAAATTGCGCAATGAACTAACCGAACGGGACGAAGCGGAGAAAGACTGGGTCAAAGCCATGATGACTTTGGCCGAAATGCGTGCCGATGGGATTGATCCGATGCAAAATCCGCCGAGTGTTGTCCGTACGAGCAGTCCTGTGAGTCTTCCTAGTGCGCGGCAAGAACGCGGCCAGGACACCGTGCAAGGCTTTTTGACGCGAGTCGATCCTCGCCAAGTCGACAATACTCGCGATAGAAGAAGCATAGGGGCTGAGCGACTTCAAACTCATAGGCTAGATGCCGGTCAATCACTACGCTCCGCCATTACCGTTGAGCGGCAGCCCGCGCTGAGAGCAACGCCGGAGCCAGAATTTGGTCGAGACCGTCAGTACGGTCCTACAGTTGGTTCCGGCCCGCCACCGGTAGCAAATCCGAATACGTTTCCACCAAATTCTCGCCCCCGCTCCAACATTGCTGAACGACCAGAGTAGCAGGCAGACTCCGCTCTGCCGTCCGCCTGCGGCTTGTCAGTTTGCAGAGCGAAGGGAAAGCGAGTGACCCAAGCGGACGGCACAAGGGATTGTGCCTGCGACATTGAAACCAATTTGACTTCTCTGTGCTAAACTGATCGAAAATTGACTGGGCCGAGATCACTTTGATTTCGCCTGTTAGACAGACAACTCGATCAGACTGAGCCGATTCACTGAAGACTCTGGAGAGAAGACTAGGACTCGGCGCGGTCGTGGCCATCAGCATTAGCGCGATGCTGGGGAGCGGTATCTTTGTGCTACCGGGGTTGGCTGCCGCAAAAACAGGGCCGATGGTATGGCTGGCCTATTTGGCCGCTGGGCTGTGCGTGCTGCCTGCGGCACTGTCAAAAAGCGAACTGGCCACTGCGATGCCGACGTCCGGTGGAACGTACGTTTACCTGGAACGTACGTTCGGGCCTTTGGCTGGAACTGTCTCGGGATTGGGTCTTTGGTTGTCTCTCCTGCTCAAGAGTGCCTTTGCGCTAATTGGTTTCAGCGCGTACCTGTCGGTTCTTTCGCCGGGGATCCCGTCCAAGCCAGTCGCGTTGGGGCTATTGGCCGCAATTACGTTGCTGAACATCATTGGCGTTAGCGTCATCAGCAAGATGCAAAAAATCGTAGTGGGTGTGGTGCTGGTCGTGCTGCTTGCACTCGCCTTCGTTGGCCTCGGGTCGATGGACACTGAACTTCTCGCTGGTGGTTTTGCCAGCGGAACTCATGGTTTCATCGCGGCCGCTGCGTTCGTGTACGTGTCGTACGCGGGGGTCACGAAAGTGGCTGCGATCGCCGAGGA
>CAYUGI010000041.1:0-3457 GCA_964444105.1 uncultured Pirellulaceae bacterium
ATTTCACCGGCCGGATATCCCGCAAGACAGTCAGTCGCAGGTCAAATCAATGGGCGCGAAAAGGTCACGCTGCCAATTCCGAATGACACTGTCGCCGATTCGCTAGCGGTGACGATCCGTGCCTATCCTTCGCCAGTCGCAGATTTGATGGCGGGCGTCGAGAGTATCTTGCGCGAGCCTCACGGTTGTTTTGAGCAAACTTCGGCTACGAACTATCCCAACACGATGGCTCTGTTGTATTTGCAAAAGAACAAACTTGCCAAGCCAGAGATTTCACGCCGAGCCAGAACGCTGTTGGACAAGGGTTACGGCAAGCTAACCAGCTTTGAATGTGACCGACGCGGATACGAATGGTTCGGTAAAGATCCTGGCCATGAAGCGCTCTCTGCATTTGGGTTGATGCAGTTCGGCGACATGCAAAACGTGATGGACGTGGATAAAGAGATGGTCACGCGGACGCGTCAGTGGTTGATGAATCGACGTGACGGATTAGGAGGGTTCAAGCGGAATCCCCGTCACTTGCACGTTTGGTCGGTCCAGCAGGAAATCGTCAACGGATACGTGTTGTGGGCGATCACGGAAGCCGATGTCGCATCGGGGCAATCGCAGCGGACGGCCACGGAGCTTGGAAGTGAGTTGCAACAACTAAACCGTGTTGCCGACAAATCCGATGACGCTTATTTGATCGCCCTCTCAGCCGCTGCATTGCTGAATGCTCAGATGACTGAGCAGGGAACGACATTGCTTGACAGACTAAGCGAGCAACAAGCAGACGATGGCGGCTTGGACGGCAAGACAACGGTCACGTCGAGCGGCGGGATTTCTCGCAAGGTCGAAACAACGGCGATCGCGACCTTGGCATGGCTGAAGAGTAAACGGCATATCAACCAGGCTCGCAAAGCCGCGAAATGGCTCACAGCCAATCGTCAAGGTTCGGCGGGTTTCGGCTCGACACAGGCGACAGTCCTCGCCCTGAAGGCACTGGTTGCGGTGTCCGATCACGCGCAAGCTTCTGCGGGCGAAACGCTACTCGTCAAACTTGACGGTAAAACGATCGGCAAGGCTGAGTTACCGAAGGATGCCGGTGGTGGGGAGGTCGTTGAGATCACGGGTTTGGCCGAAGCCTTGGGTGACCTGGAGGACGCGGCCGAAATCGAATTGGTTGCCAAAGGTAGCAGCGATCTTTCGTACACAATTGATATTGCGTACCACGCGATCACTCCTGATAGCGATCCAAAATGCCCGGTTTCGCTGACAACAAAATGGCTGGGCGATGCAAAGCATCTCGCTGCCGGAGAAACGATTAACGTGCGTGCTGCTGTCGAGAACAGCAGCGACGAGGGGCTGCCGATGACGGTCGCGATCATTGGTTTGCCCGGCGGTGTCGAACCCAAGGCGGTGCAACTGGACGAGATGCGAGACGCAGGCGAGTTTGACTATTACGAATTGCGTGGTCGCGAGGTGGTATTCTATTGGCGAACGCTGGAACCCAACGCAGAAAAGACACTCGATTTCACCGTTACCGCAACCGTGCCAGGAAAGTACACGGGGCCAGCGTCGCGAGCTTATTTGTACTATACCGCTGAGCAGAAAAAGTGGGTGGAGCCACTGGAGATTGAAATTAGCCGCTAACGTTCAGTGTGAATTGCAGCAACTTTCTAACGCGAAGCGCCAGCGAGCGACCCGGAGAACTCGCCGCTCGCTGGCGCTTCGCGTTAATTGAAGTCACCTAACTTAGCATTCAACTCCAAACGGTGCCTCAATACACATCGCGTACATATCTTTTGTCTTCCGACAGCTTTTTGACGTAGGCCTTCGCGTCTTCGAGTGACATGTTTCCTTCGTTTTCGACGATCGATACAAGTGCTCGATCAACGTCGGCAGCCATTCGCGATGCGTCACCGCAGACGTAGAAGTGTGCTCCGGCTTCGAGCCACTTCCAAAGCTCGGCAGCTTGTTCTCGCATTCGATCTTGAACGTAAACCTTGGAATCTCCGTCGCGGCTGAATGCTGTGTCGAGTCGTGTTAGCCACCCATAATCGGCGTAGGCCTTCAGTTCTTCTTCGTACAAGAAGTCAAACGCTTCGTGCTGATCACCAAAAAGCAACCAGTTGTCGCCGGGGGACTTGGCGGCATCGCGTTCCTGCAAGAACGCCACAAATGGAGCGATGCCCGTTCCTGGGCCAACCATAATCATGGGAGTGCTGGGATCCTCGGGGACGGTGAACCCGCCGTGGTTGGGTTGGGCGAAAACGCGTACGTTCCCGCCTTCGTCGATACGGTCCGCCAGCATGGTGCTGGCGACACCTTTGCGAACTCGGCCCTCGCGTTCATAGACAACTTTGCCAACGGTCAAGTGGACTTGGTCGCCAACACATTTCATGCTGCTGGCGATGGAGTATAAACGCGGATTGAGCGGCTCAAGTGTTTCCAAAAACTCTGTGGCCGTCAGTTCGCGGCAGTCCGTCAATTCAAGAACGTCCAGCACGTCAAACCCGTCGGGCACGCCGTCTTCCAACATCGTCGTGAGCGTTGTTTTCGTTTCCGCGTCAGTTGCTCTGCCCAGAACTGCTTCGAGAAGTTCATCGGACGGTTCTTTCAGGCAGTAGTCATCACAAAGGGCATCACGCAACGACTTGTTTCCCGTCGGCGATGACACCGGCAGGTCGCTATCGGCTCCGATGCGATCAAGCACATTGGCAACCAGTTCGCCGCAGTTACAGGGAAAGATCCCCAGCGCATCACCGACTTCATATTTCAATCCGGACCCCGCAAGATCGATCGCGACATGGCGCGTGTCTTTGGCGGACCCCTCTTTGTTAAGCGGACGCGATTCGATTAGCTTTGCCACGTACGGGTTGGATCGGCTGTAGCCACTCTTTGCGACACCGTTGGAGGCCGCGGGCTTGCCATTGGTCGGCGCGGTTCCGTCGCCTTCCTCCTTGAGTAGCTTCTTGACCATCTGCTTGGTCTCTTTGCCGCCGGGGCTGCAAAGCGTTAGGTTCGATTCGTCACCTGACGCGATCGCTTCGGCGTAGGTCTGGCAGACGTAACCGCAGGAACCACAATCCAGCTGTGCCATCGCGGCCATCAATCTACGTTCAAGCGGCTTGCCGTCAGCCATTTCCATCCGATCGACAATGGGCAGGCTATCGTCGTGCCACGGGAATTCCTCTTCTTCGACTTCCTCGGGGATAGGCAGAGAGGTTCCCGTTAAGCCGGCTGCACTCATCACGGCATTCGGATTCCCCCCTTCTTGAATGCCCATCAAGCCTGAGAAAAAACCATTGAGCCAGGCACGCTGTTCTTCGTTGAACGGAGCGGTTTCGGGGATGAGGCTGGACATGATGGATTCGTTTTGAAAGTGGTGTTTGGATCTCTTTGCTCTCGCAGAAACAACTCATATTCTGGCTCCCTTCTCCCCCAACTTGTTGGGGGAGAAGGGCTGGGGATGAGG
>CAYUGI010000041.1:3467-20009 GCA_964444105.1 uncultured Pirellulaceae bacterium
TTATTCGGGCCCCGTTCCCCCCCTCTTGGGGGGGGTTCTGGGGGGGGGTTGGCGGGGGGCGGAATCTTGCCGTCGCCCCTCACCCCCCAACCCCTCTCCCCATAAATGGGGCGAGGGGAGCCATGTTCAAATTGGGCAGTCACGCATGGCTAAACTCTTTCGTCGAAAGCGCGATCAGTTCTTCATCGCTACTTCGCTGGGTGAACTGCGTAAACGACTCGCCATCGACGCGTTGCTCCAGATACCCCCCAACAATCGCCACGATTGCGGCAATGACTTGCTCGGTCGGCATGGGATCGAACAAAGCGCGGCCGATCGCTTGGTTGTTACCCCAGCCACCGCCGAGGTGCAGTTCGTATCCTTCGACCATGTCGTCATCGACTTCGACCTTGGCGCCTTTCAGTCCAATGTCGCCGATATAGTGCTGGGCGCAAGTGTTGTGGCACCCCGTCACGTGAATATTGATCGGCTGATCAAGCTCGTACTGTGACTCTAAGGCGGCAGCGATGGTCATCGCATCGCGTTTGGTATTGCTGGCGGCAAATTTGCAACCTGCGTTGCCCGTACACGCGACCAACCCGGCGCGGAACGAACTACCGTCGTCCTCCAAGCCCATTTCGGCGATCGCTGCCCGCACCGTGCCAACGTCTTCGTTGCGAATATGTGGGATGATCAAATTTTGCCAAACAGTCAGTCGAATCTCGCCATTCCCGTACGTCTCGGCAATGCTTGAAATCGCGCGCGCTTGGTCGCTGGTCATTCGTCCGACTGGCAAGACAAGACCGACATAATTGCGGTCCGTCTGTTCTTGGCGATGCCAGCCAATGTGAGCCATACGGTCTTCATTGTCAGGAATCTGGAGTTGGTTCTCGGGAACTCGGCGGAGCTTCTTGCCCATGTCCTCTTCGACCGCTTCGATGAACTTGTCAAATCCCCAGTCGTCCAACACGTACTTCAAGCGAGCCTTTTTGCGATCCGTGCGATCGCCGTTCTTGACAAAAACACGGACAATCGCTCCGGCAACAGCGACGCATTCACCTGGCTTCAACAGTACGCCTGTTGGGCGGGCGAAGTCTTTGTGACCAGTGATTCCGCCTAAAGTCAGTTGGAAATAGACGCCTGCGGGTAGATCGCTCGAGGCGTTTTCTTTGGAAACCGAGACCGCGTGGAAACCAATGTCATTGGTGTCATCCAACGCGCTGATTTTTCCTCCCCCATCAAACGCGATATTGAATTTGCGCGGCAGCCCGTACATTTCACGGTGGTTCAAAATGTGGTGATGCATCCGTTTGGCAAGCGGAATCGTTTCGATCAATTCAGTGTCGTCGATTCCCGATAAGGCGCTGGCAGTGCAATTGCGGATGTTATCGCCTCCGCTTCCAAGCGGAATCACGTCCAGCTCGCGCAGGCCGTAAAGAATGTTCATCGCTTGATCGGCAGGTATCTCGCGATACTGCAAATTGGCTCGGGTGGTCACGTCAATGAACCCGCCTGCGCTGTTGTCTGCTAGGTCAGCGATGCCACGCATCTGCCAAGCATGAAGGATCCCGCCGGGAAGCCGCATTCGGCACATGTAGCTATCTTGGGCCGGTGCGACGTAGAACAGCCCATGGAACTTAGTTAGAAAAACGTCTGTGCCTTTGGGGAATTCCCCAGCATCGCTGCGTGCCTGCATTTCGTCCCACATGTCGAGCGGGTTTTTGTCCTGCTTGGCGAGCTCTTCCTTGCATAGTTTTTTCCCTGCGTCGGTCGTTTCCTGCTGGGCAATCAGAGCGATTTTCTCCGGCCCAACGGCCAGGACTTTGCCGTCGACTGTCGTCCCGTTCCCGCCAACGGTTACTTGGGAACCGCTACTTCCGCTGGCACCTCCACTGCCACTGATGACGGGCAGTCCTGATACAGCTCTAGCGACATCGGTTCCGAAAGTGAAACCGGACAAAAACTGCTTTTGCTCGTCGGTAAAGGGCTTGTCTGACATGGCTGTATCTTCGCGGTAGGAATGGTTCGACGACGCTTTGCGGTTTTCTTACGTAGTTGCGACTTTGGTGATTTTGACCGCACAATCCTTGTAGCTCGGCTGCCTGCTATGCGGGTCAAAGTGCGCGAGCGTTAGTTGATTGGTCGCTTCGTAATGCATTGGCATGAACGACTGGCCTTTCCGTACGGTGGGCACGACCATGGCGCTGGCGAGAGCTTCGCCGCGACGCGACTGGATGAGCAACTGATCGCCGTTGGAGACGTTCATGTTTGCGGCGTCGCTTGGATGTAATTCGATGTACGGTTGATTCGGATACAGCTTACGAAGCACTGGGCTTTTGCTTGTGCGAGTTTGCGTGTGCCATTGGCTGACGGTTCCGCGACCGGTCAGCAACCAAGTTGGGTATTCATCGCAAGGCGATTCCGGTGGCGGCGTGATCGTGTCGAAGATCAACTTTGCGCGGCCATCTGCATGGGCGAATTTGCCGTCTTCAAAAAGGCGTCGCTGTTGCGGTGGATCGGCATCGCCGGACGCAGTTGAATCAGCCGCCGACGACTCTGACCACGGCCACTGAATTCCACCGCACCGATCAATTTGTTCGTAGCCGTCGATGCCCGTGATATCGCACCATTTGTCCCGGCTCAGCGATTGCATCAAGCGAAAAACGGATTCGGGGTCGCACCAATCGTCGAACATCTCAGCCACGCCCCAGTAGTGGGCTATCGCTTTGAAAATGTTGAAATCGGATAGTGCTGCGCCCGGAGCTTTGCAGACTTTCTTCAGCAAACCGTAGCGACGTTCGCTGTTGATAAACGTGCCGTCTTTTTCACCCCAGCCCGCCGCGGGCAAAATGACATCGGCATGTCGTGCTGTTTCGGTCGAGTGATACATATCTTGGACGACCAAGAAATCTAGCTGGTCCAGTAACTCGCGGGCGTCACCTTGATTGATCCAAGAATGGGCGGGGTTGGTCGCAATGACCCACAGGCCTTTGATTTCACCATCGCGAATGCCTTCCATGATTCGATCGTAAGACCAACCTTTTTCGCTGGGAATATTTTCGACGGGAATCGAAAGTGCGTCAGCTACTTTGGCACGGTCATCGGGCGAAGCAAAATCGTGATGGCCGATCAAGTTGGTCGTGTTGCTCCATAGTCGCGACCCCATCGCATTGCATTGGCCGGTGATACTGTTCGCGCCGGTGCCGGGTCGCCCAATGTTTCCCGTGATCAAAGCCAGATTGATGATTGCCTGCGCGACGCGCGTCCCTTCGTAGCTTTGATTGACGCCCATCGTCCACCAAAGTGAAACAGCTTTGCCACGGCCGATTGCTTCAGCGACAGATTCGATTTGCTCAACCGAAATGCCTGAGGAGGCTGCGACAGATTCGGGGGTAAACTGACTCACGTGCTCAGCAAGCTCGTCAAATCCATTGGTGCTTTCCGCCACGAAGGATTCATCAACGTAGCCGCGCTGAATCACCTGATCGGTGATGGCATACAAAAGCGCTAGGTCACTTTTCGGTGCGAGCTGTAGATGCTGCGAAGCCGCCATCGCTGTTTCTGTGCGACGCGGATCGATGACGATGATCTCAGGATTGTTTTTGTTCCGCAGGACGCGTTCCCACATGATGGGGTGGGCGATGCAGGGGTTCGCGCCCACGAACACCATCACGTCACTTTGCTCGTAATCGTCATAGGTGTACGGCGGAGCGTCAAAACCGAATGATTCTTTGTAGGCAGTCACGGCGGTGGCCATGCATTGCCGTGTGTTGCCGTCTCCGTGGATGAAGCCCATTCCAAACTTGGTGAGCGCGCCAAGAAACGCCATTTCTTCGCAGGCAATTTGCCCGGTGCTGAGAAACGCGACCGAACCGGGACCATGCTCTTCAATGATGTGTTTGAATTTCTGCGTGAACTCGGTCAAGGCATCGTCCCAAGACACATCACGGAAACCACCGTCAGGTTCTCGCATCATCGGCGAAGTTGCACGGTCATCGCTTTCCAGTACGCGTAGTGCTTCCCATCCTTTAGGACACGCCATTCCCAAGTTGACGGGGTAATTGGTTTCTGGGGTCAGCCCGACCGCTTCTCCGTCGCGAACATGCAAACGAAGTCCGCAGCCTGTGCTGCAGTAACCACAAGTAGCGGTGGTCGTTGTGTCGGCGTGCATCGGGTCAGGCGTCATGCCCAATCCATGCTCGCCCGGCGATAGCAGTAATTCTCGCGTCATTTTGCCATCGCGAGCTTGCAATAGTTGAGGCAATTGGAACTTGGCAGCGTTGTCGCGTTTTGTCAGCGAAGTCGGCTTGGGAGATGCTGTGCTCATGCTAAAAGTCCTCTCGGTGTGAACGTTTTTTTCATCGGAGAGTTCCCGGCATTCGGTCATAAACAACGCTGCAGAAATACAGCAAGCGTTCGCCCAATTCGCCGGCGGAAACCAGCACTGCACCAACCGCGATCAACACGCATCCAGCTACCGACGCAAACGGGGCCAGGATTGCGCCAATCAACAGGGCGATGCCTCCAAGAATGGCTGTTCCGGCGCGGGCTTGGACCAGCGACCAAAGCTTTTCCCTTACCAGAGTCTTTGAACGCTCATCAAAGCGAGCGAACTCGTCACTCTTTGTTGATGTTGTTTCCGCTTGCACCAAAATTCGGTGCTCGAAAACCAGTTTGGCGACCAAGCCAGCGGTTGCAGCCAAGGCGATTAAACACCCGGCGGTCGAGTTCCCGCCGGCGGCGTAGACAGCTGCGGTGAACGCGGCACCTGAAATAGCGGTCGTTCCAAAAAACCGTATCAATGTGCGCGGCAACCGCCAAAGTTGACGACGTGTAGCGATGTAAATCATCGCACTACAGTAGAGTCCGATCACGCCGACAGGAATCGCCAGAGCGAGCGTGACGCTGCCAGCCCACGCGGGGATCAGATTGGAAATGAACTCAGGTACCCATTCAGCGACAAACGGCATCCAAAGCAGCGAAACGGCGACACCTAATAGCCCGACGTACTTTCCAAGCACTACCGCTTCGCGACTGAGCCAGCTTGTTTTTAAACCCAGGAAGACTCGCCAGGCCCGAAGCGGTTGTCCCAAGTGCAGCGGAGCGAGATTCATGCCGATTCCTGCGATGATCAACGCGAGAGTCGCGTTCCAACGAGCGACGGATTCGGTAACGGTACCGCCGGTGACGTAGATCAAGGCAGACATGACGCGTTCGACGGCAATCATTCCGACGCTGATCTGTGTCGCGACAAGCATTACTGCCAGAGGCCAATGGCTTTCGGCGACTTCATCGACACCGGAGTCTTGTGGCACGGAAGCGACCGAGTGCATGTCGCGACCGACGTAACGGGTCGTTGGTTTCGTGATCGTCGAAACGGCTGCGCCCGGAGCGATGCGGTCGTTTGCGTCAAACGATTGATCGCGAGGGACCGTTCGGATCGCGATCGCTTCGTTGGGACAAGCCTGCACACATGCCGGAGCTTCGCCAACGCTAAGTCGTTGATGGCACATGTCACATTTGCGAACAATCCCCAATCGGTCGCTGTATTGGGGCACTTCGTACGGACACATCATCGTGCAGTATTTGCAGCCAATGCACTGGTCATCCAAGTGCCGAACAATCCCTGTGACGGGATCCTTTTCGTAAGCGCGAACCGGGCAGCCATTCAAGCAACCGGGGTCTTCGCAGTGATGGCATGCGGTCGTGACGTGCTGAATCATCGGCAGGACGACCGCGGGTTCCTGCGGTTTCGGTTCTTGGGTTGCCGATTCGCTCGCTGGAACACCAATCGTTAACGTGCCGACTTTTCGCCACGCCTCGTCTTCCTCCAACCCGTTCATCGTGTGACAAGCGACAACGCAGGCTTTGCAACCGCTGCACTTATCTAAATCAACCTCAAAGGCAAATTGCTCATCGACGGATGGCGGCGAGGCTGGAAGAAGGTCGCGGTAGTATCTTTCTTGAGCTGGTCCTTCATGCTTGATCTCACCGGTTTCGTGCAACGCACTGAATCGCTCCACGGCCGTCAACGACTGCTGATCGTCGATCAAGGCGGATACGAAATCCGGCCCGTTGGCGGTTTTGGAAGGTGCGATCGACATGTTTGCTATTGGGTTCTTGTTCTTTAAGTAACGGCAGATATGACAAGCGGGATCGTGTTCTTGGTAACTAAAAAAGCAACTTCGTGACCGAGGCGACTTTGCCATCGATGTAACTTGGAATGGCCAGCCCCAGCGCAATGTCTTTCCAGCCAGGGCGTGCAGCCAGCAACGTCTCTTGGTCTGTCGATATCACGGCACCGCGCTGTTGATCGACCAATCCAATGAGTCCAGCGTCGAGTCCCATCGCTTGACCGATCTCGAATCGAGATTGCTCTTCATAGGGCTGGTAGGTGGCAGACTGCAATTCGAATCGGTCGTGAGCGCGAGCCCACACTTCGCACGCTTTCGCGATGGGAGCTTTCACCGAACCGATCAAGACGACGGTCGCAACGAAGCGATCAGAAAAGACAGGAATCCCGATCGCGGTTTGAAGCGATCCGGCGGAAGCACCAGCGGCTCGTAAAAATCCGGGATGATTAGCCAAGTCATCGTGAATCACGCTTTGAGCCGTCTCCCATACCTGCCCGGGAAGGCCGTTGCCTTTCTCAAATCGCACGAATGAACTGACGTTTTGGAATCGCTCCAGTGGACCAAACGATCCAGCTGCCAGCTTCACTTCTTCATAGGGATCCACCGGTTCCCAGATTTCAGCAACGCCCACAACATCCTTGGGGTCACCAATCTGCAGCGACACGACAGAAAGCAGTTCGTTTCCATTAAAGACAGGCAGCAGCAACCGCTCTGGCTGTCCTTCGACGGACACAAGTTCTGGAGACTTTGTTTTGGCAAACGAGGCAATGCCCGCATCATCTGCAGCTAGATTCTCGATATCCGCTGCATCGTGCACGACCACGTCGTTTAGGTAAGTTTTTGGTTTTGTCGCGATCACTTAGGACACCGTCTCCTCAGCCGGGACGGATGTCGCATCCGCTTTCTTGGCTTCCAATCTGGCAGCGTCTTCTTTCAGCTTCTTGTGATCCTGGTCTTCCAGGAACTGAATCATTTCACCGCGGAGTTCGTAGTAGTCGGGATGGTCGAGAACGTCAGCACGCACGCGCGGACGATCGAAGGGCATGTGCGAAATCATGCCGACTTTTGCCCGCGGCCCATTGGTCATGATGACCACCCGATCGCTCATAAAGAGTGCTTCATCGACGTCGTGTGTAATCATCAATGTCGTGACCTTATCCCGCATCAGGATTTCCAACAGCACTTCTTGTAGCTCCATTCGTGTGAGCGAATCGAGCATGCCGAACGGTTCGTCCAGCAAAAGCATTTTTGGTTTCAGAGCGAACGCTCGAGCGATGCCAACACGCTGTTGCATGCCCTGGCTCAGGTCTTTTGCTCGCTTGTTCAGTGAGTTCCCAAGGCCAACAAGCGTCAGGTAGTAGGCCGCAATGTCGTGTCGTTCTGCACGTGTTCCGTGCGAGTAAACTTGGTTCACACCCAGCAGCACGTTGTCCAACGCCGTCATCCACGGCATCAAACAGGGCGACTGAAAAACGACACCGCGGTCTGGTCCTGGGCCGTCGATCTCCCGATTGGCAACCACCACTCCGCCGTCGGTGATTGGATTTAGCCCAGCGACCATCGACAACACCGTCGACTTGCCACAACCGGAGTGTCCCAGCAAGCAAACGTATTCGCCCTTGGTCATGTTGAGGTTGAAGTCCTCGACAATGACGGCGGGACCCTTGGGTGTATCGTAGGTTTTTCCCAAACGATACATTTCGACGTAGCCGGCCATGGAGTGCTCTTGCGAGGGGGATTGATGTGTTTTTGCTTAACGTGCTGGCTCCCTTCTCCTCCCAACTTGTTGGGGGAGAAGGGCTGGGGATGAGGGGGCTGGATCTTGCCTAGGCCCCTCACCCCCCCCCCCTCTCCCCATAAATGGGGCGAGGGGAGCCAGATTTGACTTGAGTAAATTTGGTTCTGTTATTTCGTCGCGGTCAAACTCGACACATGGGGTAGTTTCAAGCTCAGTGGTTCAAGGTCTGGTAGTTCCACTTTGGGAGCCGTTGTCATGGCGGCTTCGTCTTCGCGACTCTTCTGCCGAACCGCTACCAAGTAATTGGTGACGGCATTACGAAGCCCTTTGAATTCGGGGCTGTTGTTTAGCTCCGACCCTTTCCGTGGACGATCAAGTTCAACGGTGAATGCGGGGCCGAGCGATGCGTTGGGGCCAGGGTTCAGAGGCACGATTCGGTCGGCAACTAGAATCGCTTCATCCACGTCGTTGGTGATCATCACGCACGTTTGACGCTCCTCTTCCCAGATCTTCAAAATCTCTTCTTGCAAGACGCTTCGGGTCATCGCGTCGAGTGCTGAAAGTGGCTCGTCCAGCAGCAGGATCTTCGGTTTCATCGCCAAGGTTCGTGCCAAGGAAACCCGTTGCTTCATGCCGCCCGAAAGTTCGTGGGGCCTTCGGTGAGCTGCGTGAGTTAGTCCGACCATCTCGATGAATCTTTCGACATGATCGGCACGCTCGCCTTTTCCCCACTTGCGAAAGACGCTGTTGACCGACAGGGCAATGTTGCCGCGAACCGTTAACCAGGGCAGCAGCGAATAGTTCTGAAAAACCAAGCCGCGCTCAGGATTGGGGCCCGTGATCGGCTCGCCGTCCATCGTCAGCGTTCCGGAATCAGCGATTTCGAGTCCGGCGAGCAATTTCGTGAATGTGCTTTTCCCGCTCCCCGAGAAGCCCACGATGGCCAAAAACTCGCCTTCGCGAACGTTCAAGTTGATGTTCGTCAGCACTTCGTTTCGGGTCACACCACTACCGAAACCTTTGCAAACGCCCCGCATTTGAATGATGGGTTTCGGCGCGGAAGATTGCGTGACGCGAATTTTGGTGGACGGGTCAGTTAGTACGGCGGTGGACATAACAGGCTCTGCGGGTAAGTAAGACGAGCGTTTCGCTACAAGTCCAAGTGGACCGAAGCTGTTCTTTTCAGCGACTAAGCAGGAGAGGTGCTCCCAAAACTGACGAGATTGCGAAGACAGATCATGATTCGATCCAGGACCAAGCCGATTACTCCGATCACGATCACGCTGAAAGCAATGCGAGCGTAGGTCTGAGAAGATCCGTTTTGGAATTCATCCCAAACGAATTTGCCAAGCCCCGGGTTCTGCGCGAGCATGTCGGCAGCGATCAAAACCATCCAGCCGACGCCGAGGCTGATGCGCAGCCCGGCGAACATCAGTGGCAACGAAGCTGGCAGGATGATCTTGTAGAGTTTTTGCCACCACGAGAGTTTCAGAACTCGGGCGACGTTTAGGTAGTCAGGATTGACACTCGCGACACCAAAGGTCGTATTTACCAAAGTGGGCCAAAGTGAACAGAGGCAAACCGTGGCAGCCGAAATCAAAAACGCTTTGCTGAAAAACGTCTCGCCCGGCTTGTAGCCCGAGTAAGCCCAAATGATCACTACGGCGGCGATAGGCAGCCACGCCAACGGGCTGACCGGTTTGAAGATCTGTATGAATGGAGTCAGAGCGGCGTTGAACCAAGTGCTCATTCCGCACAAAACACCCAACGGGATTGCAACGATCGTCGCCAACAAAAAACCGAAAGCAACCGTTTTCAAGCTGGTGTAAATCTGATCGACAAACGTCGGTGCACTCGATGGGGTGTAGTTGACCGCGGAAACGGCGCGTTTGCGGCGATCGAGTGCTTCTGCTTCGAAAGCCGCTTTGGTATCGACGGAGGATGCTTGCGCGGCGAGCGAATCAAACGCCTTCGCTTCGGCCATGGCAACGACAGCTTCTTGAAGTTTCTCGACCTTCTTCGCTTTGTCAGCCGCTCTTTGTTCGGCGTGCATTGCGAAAAGTTCTTTGCCGGCCGCCCAAGTCTCTGTCGGACTTGGTAGCCGAGCACTGTCGCTGACGATTGTCTTTGCGGCGCTGGACCACATGAACAAGAAGACGAGCACAGCGACGCACGGTAACAACACAAACTTTGCAATGCCGACCATTTGCTCTTTGACGTCCTCGCCCGCAGCTAGCCGAACGAACGGCTCCAACACTGGCATGCCGGTGACTTCGCAGAACTTCAATAGACTTCCACGCCAATTCATATGGTTTCTTTTCTTTCAGAGCTGTCGTAATGTTTGTTTTCGTAATGGCTGACCACGGCCGAGCCGGGTGCGTGGTACCGGACCGAAACACCCGGCCCGTAACGGCCGCTTCCCCCGGTGCGCTTCGGCTGAGGCGGTCAGCCAAAGCGCGGGGTGCTGGTGTCATTTCATTCGCATGGGTGGCACCAACGTGTGTACCCAAGCGATTGCTAGGTCAGGTGCTACTTGTCCTTGTTCCCAATCTCAAAACTATTGATGTAAGCGATCGGGTCTTTGCCGTCGTACTTCTTTCCGTCGATGAAATCAGAAGACGGCTCGCGATACCCGTCGTAATCATCAGCTGGGATCTCGCTTTCGGCCAAGAAACCCTCGTCGATCAACAGCTTTGCCGCTTGGCGATAAATCTCGGGCTTGTAAATTTCTTTGGCCGTGTCGGAATACCAATCCGCGGGCTTTGATTCAGTGATCTGACCCCAGCGTCGCATTTGCGTCAGGAACCAAACGCAATCGCTGTAGTGTGGGAAGCTCGCGTTGTACTTAAAGAACACATTGAAATCGGGCATTTCGCGGACGTCGGACTTTTGAAACACAAACGTTCCCGTCATCGAGTTGTCGATGACATCGACGTCGGCTCCCACGTAATCTTTCATGCTCAAGATCTCGCAGGCTTCCTGGCGGTTGACCAAGGTGCCTTTCTCGTCAGTCTCGTCAAGCCATTTGCCGGCACGAATGAGCGCTTTGACAATCGCCAAGTGAGTTTTTGGATGCTCCTCGTTCCAGCCTTTGGCAACACCAAAGACTTTCTCGGGATTGTTCTTCCAGATGTCGTAGTTCGTGGTCACCGGTACGCCGATGCCTTTGACGACCGCTTGCTGATTCCAGGGCTCGCCAACGCAGTAACCGAGGATCGTGCCCGCTTCCAAAGTCGATGGCATTTGTGGTGGTGGTGTGACGGAGAGCAACACGTCCGCGTCAACGGTGCCAGCGATGTTTTCTTTGGTGTAGAAGCCAGGATTCATTCCAGCAGCCGCAAGCCAGTAACGGATTTCGTAGTTGTGCGTGCTGACTGGGAAGACCATTCCCATGTTGAAATCCTTGCCTTCTTCTTTGTACTGCTCCACGATTGGCTTCAACGAATCTGCCGTGATCGGGTGGGGCGGTGTGGGCGACTTCAGCTTCTCATCGTTCTCTTGCATTTGCTCCCAGATATCGTTGGAAACGGTGATCCCATTTCCGTTGTAATCCAGGCTGTAAGCAGTGATGATCGGCGACTTGGTACCGAAGCCAATCGTGGCTCCAATCGGCTGTCCCGCCAGCATGTGGGCCCCGTCAAGTTGACCGTCAATCACGCGATCCAGGAGCACTTTCCAGTTAGACTGGGCCTCCACTTCGACGTTCAGGCCTTCATCATCGAAGTAGCCTTTTTCTTTGGCAATCACGAGCGGAGCGCAGTCCGTCAGCTTGATGAAACCAAACTTCAAATCGGACTTTTCAACATCCAGGCGAACCGTTTTGGGTTCCGAACCACCGTCAAGGCTTTTGGCCAACGCTGCTGTGTCGACTTCGACACTGGCGGCTGCCTTTTCGAGATCATCGAGTGAAATGTCATCGCTATCGCATCCTGTCGTCGCAAGGAGAAACGCGATGGATGCTGTACAAACGAACGCTGGGAAACCGCAGGCAAATCTCATGAACAAAGTCGCTTCTGAAAAGCGGAAAGTGACAATAAGAGACGAAGTCTCACGATCGTCGATCCGCCAGTCTCGACGGAACCACCCGCTCGCAATCGCAGTGCCAAACTGTGACACACAAAACCAAAAAGATCCCTAGGAGGTACTCACGGTTCATTCCCAAGCTGTCTTGGGGAGACTAGCGACCATTAATGCAATCTTTGAACTTCTCCAAAGCTTCATATTTCTGTCGGGGCAATCCCTACATGCACAGTTGGTGTGCAACCAGAAGCAAGTTTGCTCAAAGAGAATGCGGGGGGACCGAAGATGTTGGGGTTCATTCGCGTTAAGTGGTGACGAAGTTACCGATCATTCCAAAATGTCGTTTTCGAGGCATTTTGCCCGTGTTTGTTGTCGATGAACCCTTTCGTCTCAGCGAGGTGTACCGGCATCGCGACTGAGATTTCCGTCGAAGGATTGACGGAAACATGCACGGAACACTGGCGGGTTCTATGCGAGTCTCACGACACCCTTCGGCAATTGCATCACTGCCTATTGGATTGGCATACATCATCGAAAGGATTCGATACCCATGTCCGCCTTGTTCTCGCTGCGCCGTCGTGCGCTAGCCGCCGCGATCGTCGCGGCAAGTTTCGGTCACACAGCCGCTCTGGCTGACGGCCCCATCGTCGACCTGAATGTAGATCACCTCGCAGCCGAGGGTAACATCCAGCAAGTCGTCATGCAGGAAGCAGTCGACTACGTGTCCGACGCTCTTGTAGTTGAAGCCCCTGTAGTTGACGCTGCGGTGGTGGAAACCGCGGTCGCTGCATCAGAAGTCGTTCAGCCTGAGGTACCGGCCCGGTACGCTGATCCGATGCCAGCGACACCGGTTCAGGAAGTCGCTCCACCCATGGAATCGACTTACTACCAGCCTGCTCCCGCAGCTGCGCCAGTGGCCCCTTCCTGCAATTGCTGCAAGACCGCTTGCTGCACGGAAAAGAAGAAGGAAGCCGCCACTGCTGCGATGAAGGCTGCTTACGGTGGACTCTTCTACGGGAACAATTTCAGTTACTTGGACGACAAGTGCTATGACGGCCCCTCGTTCTTGGGCGATTCGTTCAAGGGACTCGCCGGTGGAAAACTAGACCTCGGTGGAGAGGCTCGCGTTCGGTATCACAGCGAAAACAACATCCGTGCTCGAGTGCCAGGTCTTCGCGGCACCGGGCCAAGTGGTCTGGGTTTGACGAACAACGACGACGAATTTTTTCTGACACGCGTGCGTTTGTTTGCGAACTATCGCATGACCGAGAACATTCGCGTCTTCGGTGAGTACCTCTATGCCGACTCGGGCGGAGAAACCTTCGGCAACCGTCCGATCGAAGAGAACCGCGGCGAAATCCAAAACCTCTTCTTGGACGTCAAGCTGACCGACAACTTGACTGCCCGTGTGGGTCGCCAAGAGCTGTTATACGGCAATCAGCGTTTGGTCAGCCCACTGGATTGGGCCAACACGCGTCGTACCTTCCAAGGAGCTCGCGGCTTGTACACCAATGGCGATTTCAGCCTTGATGGGTTCTTCGTTAATCCCGTGAATCGAAATGCCGCCAACGAGTCCAAGATTGACGACGCCAATGAAGACATCGACTTTTATGGTGTCTACGCATCCAAAAAGGGAACGGGCCTCGGCACGGTTGATGCTTACTACCTTGCTCTAGATAACCAAATCGCCGATTTTAGTTACCACACGCTTGGCAGCCGCGTCGCGGGTAAAACCGATGGTGGTATTCTTTACGAAACCGAAGGTGGTGTTCAGTTCGGTGACAACTCGCCTGGCCTCGGCAGCCACTCCGCTAACTTCTTCACCGCTGGTCTTGGCAAACAACTTACGATCGGCGATTGGAAGCCAACCGTTTGGTTGTGGTATGACACGGCATCTGGTGAACAAGACTTCGCCAATGTCGGTCGTGGTGACGATGGTTTCGATCACCTAAATCCCCTGGCGCACAAGTACCTCGGATTCATGGACTTGTTCGGTCGTCGTAACATCCAAGACCTCAATGCTCAGCTGATTACACCTGTGCTTGGGTCGAAGGTCAAGATGATCTTGTGGTACCACAACTTCCGACTGAATGAGGCGACTACGCCTTACGATGTCGTCATGCAGCCGTACAACACCAACACGGCAGCTGGCAGCAAGGAACTTGGTCACGAAATTGACGTGCTGTTCAATATCAACATGAACCCACGCAACAACGTGCTTCTAGGATACTCCCACTTCGCAGCGGGTGACTACTACGACCAGACAGCCGGCAATCCTAACAATGACGCCGACTTCTTCTACTGCCAGTTCCAAACTCGTTTTTAATCCAAACGCGTTTTGAATCAGAAAATTGAGCGGCCCGGTTGTACTGCAATCGGGCCGTTTTTGATTTGACGAGGAGTTCAGGCAATCGATCCGTAGAATGCGCCGCTCGCTAGCGATTCGCGTTAGAAATTAAATCCAAACTTTCCTTGACTGAACGGTATTGCTCTGAAGAGAGCGTCCAGCTTAAGTGGTTGGTATTCGTCTGCAATTTGAGCGTCGCCATCTCGTTTGGTGTGAACCCACGTATCGATTGTGCTCACCCAAGATCAATTGCGGAGCAATGGCGGAATGTAGCCTGGGGCAATCCTTGCTTGTCTCAGCAAGCAAGGTGCAGCCCCAGGTTGACCCAAGCGAACCGGAAACACCCCTCGGCGGCAAAGCCGCCGATCGCCGAGGGAGCCGCGTTCTTTTCGCGCATTGCCACCTGGGGTTCCTTCAGGTTCGCTGTCGCTCTCCTTCGTCACCCCAGGCTACATTCCGCCGCCTCTCCGAGGCTAGCATTCCGAGCCGACCTAAGCTGGACGCTCTCTGAAGCCGGTACACCAACGTACTATGAAAACGATTGGGTTCGCGTTCAGCGAATGAAATCGGCTCGATCCTTAAGCAGCTTGCTTTCGCTGGCTCATGATTTCGGCCACATCGATCGATTGGTCGCTACTTTGCATGAATGCCAGCGGAACGTCACCGTAGAACGATGCCCAGGCTGTGTACGTGCTCGGCGGGCCAATCAGCAAATCCGTTTCTGCGAAACTGTACATGTCTTCGACGATATGGCCGGGGCCGTAGTGCACATTTAGCCCGTCGAAATCGTTGGGGTGAATCTTGGCATTGCTGCATACCAGGAACGCGACTCGCTGTGCTGGAAACTGAGCCTCGATTCTTCGCATCGCAGCCGCGTACTCCGAGACGGGATAAAAGTACTTGCCACCCAAGTACGTCGCGTAATCACCGTGGCGAATGTGAACCCCTACAACAACGTCGGCCGACTGTCGTACTTTCGCGATGGCTTGATCGACGTTCTGTCGGTGCTCGGGTTGGATTTGAAAATGCTGACGAACGACTTTGGCATGTTTTTGCAACAATGACTCACTTCGGAAAAGCCAGCCGTCTGCCAGTATTTTTCGGCCGCTTTGAAGTGACTCTCTAAAGTCGTCTCCGTCCAAATCACACGTGTCAGGATCCCGCAAGCGAATGACTTCGTAGCGGGATTTCATCAGCCCGGTCGCTCCCACAAGCCGGCCGCCCAAGTAGGCTGCTCGAGAGAGAACGGCTCGACGTTTTGCTGACGGCGGATTGCCGTCTGACTCCACGGCCGGATAGCGGCACCAGAGATCATTTTCCGTGGCTGGAAAAAGATGCGCGTATTCGGCGAAACACGGATTGGCTAACGAGACATTGTGTTCGCGTGCTGCAGCGATGAAGTGCGCGTACAGAAACAAGCGATTTCCTAGCTGTCCGTAGCTACGTGCGATGATGATCTGGGAAGATGACATGAGGCTTTCCATAGCCAACGGGCGAGAGAACGATCCCGAAGGGTAGCGTTTTCGCTAGCTTGGGATCAAGATCGGCGTGAAACCTAGGTTTTGCCGGATTTTGCCGCATACATCTCGGCGTATTCGATGGCCCAGGCGTCAATCAGCTCCTCGTATTCTCCTTGATCAACCTGCCCGACGGGCAAGAAATGATTGCGGTTGAATACTTCGCGGTTCGCAACCGTGCCCTTGCCCTTCAATTCAAGAACCTTCAAGTCGCTGTAGGGGCGAATCATCATTTCCAGACGGCTGAAAAGATTCGTGCGTCGTCCGGCTTCGATGTGCAGATCGTCGCGGTAACAGGCCGCGCCCCAGCCGACTTCACCGAAGAGGCCCTCCTGGCGAAAGCCGGGGAAGTGATCAGCTACACGCGCGACGGCCGTTTCGATTCGATCCGAAAGAGTCAAACGATAGGAAGTATGAAGCCGCTTGAGCTCTTCTTCGCTTAGCTCTTTGGCTCGCTCCTGATCGGCTTGGTGTTCGGCGCGTCGTTTTCCACGCTGGATGGCTGATTCAAGACGCGATGTGAAGTCGTCGTCGCTCATGAATCAGGCGTTTCCTTTGACTCAGTTGGTTTGGGAGCTTCCGTTGCACCTGCTTCTGCGACAGGAGTCTCGGCAGCAGCAGGCGTGTCGGTTTGGGCGACAGGTGCCGCGTCGGTTTGGGCGACAGGTGCCGCGTCGGTTTGGGCGACAGGTGCCGCGTCGGTCTTGGGAGGTTTCGGTTCCGATTTCTCTGTGGCCTTTTGCTTGACCTGCTTGGGCTTGACCTGTTTGGGCTTGGCGTCGTCCTTGTCGAAGAACTGCATCAAGT
>CAYUGI010000041.1:20109-33104 GCA_964444105.1 uncultured Pirellulaceae bacterium
TTGGGCTTGACCTGTTTGGGCTTGGCGTCGTCCTTGTCGAAGAACTGCATCAAGTCGCCGAAAGAGCGAAGTGGCGCGTCACCCTTCTTCATCTCGTCGGTCAATTCGACCTTTTCTTTCTTGCCAACAACGTTGTAAGTCTCCGGCTTTTTATCCCGTCGTCCGCCGCGCCCACCGCGTGAGTCCGATCGGCCACCTCGCCCGCCGCCACGACCGGCAGGCTTACCACGCGAAGCACCTCCGCCTTGACCGCCTCTTGCGGAGCCACCACGAGACTGACCGCCGCCTGATTGGCCACCACGCGACTGTCCACCCGATGGTTTGCCGCCCTGGCTTGATCCGGATCGACCTTGGGAAGCACCGCGCCCGCCACGAGGTCCACCTTGCCCGCGTCCACCGGCCGAAGAGCGATTCTGTTTTTCTTCGCGAAGCTTTGCTTCTCTTTCAGGTGAGATCGCGCTGAGTGCGACGCGCTTCTTTTTCTCATCAATGGATGTCACCCAGGCTGTGATGACATCGCCGACTTGGATGGCTTCATGAAGATCCTCGACATATGAATCGGTCGCTTTGCTGACGTGGACCAACCCGCTGCAATCGGGAGCCAATTCGACGAATACGCCAAATGGCATCACACCGACGACGACACCGATGACTTGGTCGCCCTGCTTGAGTTTCTTTTGGGTCGGCATCGTGGTCATCACGGCCGGTGGCTCGCCCGATTGGTCACTGTCGCCAAACGGATCGCACAACCAACTGACAAGCTGATTGACACGGTTTGGACCGACTTGCCATTCCTTGATGCACTTGTCGATTTTAGCTTTCTCAGGACGCGGCCGTTTGACAAGCTCCGTGGCCTGAGGGGCCGGTTCCGGTGATATTGCTGATTCCGGTTTCTCGCCTTCGCTATCGGCCGCCGTCGCATCAGCCGCCGTTGCATCTACAGCTCGTTCGTCCGAAGTCGCAGCTTCTGGTCCCGCATCAGCGTCGGTTGAATCAGTGGACTCGACCGCATCAGGTTCTTCGCTGGACTCGACCGCGGCTGGAGTTTCGGCATCGGAGGATGCTTCGCTGGCAGCGTCATCAGCATTTGTTGCGGTTACTGCATCTTCGACGACTGCATCCGCGGGGACCGCATCCGGTGACGCCGGAGATTCCGCGTTCTCGGTGCCTTCGCCAAACGTCTCTGCAATAGCATCTCCGGTTTGCGTCAGGTCTTCGACGACGGCAGGTGCCGGAGCCATCTGAGCTTCTTTCAGCCCAGGTTGTCCGTCTGCGGATGGCTCGTTGGACAGGTACTCAGGCAGTTGGTAGCCAGGCGGAGTTGCGGGCGGAAGCTCGATCTCCAGGACGTTGGCAAGCTTCTTCGCCAATGCGTAGTCATCGGGGTGAATAAGGGTTCCGTCGAGGACTTCTTCGCTGCCGAAGACACGCAAGAACGGCAACGCTTGGCGGCTCTCAGCGACCGATTGCCAACCTTCGAGTTCCAACAGTTCGTCGCGTGATTTGATCAGGGACTTTCGCCGTTGCGCGTCGATGGCTTTGGCGACCGAACTGGTCATGCCAGGCAAGTGTTCCAGCGAAGCCGATGATGCGCCGTTGGCATCGACACCACCTCGGGACGCACCACTTGTCATCACGTTGTCCAGCGATTCCTTCATCGCCTCTTCGGACAGCTCTCTCTGGAAAGAAGCCAGACGCAATTTCAGCGGGTCAACCTTGGACAACGCATGTGCGGGTTGAAGAACTGAGAAAGCCAGCCAGGCTGCGGCGCGAAAACGGCGCGAAGTACTGCGCATTTCCTGACCGGCAACATCGCTGCCGGCATAGGTATCTGCGCCGCTGCGGTCGGCCAAAGTCCAACGCAGCGAAGACTCCGGCGATTGTTTGATCAATTCGCCAAGTGCGATCATGCAGGCACGCCGGGACGGACCATTGCTGATGACGATTAAGTCGACGTGGTGTTGATGAATCAGTTCGCCCATCTTCGCGACTGCTGCTGCTCGCTGGCCTGACGACAATTGGCAAGGCAGATCTTCGCAGTGCAGAACCTGTCCGTCTGCTGATACGATTGCTGTCGCTGCCGTGCGGGGGCCGACGGCATCGATGGACATCACAATCTTAGCGTCCACGCCGCCGCGATTGATTTGGTTGCGAAGGTGATCGGCGGCGATTCCAGCAAGACGCACCGAAGCACGCTCGTGAAGTTCGTCCCACCAAGCGGCTTCGGCGGCTTCGCGGATGTTGGCCTCGTTGACCATCACCAATTCGCTGAGCTTTGATTCTTGCGACTTATTCAAGCCAACCGATACCCGCCGGATTTCTTCAACAAGCTTGGCAGCGTCGTATTCAAACGAGCACTGTGCCACCTGGCTGCGCATCGCGCGACCAAGCATGACGATTTGGAAAGAGCTGAGTTTGTCCGATACGAAACGCTTGCCCGAAAGCGGCTTCAACACGCTGACCAACCATCGCCTGCGACGCTGACGCGGTGAAACCTTCTTGGCTTTCTTGGGAGCAGCCTTTTCTTTTGCCGCGGCTTTCTCTTTCGGTTCAGCTTTCTCCTCGAACGCGGCGGGTTGCTCGGCATCAGGCTTCGCGTCGCTTGCGGGAGCACTGCTTGCATCTGCATCTGTTTCTGCAGCAGCAACTGTTCCTACCGCTGTGGGGGCCACCGGCTCTTCGACTGGTGTCGCCTCTTCGCTGGCGGCTACTGGTGGAGTTTCAGCCGGTGGAGTTTCAGCCGGTGGAGTTTCAACCGGCGCGGAGTCAGCCTTCGGGGCTTCCGCTGGTGGAGTGACTGCGTCGGAAGGTGCTTGCGCAGCTTGGGCTTCGGCGGGAGTCGCAGCAGGCTCACTCTTAGCGGCAGCTTTCTCAGCCGTTTCAGTGCTTAGTGATTCTGCTTCAGGAGTCTCGGTGGGCGCCGCATCCGGCGTTGCCTCTGCCACTGCCTCTGCCACCTCTTTTGGCTCTGCTTCCTTCGCTGCCGAATCCTTTTTCGTAGCTGCTTCGCCCTTGCCCGACTTCTTTGGTTGTTCCGCCGGTGGCGTATGCGGGTCACTAATTTTCGAGATGTGGATTCTCGCGTGTTTCGCCAGCCAACGCACGGCAGCCGAAATCACTCGCGGATCGCCTGTCAGTCGCCGAGCAATCGATTCATCCAACCCCGCGACAGCAGCATCCGCGTCGGGAATTGAATCGATGCTCTCAGCTAGTGCCTTCAAGTCACTGGCATCCCCTTTTTGTGGATCCAGTACACGGACCGCCAGCACGGTGGCTGGGTCGGGTGATTCACCGGCTTCCTGTTTCACTCGCCGAGCCAAACGATCGAGCACCCGCTGCGAGTTGGATTTGCGAATGGCATGTCCGATCGCCGGATCTTGCAAAGGCGTTGCTTGCCAGAGTGCGTCCAACTCTTCCTTCAACAAACGAATCGAATCGTCCGCGCGTACCGCTGCCGCCAACGCCCATAAATTGGATTCATTGAGGCCAGAAAGTTCATCGCGACGATACCGGGCCAAAAATGGCGGCGAGTATCCTTGCTGAAGAAGTGGCAGTGCGATGCGTAAGCTTGAAACGTCACAACGCCCGCGACGGGCAATTGCTTCCAGATCGACAGTCATGATGAGTCGGTCTCATTGCAGATGCGATCGGGCTCGAAAGAGCAGTCGCATCGGTTTTTAGGTGTCGGCACCACCCTGGCACACAAGAGTCAGGAGGTTGGCCGAAGGTCGTTTATTTCGAGGTGAAACACCCCTTCTGTAAGCGGGCGAGAATAGCGCTGTCGCCGCCCAATGTCAACCGACTCGGCGCCTAACGAGCTGAACTGGATCCTACGCTTCGGACACCAAAAGCCCCTATGCGTGGACTTCTAGTGCGGCTGGACCAGCGTGGTCTCACTCATTCTTGCATCCTGTCAGCTATGTCTTGGTATCTCGCGTGAAACCCGATCTTTTGCGGTAAGCCGGCAAAATCCGGAAATTCCGCTCAACCCGCTTAACCGGCAAGGTCGATACCTCGATGTAGTAGCAGCCGGAAACCGGGTTGTGGGCAGATCATATTTGCCTGTATCGATCCTTCTCTCGCTGCCAGAAGCACGAACGACCACAATGACAAAGCGATTGCCACTCTTGATGGACGCAACAAGATTGAACCTCTTTTCCGGCAACGGACGCGCACAACCAGCCTCGTCACGATCAACGACTCGAAACAGCCCTGCCGCGACCGATCGCCAGGAACGCGAGTTGGACCGGCTTGCGGGCACCGGCCCGGCGCGAACCATGAAAATGCCGTTAGGTGTTATGGTGCCGCTGTTGATGCAAGCTGCCGAAAACAACCACGCTTGGCTAGAAGATTTCGCTGAGGACACCGTCGAAATCGACTCCGATTTGCATCAAGTGTTGATGGCGTTCCAAAGCTTGCCACGACGCGCAGCCTGACATCACTCCAACCAAAACGCCGTAGACACCTCCCCATTATCGCTGGCCGTTTCGAAGGGACGAAAATCATGCGTTCAATAGCCGTTATCAATCAAAAGGGTGGCGTTGGAAAAACCACCAGCAGCGTCAATCTTTCCGCCGCATTGGCCGAAGCCGGAAAACGTGTCTGCCTGATCGACTTGGATCCGCAAGCGCACGCTTCGTTGCACCTTGGCATCACGGCGATGGATGGAGAGATTACCACCTACGAAATGTTATGTGGTGATGCGTCTGTCGCACAAACACGCCGCCAGATCAACGAAAATTTGTTCATCCTGCCGGCTAATCTGGACCTTGCTGCTGCCGAACTGGAATTAGCAGGTGAAGTTGGCCGCGAAATGATCTTGCGCGACAAGCTTGAAGAAGACGACCAAGAATACGACTACCTCATTTTAGACTGCCCGCCCAGCTTGGGTGTGCTGACGATCAACGCACTCGTCGCAGTGACAGAAGTCTTTTTGCCGCTACAGCCGCACTTCTTGGCGTTGCACGGATTGAGCAAGCTGCTGAAAACGATCGAGCTTGTTTCGCGACGCATGAACGCGCAGCTGAAACTGACCGGCGTGATGCTTTGCATGTACGACAGCAACACACGCTTGGCCGCCGAAGTCAGCACGGACATCGACGAGTTTTTCCAAGCCAGTAATGGGCGACGTGAGTTCTACCGGGACGCAAAGTTCTTCGACACGCGAATCCGCCGAAACATTCGCCTCGCAGAAGCTCCTAGTTTTGGTCAGTCGATCTTTGACTACGCCGGACACAGCAACGGCGCAAGCGACTACCGCTCGCTCGCCGAAGAAATCATCGAACAAGAAGCTGCCATGCAAGCTCCGCAACCTATTCGCGCCGCAGCGTAATCTCAGGCAGTTGGCTGCAAACAAAATACTGGCCACAGTGTCTTCCCTCTCCGGCCACTACTGCGTCCGACTCTCTCGGAGGCAGAGTGAAGGAAATTGCTGCTGACTAACGCCCAAGAAGCTACGCGACCGATGCGTGGGCAGCGGAAGTTTTGGTGATTCAATTTACGGTAGGGAGTTTCTTTCCAAATGCCCTACGCGATGCCTAGCGAACCATAGGTGACATGTCGAACGCTACCTCGTTCGATCCACATTTCGTCTAGCAGCAAGTTCGCGGTGGTTCCGTACGAATCGATGATTCCAAGCATCAGGTGCTCCGGCTCGATCATCGCGTGATGTTGATCGTCTGCTGCGGTGGCTGCCTGTTCCAAGCAGCCGGTCAAATTGTCCGACGCGATTAGGTCGGTATCGACTGGCTCGGGACGATCGGTGGTTTTGCCGTAGCCAATGATGTAGCTGACGATACAGTCGATTTCTTCCGACGCGACCCCCAAGCCATCCAGCCACTCGGTTCCCGATTGCTCGGACTCTTGCGCCAAAGCAAACATCAAATGCTCGGTACCCAAATGCCAGTGTCCCATTTGCGTGGCATACTCCGAGGCAAGCTGCATGACTCTCTGAGCACGTTCGCTCAGCGGTGCGTCGACTAGGCTTGCCTGAAGAACCGACGACGACGTCATTGGGCCGACGGCCAAAGCAGGTACGGCTGCGAATGCGGACATGGCCGCGGTAGTGCCAATGAATTGCCGACGTGATACTGACATGGTCTGGTCCCAAGCGTGGATGAAATCAAATGACTCAGACAACTTGGCCGAGCGACGCAATAATAGAAATGCCGGTCGTGCGGGCAAGACAAATTGCAGATTTTTCTAACAAAACAGCCTGCAGCCATTCAGAAATCTGCGATCGCTAGACCAAACCCGCCAGCGTCAAACCTGCGACGCCAGCTGATCCATCAACATTGCAACCGCGGCGCTGGCCATCGGCGTACTCATGCTGGCCAACCGACCAGCGTCCTTGGCGGCTTGTGCGGGTGTTAGCGGCAAGTGAACAAACACGGCTTTTGTGTTTTGGTTCATCTCTTGAGTGTAGTGATGGCTTAAGAAAAGTGCTGCATTGCACAGATAAGTCCCCGCATGGTGAGACAGTTCGTTGGGAATGCCAGCGTCGGTTAGTAACCCAGAGCACTCGGGCAATTCCAAAGTCGATCGATACGCCGCCGGAGCGTCTTTGATCAAAGGCGTCCCATCACCGCGAACATTCAGCCCAACGGACTCAATTTTCACCAATGGAGAACCTGGCGATTGGCCAAGATGAATCGCTAAATCAAAGTCGCTACGCAGGTCGTCCCGCAGCTTCTCGCTCATCTTTGTCAGATCGACCGGATAACGCCGCGTGACGACATCCAGTGCTCCGTCGTACCACTGAGTGAAATCGATCAACGCCAACCAGCTGGAGTTCTCTTTCCAGCGATCGTAGGGTTCAAAGGCGGTGATCAGCACACGCGTCACAAGCAAGTTCTCAGACAGGAGGTTGGCGGCGACCTTCGTGGTGAGCTGGCCGCCGTGGTCCGACCATCATAGTTCGCGTTGACGGCCTTGTCAGAATTGCGTCAGAATAGTTTGCTCGATTACTCTTTGGTGGACGGCGATGGAGATTCGTCGCCCTCGGGCTTGCTTGCTGGTGTGTTGGCTGGAGCTTTCCCTGCTTCAGGTTTCTTGATAACGATCTTCTTGGGAATCGGCTTCCCCTCCGGGATGAACTTCATCGAAATCGAATTGACGCAGTGCCGCGTGTTCTTTTGGGTCATTCGTTCGCCGGTGAAAACGTGGCCCAAATGCCCCTGGCAGTTGGAGCAAACAATTTCAACGCGTCGCCCATCTGCATCACGAACGCGATCCACTGCGCCTTTGATTTCGTCATCAAAGCTTGGCCAGCCACAATGACTCTCGAACTTATCCTTCGCCAAGTACAGCATCGCATTGCATTGACGGCAAATGTAGGTGCCGGGATCTTTGGTCAAAGTGTAGCCGCCTGGGCCGGCCCGTTCGGTACCCTTTCGCAAGATCACGAAAGCGGCATTTTCGTCCAACGGATTGTACTTGCCGTGCATCACTTCCTGCTTAGCCGCCACGCCTTTGCCGTCCGCATTCGCATCGCTTGGGTCTGTCATCTTGGGTTTGTTTTCCTGTGTTTTGGAATCGATCGAAGTCTTGGGTGCGTCGGATTCATCCGTTGCCACCAGCGTGACCGGAGCTTCGGAGAGCTCGTTGGAAACTTGAGCGTCGATGGGACTGTCGCAGCCAATAGAGGTGATGGTCGCAAACGCGATCGCCCAGCAAGCGTGAGATTTCATGATTCCGTATCCTTCAAGTTGGTTGTTTCTCTCCGCAATGAAGCTCAGCAGACGCAGTACAATCTCGGGGCTTCGTCACGAAACATATTCTACGCGATAGACAACGAACGATGAAATCAGATCGGAAAGCCCACGTATGAACCAGTCATCAATGCAATTTGCCTGGATGCTCCAAGCAAGCGTCCTGTTCGCCTACTTCTTCTTCATTGTTGTAGCACTCGTCTATACGGTCGTTAATCGTCGTCGCTGCCCGAAGCCGGCTGGTTTACTGACTTGGGCTCTCGCGTTGATGCTGCTATCGCAAGTTGGCGGCCTGATCCTACGGATTGTATTGGGAAAGTCGTTGTCCGTATCGCAACTCGCGATGGCGTTTCAATTTGTGTCTGCTCTGCAAATGTGTCTTTCTGCGGTCGCACTCGTGTTAATTGTGAAGGCTGTCTTCGCGGAGCGCCAGCCCGCCAGGCCTTTTGTCGACGGTCTCAGCCGTGAGGGTCGGCCACTCGCCGATCAACCCAGTGACAATCCGTACGCATCTCCACGGCAATAGTTGCCCGTTCTCTTCCTGTAGGAATCGCCGGCGGTTTGGGGGATTTGCACAGTCGGGGCGAGACGCGCATATTGTGTGGCTCAGCCTCGGCGCAAACGGGGCAGGTGAGTAGGTCCCCTTCTTTTCTTTATTTGGGAATAGCAATGAGTCGTCTTTTCTTAATGGCCGGAATTCTGGTTGCCATCGCGGGTTTGACCGTCACCCCGTCATCGGCGGAATGCCTTTTTGCAAAGCTGAAAAAGCGTCGCTGCGAGACGAGCTGTGCGGAAGCGACGTGCGCGCGCAACGAGTGCGCTGCTTTGCCGTGTCAAGGAGTTGCCAGTCAAGAAGTTGCCAGTCAATGCGCACCAGCAGCCTGCCAGCCCGCGACCGTGGTAACCCAGCCTTCTTCGGCATGTTCCCAAGTCGAACCCTACACTCCCAACTACTTGCTGGAGTCTTTCGTTCCCGAGTCGCCGACTCCCGCAGTTTGGGATGGTGGGTCCGTTGAATACTCATTGGAGACGCAGTCCGACCAGTGGAGCCAGATCGGCGAGACCGCATTACCGATCGAATACCCATCTGAGCCGTATGGCGTGGATAAGAGTTACCCAACCAGTTACGCCTTGAGCGAATTGACAGAATCGCCCTACGTGGAATCCGATGAGCGGATTATCGCAACGCCTAGTATCGCAACGCATGTCGATTTAGACGTAATCTATTCGCCGCCAGCTACCTCCAACGACCCTAACTTTGCCCAGGCACTGCCCGTTGCTCAAACACAATGGGCACCGCTTGTTGAGCCCTCCGCAGCATCGAACAACAGCGAACAGCTGAATGAACTGCAGGAAAAAGTCAAACAGCTGGAAACCGAAAACGAAGCGTTGTCCGCAAAGGTTCAGCAACGGGATCAATCGCTGAAAAAGTCGGAGCAACTGATTGGCACTGAAAAAGAGGCAGCTGAAGCTGAACTGAAAAAGTTCATGGCGGAAACCAAACGCGCCGACGACGCACAATCGAAGCTGCAGCAAGCCGAATCCAAGCTCGCCGAGATCACGAAGCAAATCGCTGAAGTAAAAAGTGAGCAGCAGAAGGCGGATCAAAAGAATGGCGTTGTGATCGAGAAATTGAAAGCGCAATTAGCGAAGTCCAAGGAACAGCTTGCCAATGCAGAAAAGGCGAAACAAGAGGCGGCAACCGAAGCACAAGCAAGTGAGAAAGCAGTCATTGCAGCCAAAGAAGCTGCGATGAAAAACCAAGAGGCGGCATTAAAGAATGCCGAACAACAGAAACAGAAGGCGATAGCGGAAGCAGCGAAGAGTCGGGAGGCTGCAGAAGCAGCGAAGCAAGAAGCCCAGCTGGCTTCTGAGAAGGTTCGCCGCCAGCTAGAGGAAGCCAAAGCAGCATTGGCAAAGACGGAAAAATCGGCCGAGCGAGCAATGAAAGAGAAGGAAGCGTCGCGGAAATCCGTGACGAAGGTCACCGAGCAACTGGTGACGATTCGCAAGCAAAACGTGGGCCTTCGCAAGCAAGTCGAGCAACTGAAAAAGCGATTAGCGGAATCGCAAAAGCGTTCCAAGCAAGGTCGCAATGACAAAGCGCAGGGCAACCACGATGCCAAGAAGGAGGACGCTCCGAAAAAGGCAAAGAAGCCCAAGAAGAAAAAGGACGAAGACGTCGCGATCTAAGGTTTTCTACCGTACCTAGCGTCGCGAGAACAATCACGCGGGATAGGCTTCCAGCCTGTCATGGATGAAAAGACAGGCTGGAAGCCACAAGCACAAAATCCAAAAACACCTAAATTGCCGTGTCAACGCTGAGATATTGGGGCGATTTAGCCGTGGTTAATGCGGTGAAATTAGAAACAGTATCGGAAACGGAAAACAGCCCCGACTCAATGAATCGAAGCTGCTCTGCTCAACTGGTAGTCTGACAAGTAATACCACAAACAAGCCCAGCCACCAAAGGCACATGCGATTGGGGCTGCGGTGATGGCCGAGGAGATCACGCTAGGAACGTCGCCAATGGATCGGCAGCCGCACTGTACCGCAGCAGTTGCATCGTGTCGGCCAGAACATGAGCAGAACGCCGAACAAAAAGATCAAGATTGCGCCCAGTAAAAGCATGGGAGACAGTTTGACCTCTGTGCGCCCGTCGTCGCCGTAGTATGATCGACAGATAAACTTTTCTCGCTTTGATTTCAAAGGAAAAGCGGCCTAGCCGATGGGGAGCGCAGGTTGAAAACCCCGACTTGACGATTGCCTACACCAAGCCGGGGACTAAAGACAGCTAGAGCCATCAATACCGCCGATACTCGGCAGACTAATACTCGGCAGACTACTTGGTGGCGGCCCGTTCAACAGTGCTGATAGAGAATTCCGAGCAAGCTTTCAGTTGGTCTTCCCTAGCAAGCAGAATTAAAAACCCCGGCGCAGTAGCACCGGGGCGGCGTTTGATTAGTAGACGAAGCGAGGGTTACTTCTTCTTGTCTTCATCATCAAAGAGATCAGGTGGGGCAACAAATTCTGTCCCACGAACGTACTGGCCTTCAACGTCTCGATCGACCTCAAGTCCAAATTGTTCGACAAACAACGGGTAAATGTTGACCCATTTTGGGTTGATGGGTTTCACCTCTTTACCAACCTTCCAGTCGAATTTGGAGAACACGGAAGCAACTATGTTCGTGTCTTTAAGGCTTTTGCTTGACCGAATGTGGGTTGGCACCCACAGCTTGTCTTTCTTCTCCCACTTGATGTGTGTCGTCTCGTCCTGATCGCTGGTTGACGAAACGACTTCGATCGGCATAAAGCCATGTGCTTGAGATTGCTTCATCTTGAGCTTTCGATCATCCCAGAGCAACCACTCTGTTTGCAGCATTCCACCAATGAGAACGGCTGACTTCAGTTCGCCATTTTGCAGAAAGTAAGTCTCCAAACAGTTTCGCTCTTGAAAAATGTCGATCAAAGCGTTGGCGCGAAACAAGTTTTCAAAAGGGTCGACGATGGTAAACGCACCTGTCGTGCGCTGCATGAAGTCAAAGTGCTTCTCACCAACGTTTCGCTTTTCGTACTTCTTGTTCGGCTGGTTCCAGTAGTGACTACGCCCCGTCATTGTTCCGGGGGTCTTCACAATCTCGTGCCAAACCTGCAACCACTTTCGGTCGTCGTGAGGCCAACAACAATTCGCTCGGTATTCGATTCCACGCGAGTTGTCAGAATACTTGGTCCAGAAGTGTTGCGAAATCTTAGGACCAGCGTCACTCACTCTGTGAACTTCACCGACCGCCAAGAACGCACACTTCTTCATCACCGCATCGCGGTTGACCGTGTAGTCAGCAAGCGAGGAATAAACTTTCCCGGTTGGGTCTTCGTACTCACCGTTTGCCAAACAAGGCAACGTGATCAGCAAGGCAAAGATTGCGAGTCTCATGTTTCGTCTCCGTAGTCGCCGTAGTCTGGGCCACCATAGTCTGGGCCACCATAGTCTCCACCACTTTGGTCTTCATCACCACCTTGGTCGTCTCCGTAGTCTCCATAGTCGGAGCCACCGTAATCACCACTTTGGTCTTCATCACCACCTTGGTCGTCTCCGTAGTCTCCATAGTCGGAGCCACCGTAATCACCACCTTGGTCTTCACCGCCACCTTGGTCTTCGCCGTAGTAGTCGTCTTCGCCGTAGTAGTCGTCGTCACCATAACCAACATTGTTGATGATTGGCGCAATCCACTGAACTTTACATCCGGCCAGAAGCTTAAAGTGTGAACTTGAAACGAGGTTTACAGCTACACCACCAGTGCATTTGAACACTTCTTGTCCGTTAATAAAGCCCGTCGACTTGCACGTACAATACGACCCGTTGTAGCAGTGGTATCTGTTTGCCAAATCTTTGCTTTTTGAGTCCCCAGGAGCACGAACCGTTTTTGGTGCAAACTTATTTACGTCAGGTCCAGTTGAAACGATTCTGTAGTTGTATTGTCCGTTGGAATTCGTGCATTTCTTTTTGGCTGTCGCTTGTGGCTTAGTGCAGGCTGCTTGGTTGCACCCACCGACCGGCCTGACAATGCAGACTCGGGAAGTGAATGGCAAAAGCTGGTAGCAATACTCGGTGACGATCGCGTCACTTGGAGTCCCAGTAGAACCCTCCCCCGCGTAGTAGCCATCTGGAATGTCGTCGTCTTGGCTGAAAGCGACGGTCGCAATCAAACCCAAACACAATGTCATCGCAATTCGATTCATAGCTCTTCTACTTGCCTCAAAAGAAACGAAAATTTAACTTCCCCGATCGTCACCGACACTCGATGACTACCTGGACTCAACCCAAGTGGGTCAAGATTTACTTCTAGCCTAGAGTCGCTCTTAACAACAGAAACTCCGACTTGTTTTGTCACGTCGCCCGCAACAATCGTTGCAGTTTTTGCATCTTTTGTGTCACCGGTTCCACCAATCAAAAACAGTCGAATCGTTTTGGTCTGGTTGGCTGAAAGTAATGGCGGGATCACCTTAAATGACCCAATGTGCTTGATCGGAATCGCTTGGGGTGGGAACTCTTCGGTCTTTGTTCTTGGTACTACATTCAGATACGCAGGAAACGAATTGCGATTGGTTTTCTGAACGGTAATCTCGGTGTCGGTCACCCGCGAGATTTTGAAAGTGCCACCAAGCAACGCGAACTTCATTTTGTCATCGCGAATTCGCCTGTCTTTAATCTCGTATGAAATCTTTCCTTCACCAGACTTCTGAAGGTCTAAACCGCCAAATACAATACGTGGCCGAACTTCGCCT
>CAYUGI010000042.1:0-11463 GCA_964444105.1 uncultured Pirellulaceae bacterium
CCCATAGGGAGAGTGAAGTGTGAAAACGCTGAATTGAAACGTGATTTACCGTGCACGAGACGATTTTTTGCGATTTGGCGCAACATCAAAAAGCGCCAGCGGGCGGCCAGTCGAACGCGCCGCTCGCTGGTGCCTCGCGTTAGAATAAAACCACCCTTCAACTAAGCGGTCTTTTGGCTACGCCTTGTACTCTCGGTCTTTGACGATACCGGGCTGAGGAATCGGATAGTTCCCGTCTTCATCCGCCATGACCGGTGCGGGGCCATCGGGTGTCAGCTTATCGGCATTGGGAGCGAACTCATGCTCACAGTTGAGCATTTGATCGTAGGTAATTTCCTGGCCGGTGTGCGCGGCCATCCGTCCCATGCTAGTGACCAAGCTGGCTTCTACCCCGCGAGGCACTTCGTTGTACGGTTTGTCGTTGACAATCGCATCGAGCAAGTCATCCCATTCCAATTGATAGGGGTTTGCTTCTTTGGGTTGGTACTTCCAAACCAAGTCATCGTCGATTTGGTTTTGTCCGCTAAACAGCCGACATTTGCCGGGTTTGTGGCCAGACATGCTAACGAATCCACTTCCTTTGGTCCCGTGAACGACGCTAGACATGTTGTTCTTGCAGCCAAGCATCGTGCGGCCATCGAAGAACAATTTCGACCCGTCGTCGTACGTGTACTCCACCGAGTAAACATCAAAATTCTGATCGACATAATCACGACGATAGTGGCGGCCACCCACTGCCTGCGCCTTCACCGGCCATGAGTTCTTCATCCATGATGTTTCGTCAATTTGATGAATGTAAAAATCACTGAACATCCCGCCGCTAGCCCACAGGAAACTGTGGAAGTTCTGAATCTGATACATCACTTCGTCCATGTCATCCGGCTTGGGCTTGGAGAACGCCGAAGCTGATTGCCCTTGCATGCGGTAGGCACGCATCATGACAATGTCACCAATCTGCCCATCGCTGATGCGTTTGTGCAATTCCTGGCGAGCTCGGCAGTGTCGAACCATTAAGCCGACGCCACACTTCAGGTTCTTTTCGTCCGCTTTCTTGGACAGCTCCAACATTCGCTTCGCACTAGGACCATCGGCAATCAATGGTTTTTCCATGAACACATTGAGGCCAAGATCAATCGCATGCTGGAAGTGCACCCATCGGAATGCGAGCGGCGTGGTGAAGATGACGATATCGCCTGGATCAAGTGCGGCCATCGCATCTTTGTAGGCTTCAAACCCGATGTATTGACGATCTTCGGGCACATCGACCTTTTCGGGCGTCTCTTCAAACTTGCCACGCAAAGCTCCCAAGCTGCTTTCCATCTTGTGTGGAAACACATCCGCCATCGCTACTAAACGCGTTTGTGCATTCTTCACGGATAACGCCTGCGACGCTGCTCCAGTACCGCGGCCGCCACAGCCGATCAGCGCCACTTTGATCGTGCTCGCATCTTTCTTTTCTTGTCCGTGAACGTAAGGAGCTGCGATTGTGGTGAGCGCAGTGGCAGCACCTGCTTTCTTGATAAAGTTGCGGCGATCAGATGGTTGCATAGTTGGGCTCCAAGAAGGGAGTGGATGGTTATTGGATTGGAAAAAACTGTCTTGATTATCTCGTAAACTTGTTGAATTCACGTCACTAAAAATATCGCTTTTGGAACCACATTGATTCACCCTTCCTCTGGGCAACGTCATAGCTGATTTTCAGTCTTCACTCTCCCTCTGGGAGAGTCGGACGCAGTAGCGGCCGGAGAGGGCAATTCGTGTTGAGGATGAATGTCGTCGGCTATCTGGATTGGCCCTCTCCTCGCTAAGGCTCGACTCTCCCAGAAGGAGAGTAAAGTTCGACTTGCTGGCGAATCTCGGTACTCAAGTCCGCTACGGTCTTACCCTACGGGAGGGTGAAACAACTCTCGCAAACATCAAGGTTTGGCCAAAAAATCAAGTCGTTATTCTAATACCGCATTCCGCTGGCGCTGTTCCAGTAGAAGTACATTTCTTCGACTGACGGGATTTTCAAAGGACGAATGATCCGAAATCCGATCCACGGAGCGTCTGTGTGGTACCAAATACTCTGCGGCAACTGAGGGTCAGTCTCTTTCCAAGCTTCCTCCGAACCGACTCTCGCCGCCGATCGGCATTGGTCAAAGTCGTCCGCCCAACCACCGCCGCGAGCTGATCGCGGGTAGAGCTTTGTTGGCTTGATGAAAGGATTGTCTGCATTTTCAGCAATGAGCTCGAAGTAGTTCTCAGCGAATTTATCCGCAGTCCACTCGCGCACGTTGCCATGCATATCGAACAGGCCCCACGGATTTGGTTTCTTCAATCCAATCTTTTGGTACTTCTCGCTGCTGTTGGACGAATACCATGCATAATCCGTCAACTTCTCATCGGCACCGAATGAGTAGGCTGTGGAAGTCCCCGCGCGGCACGCGTATTCCCATTCTGCTTCGGTCGGCAATCGATAGAAGTGACCCGTCTGAGCAGTCAGCCACTGGCAGTACTTATTCGCAGCGTGCTGCGTCATGCTGATCGCCGGAAAACCAAGTTGCCCCATTCCGAAACTCATTTCGGTATAGGGCGGCGTCGGTTGGCTGACACCATCGACAACCGTGTGGACCTTGGCATCGTAGTCGCGCCGCGCGCCGTGTTTTTCGCGTGAGACTTCTGTAATCATGTACGGTTCGTACTCATCCCACGTCACTTCGTACTTGCCAATCCAAAATGGATCGACTTTCACTTTTGTTTGGGGGCCTTCGACTTCCATTCGCAACTTCTCGTCAGCAGGACTTCCCATCAAGTACTCGCCGCCTTTGAGCGCGACCATTTCAAACGGCGCTTTGGTTTTGGGCACTTCGCTCTTGTAATCTTCCATGTCCGACGCAGAGCGAACCTTTGACGTCTCGGTGACGAAGGCGTGAATTTTCGCGACCAGATCGATATCGTCGCACGTGACTTGTGGGCCGACCTTTTTCGCCTTTTTCTGAAGCTTGATTTCGGCAGGCCAAATTGCACCTTGGTCGATCCACATCCGGAGCGTCTTCGTCATGCTGCTGGGAAGCGGTCCGCCTGAGTTTTTAGGCGGCATTAGCTCATCATCATTTTTCCCTACCACAGTCGTCGTGTACAAAGAACTCTCGGCAGCCGCAAATAGCTCGATTGCACCACTATCAAACGCCAACTCACGTGTGGTCAGATCAAGTCCTCCCTCCGCATGGTCACCGCTGTGACAGGCAACACACTGCTGTTCAAGAATCGGCTGAACGTTCTTCACAAAATCGATTCGTGGTTGAATCTTGATTGGCTTTTCGCTGTCCCATTTCGCGCCGCCGGCAATCCATTTGCGAATCAGTTCGATCTGGGACGGATCCAATGGCTCATCAGGCGGCATGATGTCTGGATCATCGTGAGGAAAAGTTGTGCTGGTCAGTAGCAGGCTGTCATCGGGTTTCCCCGGCACCAACGCAGGTCCGCTGGCGCCACCTTGGAGTGCACCGGCAAGGGTGTCCAGCCTCAGCTCTCCTTCTGCCTCCTTTTCGTAGTGGCAATGCACACATGCCGAAGCGAGCAGCGGTTGGATCGTCTCAAATTCGACAGCAGTTTCCTGCCCGTGGGCAGCAGGCACTACCAAAAGTGTTAGGAAGAGCGATAGGAACGCGATGATCGATTTCATGGTGGACAATGGATGACCGGGACGGGGAAGCGGTTCAAGTGGCGATTCGTGTTTCAAGCGAAAAGAATACGCGACGTTATTCTAAGTGAATCAGGTCTCTTGTTCACTGAGTTTTGCGATCAAATCGACGCGTCGTTCTTGAGGGCGGCATGCAGCACTTCCGCGGGATGCAGTGCCTTTCGTCCAGTCCCATCGTGGACTTGGTGTCGGCAGGAAGTTCCCGACGCAGCAATGACAACGCTTGAATCTGTTTCCCGAACCGCTGGAAATAGAACTAATTCACCAATTTGCATCGAGAGATCATAGTGTTCTTTTTCGTAGCCAAACGATCCCGCCATTCCGCAACAACCGCTCGGAATCGTTGAGACGGTGTAATTCGCAGGCAAGCAAAGCGTGTCAACAATCGCCTGGGTATCCGTAAGCGATTTCTGAAAACAATGGCCATGCACGATAACTCTTCGCGCTTGTTCGGTAAATTGATCGCTTCGGATTCTTCCAGCGGCAACTTCACGGGCTACAAATTCTTCAAAGGTCAAACAATGCGGTGCTAGCCGAGCCGCCACCTCCTTGAGCGACTCATCCGCAAGGTCAATCGATTCGTCTCGAAATGTCAGGATAGCGGACGGCTCAATTCCAACAAGCGGAATCGTCTCAGAGACACGTTCTGCCAGAACTCGAGTGTTATCGTTGACGATCCGCTTTGCTTTCCTCAGAAATCCCTTGGAGAGCCAAGTGCGTCCGCTTTCAACGATCGGAGGCATTTCGACTTGGTAGCCAAGCGATTCCAGCAGTTCGACCGCTTTGATCCCAACCGACGCATCGGTGTAGTTGGTGAATTCGTCGCAGAGCAAATTCAACTTGCCCACGGTGCCAGCGTTGGGATGGGGCACATGCTTAGCAAACCATCGCTGCAAGGTTTCAGCGGCGACGCGTGGCACCGTACGATCAGGGTGAAATCCGATCGATCGGTTCATTGCTTTGCGAAGAGTGGTGTTGCCAACGATGGCATTCCAAACCCAGGGCAGCTTCGACATCCACTTCTGTGAACTGGCAAAACGGGCAATCATTTTTGCCCGCAACGGAGCACCATTAGAATCGTAGTAGTGCTGTTGAAACTCTGCTTTCAACTTTGCCATGTCAACTGTCGACGGGCACTCCTTCTTGCATCCTTTGCAGGAGAGGCAAAGATCTAGAACGTCTTTTGCTTGTTCATTGTCGAATGGATTCTTACTGGAAGAATGCGTGATCGCGTGGCGAAGCATGTTGGCCCTGGCTCGCGTCGTGTCCTTTTCCTCTCGTGTTGCCATGTAGCTGGGGCACATTACCCCGCCACTGAGTTGGGTTTTTCGACAGTCGCCAGATCCATTGCACATTTCGGCAGCGCCCAGGACATCGATCGTGGACGACCAATCGAAAACGGTTTCAATCGGCTTGGCTTTGTGATTGGGTTCGTAGCGGAGTTGTGTATTCATCGGGGGCGTGTCAACGATTTTCCCCGGGTTGAAAACCCCGCGGGGATCCCAGCTTTGCTTGACGCGTTTGACAAGACCGTAGTTCTTCTCTCCGATCATCTGCTGAAGAAACTCGCCCCGCAGCCTCCCGTCACCGTGTTCACCAGAGAGCGATCCGCGGTATTTCTTAACAAGCGTCGCTATCGTCTGGGCGACCTCGCGAAAAAGACGATGGCCTTCTGCGGTCTTCAAATTCAGAATCGGTCGCAAGTGAATTTCACCACTGCCTGCATGTGCGTAGTGGACACATTCAAGTTGAAACTTGTCCTGCAAAATCTGATTGAATTCAGCGATGTAGTCTGGCAGGTCATCCACATCGACCGCCGTGTCTTCGATCACAGGCGCGGGCTTGGCGTCACCCGGCAAATTGCCAAGCAGTCCTAAACCGGCTTTGCGAAGATTCCAGATTTTGACCGTATCATCGCCAAACAAAACGGGAAACGCGGTGCCCAGGCCAGCGGCGCGAATATCACTCTCGATCCTTGCCGTCATGGACAGAATCTCATCGCGATTTTGACCGCGAACTTCAATGACCAGAATCGCGCCTGGGTCACCCTGTAGAAAGAACCGGTTCTCGCGATGTTCGATGCTTCGTTTCGTACAATCCAATATGTACTTGTCGATCAACTCACAAGCGTAGCAGTCATGACGCACCGCAATCTGGGTGGCACGCAAGGCGTCATCAACGCTTTGAAAGTGAGCACAAAGAAGTCCATTTTCCGGAGGTGGAAGCGGCAAGCATTGCAGTTTGGCTTCGGTGACGAAGCATAGCGTGCCCTCGCTTCCGGCGATCAGCTTTCCGAAGTGAAACGGCTTGTCGCTGTCAGTATCGAAACAGTTGGCGTCCATTAGCAGATCAATGGCGTAGCCCGTGTTGCGGCGCGGAATCTTCGGCTTGGGGAATTCCTTTGTGATTTCTGCTCGCGCATCTGCATCAGCCAAGATGTCGCGAATATCTCGGTATAGCTGAGTTTCCAGCGTATCTGGCCCATCACATTTGGTGGCGAATTCGTCGGCGCTGAGCGAGCCAAAGACGGCCTTGCTGCCATCCGAAAGTAACGCAGTGACCTCCAGCACATGATCGCGAGTACTGCCGTACTTGATGGAATTGGATCCGCACGAATTGTTGCCCAGCATCCCCCCCATCATCGCCCGGTTTTGCGTGGACGTTTCAGGGCCAAACAGTAATCCGTGCGGCGCGAGCGCCATATTCAGCTCGTTGCGTATGACGCCTGGCTGCACTCGAACCCAAGATTCCGCGACGTTGACTTCCAATATCTGGGTGAACTTGCGAGACACATCGACGACGATTCCTGAACCAACCACTTGACCGGCAAGCGAGGTGCCAGCGGTACGTGGGATTAGCCCAACACCATGCTTGCTTGCAAAAGCAATCAGCTTGCAAAGGTCGCTCTCGTTGTGCGGAATCGCAACGGCGACAGGCAACTCTTGATACGCCGACGCATCGGTCGCATAGATCTGGCGCATAAGTTGGCCAGAATGAAACTCGCCATCCAGTTCCTGTGCAAATCGAATTAGCGCATCCGAAGTAATGTTCAATGATCGTTCTTGAAAATGAATTCGGGATCGCCTGTGATGTCTGAACTGGTGACAGTCGGGCACCAGTGCCGTTCAATATGCTGAACCATCAAGCGATTGCCGTCGAAGTGATTTACGTAAGGGCTCATCCGCGAATTGTACATGGTGTCAGTCAGATCACGCATTAAGACGACGTTCTGATTTTGGTAGATCATTTGTCGGATCGAAAACGGTCGCCCCATCACGCACATATTTGTATGGACACCCATGATGATGACGTTCTTAATGCCTTGTTGTTTCATCAAATAGAACGCCTCGGCGCTGTCCGTGATCGCATCATTGGCATCAATCTCCAGCGTTGCGATTTGTCGGGTCCACGCGTTGCGAGTCTCACACTGGGGGACACAATCGCAGCCACCGTCCGAGTCATCGATAGGCAAAAGCGGTTCCTTGCCAGCGTCGATGTGGCACCAGCCTTGAAGCGGAATTTTGGTGTCGATCTTCGGAGCTGACTGGGCACGCAAACGCATCGGCGTCTCTTTGTAGAAATCCAAGCAACTGCTAGGGCAATGAATGATCAACACGCCCTTGGCTCGAGCAGTGTTGAGCACGCTATTCATTCGCGGAGCCATTTCGCCGACACGTCGTGTCGCTCCCTTGCACCAGTGCTGATCCCACATATCGCAGACGACGATCGCTGTTTCGTCAGCGTTCCACTCCAAGTCTTCGGTGTTCGTTTCGTACTTGTTTGACCCAGCGTCTTCGTTGAGTTTTTGGTTCCGCGCGGTGAGTTTTAAAGTATCGGCTTTAGCGCTGGGACCAACCAAGATGGTCACGATACAAAGGAGCATCGTCTTCAGCAGCGTTGTCATAAGAGCGCTTTCGAGTCCGTTTGACACAACAGATAACCATCAAGACGATTAAAAAACGCTCTGGCGAGAGGGCCAGAGCGTTTCGCGTTTTCTGAAAGGTTCTACCGGACCTAAGCCTTGTTCTTCTTTTTCTTTTTCGCTGGGGCTTCTTTCATGGCTACGTTGTACGGGTTGTACTTGCCAGGAACTGGCACCTCATACTTGCCGTCTTCACCCGGCATCGCTGGTGGATCAGAGTCGAGCGTGTAATTGTCGATGCCTGGGCAAAGATCTTTGCCTTTCGCCATCAGCTCATCCCATTTAACGATCTTGCCGCTGTAGCAAGCCTCGCGGCCCAGAATCGCGGTGAACGTCGAGTGAGCACCGTACTCACCTTCGTTGTAGATGTCGCCACGCATGAGAGCTTCGATTAAATCATGCTGCTCCTGCTGGTGACCGTTCGGATTCTTCTCCTCGAACTTCCAAGCGTTGGGACCTTCGATGACTCCGCCGGAAAGGTCGGCCGTTCCCTTGGTACCGTGCGCGTACTCGGCAACGTGCGTCCACGATCCCTTCAAGTGACGACCTTGGCTGAACATTTTCGTGCCGTCGGAGAACGTGTACTCACAGAAAGTGTGGTCATTGATCTGCGACTTCGTGGCGTCACCATCAAGTCGCATGCCGCGACCACCCATGCCGTTGCACTCCACTGGGTATTCGCCTTTGACCCAACAGCCAACATCCAAGTTGTGAATGTGTTGTTCACAAATTTGGTCACCACAAAGCCAATTGAAGTGATACCAGTTGTTGGTCTGAAAACCCATCTCGGTATGGTCTTCTTGACGGTTGCGGTACCAGATTCCCTGGCCATTCCAGTAGACGCGCATAGCCAAGACATCGCCAATCGCTCCACCATGAATGCGTTCGATGGCTTGCATGTATTTTGGCTCGTGGCGACGCTGCAGGCCAATGCCGACCATCAAGTTCTTCTTCTTGGACTCTTCGACGGAATCCAAAAAGCGTCGAACACCTGCCGAATCGGATGCAACGGGCTTCTCACAGAAAATATGTTTGCCTTGCTGAACCGCGTACTCGAATTGTTGCGGTTTGAATCCCGGTGGCGTGGCGATGATGACCAAATCGCAGTCGCTATCGATGGCTTTCTTGTACCCGTCGAAACCCGCGAATTGACGCTCTGGTGGGCAGTCGATCTTGGCTGCGTTCTTTCGCGAAAGACTCGCGTGGGCGCTGGAAATTTTGTTTTGGAAAGCGTCCGCCATCGCGACCAACTTAACGTTGCCCTTGGTAGCGAAAATGTTGTTCGCTGCTCCCGATCCTCGGCCACCACAGCCGACCAAGGCGATCTTGATTTCATCACTGCCTTGAGCGTGTGCAGTGCGTGCGATGCTGGTGGACAGGGCCGCGCCAGCGGCAGCAGCGGATGATGTTTTCAGGAAGGAGCGACGTGTTGAGTCATTATCCATCAGTGATCCTCGACAAGGGGGAGAGGGGAGGGATTGGGTAGGTTAGTTTTGGAGCCAAATTGTAGCCGGAACCAACGGACATTGGGAGCAACAAGGCGACGTTTTAGCTTGGAACGCGAGTTTTAATGGGTTACTCCGCCGGTGTGTTTACCCCAACCAGTGTGGCCGTTTGTAAAGGTCGATCGATTCCTTTGACTGTCATTGGCTCATTCTGGCTCCAAGCAAATTCATCGCCAACGTCGTCAACGACTTGCTGGGACACGACTACTTTGCCGCCATCGGCCCGGTCACACAATCGGGAGGCCGTGTTCACGGTGCTGCCAATCGCCGTGTATTCCATCCGCTCGGGCGTGCCGACCGTGCCCACAATGGCATCGCCCGTGTGAATACCTATGCCGATTCGCAGTTCGCTGTTTTCGTAGTCGTCGATGGTCTCGGTGAGTTTCTTTTGAATCGCCCAGGCAGTTCTGACAGCTCGCTCTGCGTGATCAGGTTGGTCGGTGGGTGCATTGAAGAGAACAAGAATCGCGTCGCCGATGAACTTGTCGACGGTTCCCTCCTGTTCAAAGGTGCAATCGACCATCACTTCCAGGAATTCATTCAGTCGATCCAGCACCGTTTCGGGCGGATTGCTTTCTGTAAATCTCGTGAAGCCGCGAATATCAGCAAACATCACTGTCACATCCCGACGCGCACCACCAACGCTAATCTGCTGCAAGGCGCGCTGCGAAATCAAATCCGAGACGACAGCACGCGGCACGTAGCGACCAAACAGATCCGTCATTCGGTTTCGCCAGCGAATTTCGTAGCCGTAGCGAACCAACCCTGTCAAAACTCCTGTCGCCGCAATCACCGAAGGTGCAATGGCCATATCAGTAAACCAACTACTTCGATAAGCAAGCATTGCCACGGCCATGTAGCCCAGCAAGACTGCCAGTCCACTGAACACGGCAAACTTCACGCTCCCGCGGCCGACCAACAAACTGACTAATAACGCGAGCACTAAGACGGTTGCCCAGTAGACCCAAACCGGAAACGGTTGCATGATGCGATCGTTGATCAAGGTTTGCACCGCTAGGGCCACCAAGACAGTAATGTCGGTTTGCGAGCGCTGGCTGGGCAACTCGAATTGACGCTCGGGGCGAACGAATTCGGTGTCGGTTCCTATAAGTACCAACCGATCTTTGACCAGCGATCTATCAAAGTCGCCGTTCGCTACTGCTCCGTAATCGAGCAGGGCAAAAGAATCGGCGCGTTGTGTATGATCGATCCAGAACCCCGCCGGACTTGCTTGAACCATCTCGCCTTCAAATGGCACCCAGGGAATCCTCAGCGAACCGACTTCATAGGGCGACATCTCGAAATTCATGTCCGACTCGGGCAGCAAATTTTCCATGGCCGGGTGAAACATTCTCCACACATCAACCATCCCGCTGTCGGCAAGAGACTTTTTTACATCGTCTTCCGTGGCGATCGGCAGCCCTTGATACCGTCGAGCTAACCAAATCACCATGGACTCGCGAAGTGCAAACAAATCATGGTCCGCAAACGGTGAAAGTCGGCTCTGGTTCGTTACATCAATCGGATTGCGATACCCAATGCACTCGTGCCGAATGTAATCGTCGTATTTGCGAACCGTTTCGTAGTCGATGCTGCTGCTAAGAAACACATCTCGAATCAGCCTGCCTTTGGAGCCGTCGATTGCCGCCATCATTTCCAGCATCGGTTTGCCGTCGGCTTCAAACTGTTCCGGCAGGAGCGCTGTGACTAAACGTGGATCCGCTACCGCTCGCGCGCCCGCAGCGAGCAAGTTCTCGTAGACTTGCTTATCCGTTTCGATGTTGGCCGAGGTCCCCAGGCTTTCGGCGCTCGCCCGTCCGTATTGCACAATCACGACGTCACCGGGATCGGAACGCATTCCCAGCTGCGGCCCCATCTCCGAGTTCATCAGGTAGTCCGAAGCGGACCGCGTGACGCCGCGAACCCACCGACCGCCGAAATAGATCAGTGAAGCGCCGATGCCCCCCGTAAGCAGTCCAATTGCAATCAATACCCAGGGCGATGGCAGTCGCCGCGTGGAACTGGAATGAAACAGATTGAGCATGATTGATAAAGACCGCGATATACCGAGCGATTGACTGAAGTCGTTCCGGCCAGCCGACAATGAGAGTCCTTTCGCACGTCTGCTGCACCAGATGCACAAGTGTACTCAATCGGCTTTGACATCATTGGGCTTGATCTGGACGCGTGGGCGATTTCTTTCCTAGACTCCAAAGCATCTTCTCGTCATCTGCCATTCGTCTCTGATCGTCAAGCAAGGAAGCTCGATGTCAATCAACTTTCCGGCTGGCAATCATCCGGCTGGCAATCATCCGGCTCGCCACGATCGCGCTCACAATCCGCCAGTCGTC
>CAYUGI010000042.1:11563-15282 GCA_964444105.1 uncultured Pirellulaceae bacterium
TCCGGCTGGCAATCATCCGGCTCGCCACGATCGCGCTCACAATCCGCCAGTCGTCATCACGGGTGTTGGTGTCATTTCACCTGCCGGATCTGACTGTGATACTTTCTGGGAAAGTATCAACCAAAGTGAATCACTGCCGCTTGATGGTCGAGCAGATTTCAGCGGAAAGATCGACGACTTTGGACCGCTTTCCAAGGACACGAAACGTGTCATTCGCAAATCACTGAAACTGATGAATCGCGAGACACAACTTGGTGTCGCCGCCGCTCAACACGCGATCACCGAAAGTGGACTGCTAGACGCAGAATATGAGCCGGATCGGGTTGGAGTTTGCTTTGGCGCTGGCAACGTCGAGATTCGCGGCAGCGATTTCCGGTCAGGCGTCGAAGCTTGTCAGGACCTGATGCAGCAATTCGACTTAACATTGTGGGGACAGCTTGGCATTCCCCATGTGGACCCGCTGTGGATCCTGCGTGTTCTTCCAAACATGCCTGCATGCCACACAGCAATCGCAAACGATTTTCGCGGTCCCAACAACACAATCACGCACGCGCGGGTGGCCACCAACATGGCTTTCGCCGAAGCCCGAAACGCGATCATTGACGGTGACGCAGATGCCATGATCGTAGGTGGAACAGGAACGAGCCTATTGGAAACCTCCGATATCAACGCAACGGAAGCCGAGGCGGCGGGAGGCTTCGTCATCGAACGAATCGATCGAGCCGAAAGTCGTGGTGCGACCATCTACGGCGAGATCTTGGCCAGCGGCAGCGCCACCGCCATTGAACCGAACCATCAAGCCAATCGAGATGAGGCGATCGCCGGCGCGATTAAAAATGCTCTGTATCAAACTAGCCTCGATCCACAGTCTAAGGCCTCGATTCAGATGGACCGTCGATCCAGCGTGTTGCGTAGCCGGGTGGATGACATCGGTGACGCCGCGGCTGGCAGCAGTGCTTTGAGTATTGCTGCACTACTACTGGCATTTCATCATGGACAAAGCATTTCACCGGTCGCATCCAATATCGATGCAATGGACAACGGTTTGGCCAGTTGCCTGATATTTGGAAACAGAAACCTGGCTTCCGAGCAAAGGAGTGTGGCATGAGTCACTCGAAAACGCAGCACAATGGTCGCCGCGTTGTTGTGACGGGTATCGGACTTGTCACACCACTTGGTTCCACCATTGCGTCTTTTTGGAATGGACTTACACAAGGTCGATCCGGCGTTGACTACATCTCTAGTTTTGATGCTTCGAATTACCCGGTGCGAATCGCGGCGGAGGTCAAAGACTGGACGCTGCAAGATGTGGGAGAAAGTCCGCGCCAATGGCCACGTTGTCCACGACAAACACAGTTCTCTCTCGGTGCTGGCATCAGCGCTGTGAATGATTCTGGCATTGCCCAATCAATCAGTGACCCGCATCGCTTCGGCGTCTACCTGGGCTGCGGCGAACCGTTCTTGCCGTTTGATTCGTTCTCCCAGTCGATCGCTGAAAAACAGACGCCAACCGAGCCGCTACGAATCTTCGATCCAGACGTGCAACAACAGTACACGCCCAATATGCCCGCTCTGCAATTGGCAGCACGTTTCGGTGCACGCGGCCCCAACTTGAATTGCATTGCTGCTTGTGTATCCGCCACTCAGGCAATCGGCCAATCCATGCGAATGATTCGCCGCGGCGATGCCGACGTGATGCTTTGTGGCGGGGCCCATAGCTGCATTCACGAGTTCGGCGTGACAGGGTTCTCTCGTTTGTCTGCGCTGAGCCAAAGAAATGATTCTCCATCGGCAGCTTCGCGACCCTTTGACCGCGACCGAGATGGATTTGTGATTGGCGAGGGTGCCGCCGTTTTAGTTGCCGAAGAATACGAACACGCTCGCGCACGCGGCGCAACCGTTTATGGAGAAATCACCGGCTACGGAACTGCGCAAGACGCGTATCGAGTCACCGACACCCATCCCGAAGGTCGCGGCACAATCGCTGCGATGAAGCGAGCCTTAAGCGACAGTAGTCTCAACGCGGATGACCTGGACTACATCAATGCTCATGGCACCGGCACTCAATTGAACGATAAAGTCGAAACCCAGTCGATCAAACAAATGCTTGGAAACGCTGCGCACGATGTTCCGATCTCAAGCATCAAAAGCATGCTGGGACACTCGACGACCGCATGCGGCGCGATCGAATTGGCTGCTTGCTTGCTGGCCATGCAAAGCCAGGTGATCCCGCCGACCATCAATTTGGACAATGCGGACCCAAACTGCGACTTGGATTATGTTCCTGGTGCGGCTCGCGATCATCGTTGTCAGAACATTCTTTCTAACAACATCGGCTTCGGCGGCCAGAACGCAGCGCTGGTGATTTCCAATGTCAGCCAAAGTGCCGCGGGAGCAGCTCGCCGCGCTGCGTAGAGAGGCGGGCACGATCCCTTGCGCCGCCCGCTTCGCGCACTCGCGTTTCTTATTGCATTTCGTCAGCACCGCAGGCGGGCGGCAGAGCGGAGTCTGCCTGCTACGATTTTGTAGCAGGCACAATCCCTTGTGCCGCCCGCTTCGAGCACTCCTCAATCCATTGCCGCGCAGAAAAAGCTAGAACGGCACGACGGAGCGTGCCTGCTACTTTCTTTGAAACGGCTGGTTTACAATCGCGGCTTTGATTGAACCGCCAGCGACTCAGAGAAAGTACATGATCACGCGTGAAGCGACCGTTTTGCTGACACCCGCCAAAGAAGAATTGCGTTTTCTACCTGAAGGTCCCTACCGCAATCCCGACGGGCTGCTTTCTTGGGTATCGATTCAGCACGGCAAGGATTCCACGGTGGGCGCTGTAAACTTGCTGGACTTAGAGACCGGAGAAAACAAAAGCCACCTTCATCTGGGGCGTCCCGGGTTTGCCTTCCCAACCGATCGCGAAGGCGTCTTCGTCGTCGGTGCAGAGCAATCGCTCTGGTTGTTCGATACAAAAGCAGGATCGAGTAAAACCCTGGTCACGGGCGTCGACAAAGACGTCGAAGGAACCATCGTCAATGACGGACTTTGTTATGACGGGCATCTGATTTTCGGATGCAAGGATCTCGCCTTCGAAAATCACAAAGGCGGACTGTACTTGCTTCGTCGCGGTGAAACCAAACTTGTTCAATTGGACAACAAGCAGCTTTGCAGCAATGGCAAGTTCATCGTCGCCGATGGTAAAAAGCATCTACTATTCGACATTGATACACCAACACAAAAAATCACGGCCTGCGAACTTGATATCCCCGCTGGCAAACGCGGAAAACTGCGAACGGTCGTCGACCTAACTGACGGCGACGTTTACCCCGACGGCATGATCGTAACACCTGACGAAAAGAGCTTGATCGTCGCGATCTTCAATCCACACGACGCCACCGAGGGTGAAGCGAGGCAGTACGGCATCGCATCGGGAGAGCTCGAAGCTGTTTGGAAGACTCCCGGTTCACCACGAGTGACATGCCCGCAGCTGGTAGAACACGAAGGAAAAATCAAACTCGTTCTAACAACTGCCGACGAGGGTATGGATAGCGAACTACGAGCAAAAAACACCAACGCCGGTTGCTTGTTTATCGCCGAAACCGACTTCACAGGACTCAACGACAATCCCGTTTGGCCAATCACAGCGGAGCTGGTCAGGTGACACAGTTCCCACTCAGCAGCGATCAACCCGCCGATGTCCCCACGTTCGGCTGCGTCGTTTACGT
>CAYUGI010000042.1:15382-32939 GCA_964444105.1 uncultured Pirellulaceae bacterium
TAGCGAACTGCAGTCAGCCGTTGGCGCTAGCCACGGGCCTTGCTCCGCATCTGCAATACGTGTGGTCGGCGGAAAAACTGCAACAACGGAACCCGCCCCCAACAAAAGTTGGTGCGGTTCATAACGGTAATGGCCCGAGGCTGACGCTAGCGGCTAACCTCGATTCTGCTTCGGCGTAATTGATTCACGAATTGCCGCAACCAACGAAAAAACCCAGGCCGTCGGAAAAAATCCGGCGACCTGGGTTTCGTTATTCAAATTCCTGCGTAGCGATCAATCGCGGCTTCCGCGTCCGCCGCCGTCGCGACCTCCTCGGCCGCCACCACCGCTTCGGCCACGGCCTCCGCCGCCTCCACCACCACTACCGCCACGACGTCGGCGTGGACGATCTTCACCGTCTCCACCGCTGCTTCGCTCGGGTCGGTCTCCGCCACCGTTTTCAGCTTCGGCGGCTGCGATGGGATCTTCTTCGCCAAGCTCTTCCAGTGCCTTGCGGCGGCTGAGCTTCACGCGATCGTGCTCGTCGACATCGATGACTAACACCTTCATTGGGTCGCCGACGTTGACGACCTTGTCGATGCTGCTAATGTAGCCGCTGCTCAATTCGCTGATGTGACAAAGTCCGTCGCGGCCTGGCAGGATTTCGACAAACGCGCCGAAGTCCTTAATGCTGCTGACAGTTCCGTCGTAGATTTTGCCAATCTGAACCGTTGCCGTGCAAGCTTCGACCTGACGCATGGCTGCTTCGGCCGATTCCTTGCTTGAACTTGCGACCAAGACAGTGCCTTCGTCGTCAACTTCGATCACGCAGCCGGTCGTTTCCTGGATACCGCGGATGTTCTTTCCGCCAGGACCGATCAGAGCACCGATCTTGTCGGCAGCAATCTTGGTACGCAGCAAACGCGGTGCGGTCGGAGCCGTTTCGCGTCGTGGACGTGGGATCGTGGTCAACATCTTGCGAAGGATCTCGATACGAGCTTCACGCGATTGCTTCAGCGTTGCACGAATGATCTCTTCGCTAATGCCGGTGACCTTCAGGTCCAACTGAATGCCGGTGATACCTTTTTGGCTACCAGCGATCTTGAAGTCCATGTCGCCGAAGTGATCTTCGGTGCCCAGGATGTCAGTCAACAACACATAGTCGTCTTCGCTCTTGCGAACCAGTCCGACCGAGATACCAGCGACAGGGTTGCTAATCGGAACGCCCGACGCCATCAGTGCCAATGTCGCACCACAAACCGAAGCCATCGAACTACTACCGTTCGATTCGGTGATGTCACTGATCACGCGGATCGTGTAGGGGAAATCTTCTGCGGCTGGCAAAACAGGAGCGACTGATCGCTCTGCCAAACAACCGTGTCCAATTTCGCGGCGACCAGGGCCACGGATCGGACGACATTCGCCAACCGAGAAGGATGGGAAGTTGTAGTCCAGCATGAACTTCTTGCTGTACTCATCCATCAACCCATCGACACGTTGCTCATCGCGAGCCGTTCCCAGTGCAATCGTGATTAACGACTGAGTCTCGCCACGTTGGAACAATGCCGAACCGTGAACGCGAGGCAGCAAGTCAGTTTCGCAGTAAATCGGGCGAAGCGAAGTGTTGTCGCGACCGTCTGGACGTGTGCCAGCGGAGATCAGGTCACGCATGACCTTTTCTTCCAAATCGTGCCAAACCGACTTGAATCGTTTTGAGCAAACTGCGTCGTCAGCTTTGGGATCAGGAATCGTGGCTGCAAGAGCCTTTTCCTTAACGGCACGCAACGCGTCGGCGCGATCTTGCTTGCCGGGCGTTTGCATTGCGCCTCGAAATTCGTCGTAGAAACCGTCGTTCAAACGACCGAGCAAACCGTCGTCTTCTGGCGGAGTGTACGGTGTTTTGACAGGATTGACTTTCTTGTAAAGCTCTTCCTGAAGTTCGATGACTTCGCGAATGACTTTGTGGGCGAACTGAATCGCTTCCATCATTTCGTCTTCGGGCATCTCGTGCGCGAAGCCTTCGATCATCGCCACTTGCTCAACCGAGCCGCTGACGATCATGTCCAGTTCGCTTTCTTCCAACTGATCATGCGTCGGGAAAGCAACGAGTTCGCCGTCGACTTTACCGACGCGAACCGAACCGATGGGGCCTTGGAAAGGCAGCGAGCTGATGTGCAGTGCAAGGCACCCACCGTTCATCGCCAGCACGTCGCCGTCGTTTTGCAGATCGCTAGCGATAACGAACGCTTGGACCTGTACTTCGTCCTTGTAACCTTCTGGCCACAGAGGACGAATTGGACGGTCCATCAGTCGAGCACTCAAGGTTTCCTTGGTGCTAGGTCGGCCTTCTCGCTTCAAGAAACCGCCGGGGAACTTACCAGCTGCAGCGAGTCGCTCGCGGTAGTCGCACATTAAGGGGAAGAAGTCCAAGCCTGGGCGAGGGTCGCTTGATGCCGCAGCACACAAGACGACGGTTTCACCGTACTGAACCAATACTGAACCGGCAGCCTGCTTGGCGATTTGCCCGGTCTCGAAGGACAGTGTCTGTCCTCCGATTTTTCTTTCGACGCGAATTTTCTTTTCTGTCACTTTTGACACCTTACGTTTTTCTAATTCAACCTACATAAACAACAAAATACGGTGGCCACGCCCATCAAAAATGAGGCGGCAACAAATACAACAGGCACCGTAACGCCCCACCTGGGGCACTCACAAACAAACGGCAACACCAAAGAAGAAAGCGAGCTGGCTTTATGGGGCGCACTGCAAAAACTTGTTTTGCCAACGCGCTGCACCAATCGCAGCTGCACTTAAGACATGCGGCACTACCGCGGTAGCCGCACCGGATGCTTCAGAGAGAAAAGTGGCCTCGCCGCCGTACACTTGCGACACTGGCAAGCGGGCTGAGGCATGTTTGCCATCATCGCAAGTGTGCGGCGGACTTGGGCTACTTTCGAATGCCCAGTTTTCCAATGATATCGAGATATCGTTGTGGGTCTTCACCCCGTACATAATCCAGCAAACGCCGGCGTCGGCTGACCAAGCCCAACAAGCCACGCCGTGAAGCGTAGTCTTTGCGGTGAGTCCGCATGTGTTCGGTCAGGCCGTTGATTCGTTCTGTCAAAATTGAGATCTGAACTTCGGGAGAACCAGTGTCGCCACCAGTATGACCGTGCTCTTTAATCAATTCTGTCTTACGTTCTTTCGAGATCGTCATTCGTCGTTTCTAGTCTTTTTCTTCTGTTTTTCGGTGTTGGTTTGAGCCGCGTAGTTTACAGCTGCGAAATAATCCTGCAACGGCAAATAATTGGGTCGCTGATCTCAATTGTTAGCCGTTGGCGCTAGCCACGGGCCTTTCACGATTCTTGATCAGGCCAGATAGGGCCCGAGGCTAGCGCCATCGGCTGAGCCCAGGCGAATAAAGCCTAGGTTCACCCAAGGATTCCCCGTGTTTTCAGTACTTCCAGCACTTCGGCTGCCTGCTGATCCGGCGTCCGATCATCCCCGCCAACCAGGTGAATCTCTGGCTTTTCGGGGGCCTCATAAGGGTCGCTGATACCGGTGAAGTTCTTGATTTCGCCCGCCCGAGCTTTCTTGTACAGGCCTTTAGGGTCTCTAGCCTCACAAACTTCCAATGGTGTATCGACGAAAATCTCGATGAAATCGCCTTCTTTGCCCGACTCCTGGACGATCTTCCGCACACGATCTCGGTCTCGCCGATAGGGGCTCACGAACGCCGTCAACGTGATGAGTCCGGCTGAAGCCATCAGAGCAGCGACCGATCCGATCCGCCGAATATTCTCTTCGCGGTCAATCTCGCCAAATCCCAACCCGAAGCGACTCGCAAACTCAGCCCCATGCTCCGGCTCCAGTTTCATCGGCGGAGCACAAAGTCCGTGCCGGATGTTGTCCCCGTCCAGCAACATCGTCGCGCGGCCAAGCTCATTAAGTTGCCGGTCAAGCTCGTTCGCGACGGTGCTTTTGCCGCAGCCGCTCAGCCCGGTAAACCAAACCACAACACCACGCTGCCCGAGCCGATCCTCGCGGGCAGATCGTTCAACGGTCGTTTCATGCCAAACAATATCAGATTCATTCGTCATCAATTTTCCTCGATTTCAAGCGGCGCTGCTGGTGGGCCGAAAGCTCACCAGACTCTAACTCATCCAACTTCGCATTCAAATACTCCCGAAGTTTCACCGGCACCTTCTCAAATCCCTTCACCGACTTTGGTTGCCCCAGTGCCTTTCGCATTGCGTTGTGCATCAAGTACCGCCCACCAGTGACCGTCATGTGGATTTTGTCACGATAGAGCTCGCTAATGGAATCGATGGGAGCTTTTCCAGCAGCAATGTCCTTTGCAATCGAGTCAAGCAAGTTCATTGCTTGGGTCGATCGAAATTCACGTGCAGGGTACTTGTTTTGCAACTTCGACTCCAAAGCATTGAAATACACGTCGCCGTGGAAAAGACTTTCATTGGCATCATTTCCACCAAACTCTTCTTCGCGACTTTCTTGTCGAGCCCAACCCGTATGAACAACGACAATGGCATTGGGCTGACGCTCAATCCAACTGCTAATCACTGCGACATCTTGATCGACGGTCGTACCGTAGTGCGGTTGAAAGGAGATGAGATCGAACTGAGTTTGTTTCAGCGCAACGGGCCAAAGCGTTGAAGACTTCACGCAAGGTGATTCGGGGTTGTCTCGGATGAAAGCCAGGCTCTTTCCGCAATCCACGTGCCACTTAACATCATCGTCCAGTTTCGATGGCACGGTGTCCCATGTCAGCGAGTTACCGATCAAGTAGATTCGCTCAAGACCCTTCACATCATCCTCGGAGGATGCCTGCTCTTGCGAAAAAGCGGAGCACGACATCACGAGGCTAAACAGGATCAGCGTGTTAAAACGTCTCATGTCTTTTGTCTCAAAAGGGTTCTTACGGGGAAGCCGGTTCGCCTATAGCTTCCCGCGCATCGCCGCCATCGCCAATCAACTGCGGACGCTTCGAGTTAGAGACTCGAGCCGTGTCCGAGCCAGAGGCTGTCAGTTGCTTGTACTGGTCAATCGAGGTGACGCTGCTGAAATGCCACGTAGTTTATCGCAGCAGCACGGCATGAACCGATTGTCCGGCTTGCTTGGAGGCAGGTGAAAACGGTTTTTAATGGATTTCCTGGCCTCAAACCCTGGTCCCGACTAGTCTATCGAGATTCAAACCGCACCGCGTTTTCTCTTTCAGGATCCTGCTTTGATGCCGACTCGCGCTCTATTGCCCGCTTGCGTTTTGCTCTCCGGATTTTTGTTCGCTCAGTCGCCGGCTGTAGCTCAGGGGAATGCAGAAAAGAACACGAAGGGGCCAGCATTTACAGAGCCGCCCCAAGACGACCTGAGTTACCAGTTGATGGGCGAGTTCGTCGGACAAGTGAAAATTGGCGATGCCGAGGAACAAACGCTCGCCGTGCAAGTTCGCCCTGCCGGCAAGCAAGACTTCGAAGCCGTCTCGTTTTTTGGCGGACTGCCTGGTCAAGAAAATCACAAACCTGGCCTGACGAAAATGATCGGGCGACGAACCGAAGACTTCCTGGTTCTCTCGGGAGGCCCTTGGGCGATCTTTGTTGGCAAAGACGAATGCCGATTGATCGGTCGCGACGGAACATTGGCTGGCACCCTTCAGCGAGTTCAGCGATCAAGCCCGACGCTCGGCGCCAAGCCGCCCGAAGGTGCATTGGTTATTTTTGACGGGACCAACATCGACAACTTCACCAGTGGTCAGATGACGAAGGATGGCTTGCTGATGGAAGGCAGTGACTTCAAGCCCATGTTCCAAGACTTTAACTTGCACGTGGAGTTTCGCCTGCCTTACATGCCACAAGCTGACGGCCAGCAGCGCGGCAACAGCGGCTTGTACCTACAAAGTCGTTACGAATGCCAAGTCCTTGATTCATTTGGCACCGCGGCTGTCTTCAACGGCTGTGGTGCTCTCTACAAATTCAAAACGCCTGACTTGAACATGAGTTTCCCGCCACTTGTTTGGCAAAGCTATGACGTTCAGTTCACTGCGCCGCGTTGGGCGTCCGACGGATCAAAATTACGTGACGCCCACATCAGCTCTTGGATCAACGGTGTGAAGGTCCAAGACAACGTCGCTCTTCCCGATAAAACCGGAGCTGGCAAAACCGAAGAGCCAGTGCTCCTGCCGATTCGCTTGCAAGATCACGGCGACCCCGTGCGTTTCCGCAATATCTGGATCGTCGATCGCGGGTTGGCACCGATGGTCAGTTTCCCTGTCGAAGGAGACGGAAAGCAAGAGACGCAAGGCGACGCTGAGACGAGCGAAACGACCAAGGATACAGAGCAAACGGATCCTGTGCCAAGCGAAGCGAATAGCGAGCCCACTCAAGAAACAACGCCTACAGAAGCACCGGTCGCTGAGTCCAGCGAAGAGTCGCTGCCAGCTCCAAAGTAAGCCAAGACGATAGTGGTGGTTAGCAGGCCTGCTAAAAAGATGCCATTGACACTTACTTCCTACAGTGTGTTTTAGTCTCGAAGGGCAACGTCGTAACGGATTTTCGTCCGGCAAATCACAAGGCGTCAGCCGTTGGCGCTAGCCACGGGCCTTGCTCGCCGTCCCCGACACGCTTCGCCCTGTCGATAAAACACTACAACGCCCAGCGATTTATCTTGCGAAAACGTGATTCAGTTTTTTGTCGTGAAGGGCCCGTGGCTAGCGCCAACGGCTGACAAAAAACTGCCGCTACAGTTTTCTCGCTAACCATTCGGTCGCTCGATCGGTCCAACTACCGATGTTGGAGTTCGCTCGGTCTCGAGTGCCGTAACCATGCCCACCGTTTTCGTAGACGTGAAGTTCCGATGGCACTTTGTTCTTCTTCAGCTGGGCGTACAAAAACACTGCACCGAGTGAACTGGAGGCGTCGTCATCTGTGTGCACAATGAAAGTCGGTGGTGTGCTTGGCGAAACCTTGATCTGTGGCAGCAGCGCATCTGTCTTGGCGTCGTAACAACGCCACGGGTAAACGAGCATGGCAAAGTCAGGACGGAACGAATGCTTGTCGACTTCGTCCATCGGTTCATAGGCTGCATCGCTGGTTGTAATCAACATTGACCCGACTTGACCGCCCGCGGAAAACGCGAGCAGCCCGATTTTGTCCTGCTTCAAATTCCATTTCCCAGCGTTTGCACGCACCCATCGAATCATTCGCTGTCCATCTTGCAGGGGACGTTTCCAAGCGGGTTCGTCTTTGGGAGTGACCTCGTTGGTTCGATAGTTCACGACGAAACAGGTGACGCCTAATTCGTTCAACCAATCTGCCGCTTCGCTTCCTTCCAGGTCCGGTACGACCTTGCCAAAACCACCCCCGGGCAAGATGACCACTGCCGCGCCAGTGGCATTCTTCGTTGCTGGAAAAACCGTGAACGTAGGACGACGAATTTTCTCAACACGAGTGATAGGCGGTTTGTCCTTGGGACGCATTGGCAGCGTGACGCCGGTGCTGCGCGATGTTTCACCAGGAGCAAGATCCGGCCACACAAGTTCAGGTGCGTTTGTGGCGTCCGCCGTTCCTTGCGCAACGACAGAGAGTTCAAGGCTGGATAAAACGCATAGGGCAGCACAAAGAATTCGCAGCATGATGGATTCCTTCGAGGATGTGATTGAGTGAAATTTACCAGTCCCCAGGGCAAATCAGTTTTTCAAGACAGGCGATTCCTCAAAATCGTAAGCCGACACGTAAGCGCGGGATTGACGCAGTCCCTCGCTCACGCGTTTTGAGGTTGCGATCTTTTTGAAACATTGAGGATTTACCCGGCGTATTGGCGAACTGTTCGAAGTTGCAGAAACGATGTTTCATGACGTTGAACCCAGCCACGAAGTGGCGACAGACAATAGCCCCAGGCGTCAGCCTGGGGTTGGCTAGGTCCCTCACACTTGTTTAGATCCTCGGGCTGACGCCCGAGGCTACGATCTGTCGCTGCTTCGCAGCTGGTTGTCCCGTAGTGTAAATCTCACTTTTCCCAAAAAACGCAACTTCAAAAACCACGCGTCGGGTTACCAATATGCCCAGACTAAACAAGCGTTACGCTGTGTAACAGTCCTGCTGCGGTCACGCTGACAAAACGAAATAGACTAGACTGCGGAAAGACTGATTCTCCTTAGACAAAAATCGTTGATGGTGCGCCGCGTGAACATTTGCAAATTGACACTTGTCGTTTTCTGCGTCCTTTTTTCTTATTCAGCCAACCATGCACAGGAAAAATCACCGCCTAACATTTTGTTCGTGCTTTGCGACGACCATCGGTTCGATTGCTTGGGAGCTGCGGGGCATCCATTCTTGGAAACGCCTCACATTGACGCGATGGCCCGCGACGGCGCGATGTTGACACATGCTTACGTAACGACTTCGCTCTGTTCGCCTAGTCGGGCGTCGATTTTCACAGGCCAATACGCTCACAATCATCGCGTCGTCGACAACTATCATCCCGTTGACCCAAACTTGGTTTTCTTTCCCCAGCAACTGCAAAAGGCGGGGTACGAAACGGCGTTCATCGGTAAGTGGCATATGGGCGGCGACATCGACGATCCGCAGCGTGGGTTTGATCATTGGGTCGCTTTCAAAGGCCAAGGCACTTATTGGCCTGATGGTCACGGAACGACGCGAGAAGTACCGCAGACGACTTACGATGGTTTCAACGTCAACGGCAAGCGAGTACCGCAAAAAGGTTACATCACCGATGAACTGACAGACTTCGCTGTAGACTGGCTGGGCAAACGAGAAGGCGAGAAGCCGTTTTTGCTCTACGTCAGTCACAAGGCAGTCCACGCCGACTTTGTGCCCGCCGATCGTCACCGCGGTCGCTACGAAAGCAATGTCCTGCCAATCAAGACGCCGACGGTCGCCGAAATGGATGCCGGGAACATGCCAATGTGGGTGCGTAATCAACGCAACAGCCGACACGGTGTAGACTTTGGCTACAACATCAAGGACTTCTCGCCGGAAGTTTATTATCGACGTTACTGCGAATCGCTGCTGGCAGTGGACGATAGCGTGGGCCGGTTGAAGAAGTACCTGGATGAGAATGGGCTGAGCGACAACACGATCGTTGTTTATATGGGCGACAATGGATTTCAATTTGGTGACCACGGTTTGATCGACAAACGCGTTGCCTACGAAGCCAGTGCCAAGGTGCCCTTGTTGATTACCGCACCCGGAAAAGTTCCCGCAGGCCAAGAATTCAAAGGCCTAGTTGGAAACATCGACATCGGACCGACGCTCTTGGAGGCCGCCGGTGCGCCGGCTTTGGCGAAGGCTGACGGTGTCAGCTTTTGGTACGCGTTGTGCGCGGCGAAGCCCGAGCAATTGGAACGAAAGAACTTACTGTACGAGTACTACTGGGAACGCAATTACCCGCACACACCGACGCTGCATGCGATCATTGGCGGCCGATACAAGTACATTCGCGTCCACGGACTGTGGGATCGCGAGGAATTCTACGACCTAGAATCCGATCCAGGCGAGATGAATAACTTGATCGATTCGCCAGAACACGCCGACCGGATCACGCAAATGAATCAGCAACTCTGGACGATGCTTTTTGATAGCGGTGGCCGCGAAGTTCCATTGCTGGAAGACCGTGGACCTTTGTTTCCCGCCCGAGATCCCAGCAAAGCACCTCAAGCGAAGTTCCCCGCTGAGTATTTTGCGGAATGACGCGGCTAACCCGCTCAGTCAACTCCGATATCTTCGTTCCAAAGCTGAGGATGCTCGGCAATGAAGGTTTGCATCAGATCGATGCACTGTTGATTGCCAAGTATCGAAAGTTTTACGCCGCGTGATCGCACGTGTTCTTCCGGCCCTCGGAAGGTTTCGTTTTCGCCGACGATGATGCGAGGAATCTTGTAAAGCAATGCCGCGCCACTGCACATGTCGCACGGGGATAACGTGCTGTAAAGCGTGGCATGTTGATACTTCGAAGCGGGTAATCGCCCGGCGTTTTCCAGTGCATCCATCTCGGCGTGCAAGACGCTGCTGCCGTTTTGGATTCGCCGATTGTGTCCGCGACCAACGATCTGGTTGTCGATCACTAACACCGATCCGATAGGAATGCCGCCTTCGTCGCGGCCCGCGATCGCTTCTTCGATCGCCGCTTGCATGAACTCATCCATCGCCAATACCTACCAGACCAATGGTAATTCTTCGTCGCCGGGTTCCATTTTTCCGATTGGCCGCGTTCCGCTACCGGATCGTTTGGTCAGCTTGTCGCCCAGATCTTCACGAGCAAGCTCGGCAGCGGCGTCGAGTTCTTTCACAACATCGGGGAACTTCTCCTTGACGTCGGTTGTTTCCGAGACGTCGTTATCCAAGTCATAAAGAGCGTACTCGGCTTGCATCATTTTGTAAGCGATTGGCAGCCCATCGTCGCGGCCTTTTTCGCCCTGCAGCGAACGGTATTTGTGCGGGAGCATCAACTTGAACCGCTCGTTGCGGACGGCCTGAAGTTCGCCACCTTTGTAGTAACAGTAGAACGCTTCGTGCGGCGATTCAGCTCCCGCTTCGCCAAACAACAAGGGCCGAATGTCGTGGCCGTCGATTTGTTTTGCCGGAAGTTCCGCGCCAATCATCGCGGCCACCGTTGGCAGGATATCAATGGTGCTACTGAGTTTGTCGCAGGTCGTTCCCGCTGGGATCTTCCCTTTCCAACGCATGATGGTCGGTTCGCGATAGCCGCCTTCCCACATCGTTCCCTTGCCTTCGCGAAGCGGCGTCGCTTTGCCACTATGTGTGCCATAGGAAAGCCAAGGACCGTTGTCACTGGTGAATACGATCAGCGTATTTTCACTTTGTCCAATCGATTCGACCGCGTCCATGATCTGCCCGACTGACCAATCGACCTCCATCACCACGTCGCCAAAGATCCCCTGCCCGCTTTTTCCTTCAAACTCTTTGGAGGCATACAAAGGCACGTGAACCATCGGATGCGGAAGGTACAGGAAGAACGGCTTGTCGGCGTTTTCCTTAATGAAAGACACACCACGTTCGGTAAACTGACGCGTCATCTGGCGTTGATCGTCCGGTTGAACACTTTCATTGACGATGGTCGTATTCTCGATCATCGGCAGTTCAGCCCAGGGTAGCTTTGCGTCGGGATCCTTCTTTCGCTTTTCAATCGAATTGGGATGCAGCGGCCACATGTCGTTGCTATAAGGAATCCCGTAGTATCGATCAAACCCGTGGTTGGTGGGCAAGAATTTAGGGTGATGACCCAAGTGCCATTTGCCAAACGCAGCCGTCGAGTAGCCAACGGATTTACAAAGCTCGGCGATCGTCGTTTCACTGGGATTCAGACCGACGTCCGCTTTGGGACCAAGTGCACCGGAAAAACCAATTCGGCGGTGATAGCAGCCGGTCAACAGGGCCGATCGCGAAGCACTGCATACGGCAGATGAAACAACAAAGTCAGTGAACTTGCGGCCCTCGTCCGCCATGCGATCCAAGTTTGGTGTGGGGTAAGACGTATCACCAAACGGATTGATGTCGGCATATCCCATGTCATCAATGAATATGACAACGACGTTCGGTGGTCGATCGACTGCCAACGTTGAGATGGCAGGAATCATCAACAAAGCAGCAATCATCAGACGTTGCATTCTGGGCATTCTGGCAAGCTCTTCAGTGGGTAGCGGGTAGGCGGAGCAACCGCCCAATCATACACCACTGCCCAACGCACTTGCATCAACGTAACACTCGCGAGGAGCTCGCTTAACGTCGAATCAAACGCCAGCTAACTGGCCCAATCAGTGAAATGACTCTCCAGTTCTCGCGTCAATCCGGCTGGATCGGTCAGCGGGCTGGAGCGAAATCGCTCGTCGACCACCTGTCGCATCGCTCTGAGGGACGGCAAGTCGTACAGCAACTGCACGGCAATCTCGATGTATTCATCCGTGTCCGAGGCAATCAACTCGAACAGCCCCATTCGCATCATCATGGCGGATGTCGCCCGGTGGGCGTAGTAGTCACCACAGCACGAAACGATCGGCGTGCCGACAGACAGACATTCTAAACTTGTCATCGTTCCCTGATACGGAAACGAATCAAGTGCCAGATCCACACTGGCAAGAGTGCGCAAGTGCTGCTCCAACGACTCAGCCTGCGTCCGGAACTCCAACCGATGTGGGAGCACACCGTGGGCTGCAAATTCGCGGCGATAGCGATCTCGCAGCAGGTCTACGCCGTAGCGATCGCCATATTTTAGGATCAGCCGACTCTCTGGGACACGCCGCATGATCGCAGCGTAAGTCTTTATCGCTGAGGGCGAAATTTTGGCAACGTTGTTGAACAATCCCAAGACAGGCGGGCTGTCACCCTGCGCTTCGTCCAACTGGTCGCTTGAAACTTCTTGCCGGATCTCATCTGCGATCCGGTACGGTCGCCATGCCAGCATCGCATGCTGGAGCCAAATAAGCTGTTCACCATATAAATGGTCGGTCAATCCTGGAGGATCAGCAAAGCGATCAGTAAAGTGATAGTCCATGCACGGAATCGCCGATGTGTTCGGGTAGCCCAGGAACGAAGCCTGCGTCGGTGCGACTCGGCGCGAAAGAACTCGTAGCCGATTGCCTCCGCCGGTGTAGCCACCCAAATCAATCAGCACGTCCAGCGAATCGGCACGAATCGTCGCGACCACTTCGTCATCACTCTGGCCGTGAATTTGTCTGAAGTTATCAACGGCCTGTTTTGCTTTTCGAGTATTGGCGTCCGACTTTTTGCCATCGTGGTAGACCCTGATCTGGAATCGCGTCCGATCATGACCTTGCAAGATCGGCAGAATGATTTTGCCGACTGGGTGCGTGTAAAAATCGCTGCCTAGATAGCCGATGCGAATTTTGTCGGTGGCGGCCCGTGTTCGCTTGGGAATCGTCTCACCCGGCAAGGTGAACCGCATGCCCAAGCGAAAATGCTCGTTGGAGATTTCCGCAGCAGTAAAGCGGTCCGAGTAATTTGTGTACAGCAAAAAATTTGCGGCCGCGCCCAAGTGATTGCGGTCCAGTTCGAGCAGTCGTCTGCAATATGCCAGCGATTCGTCAACTTCACCGACACCGCCCAATAATACCGACAATTGAAACAGGTTGTTCTTGTTGGTGGGAATGATTTCAGCCAGTCGCCGACGATACTCGATCGCTTCGAACTTTCGTTCGGCGCGTTCCAGTGTTTCACAAACCAGGGGTAGAACCTGAGCCAGCGCATCAGCTGGAAACTGATCGCTACGACGCGCCACATCCACCAGCACATCAGCAGCCTCGTCAAACTGTCCGATCCAACGCAACGCCTCCGCTAACCGAAGGTACGGCGCGAAGTTTTCGGCCTGGTCCTCACATACACCGCGCCAATGAACCACTTCCGCATCCCAGTCCTTCATCCCTTTCTTAGTTGTCTCGCTTTCCGTCGTCCCGACAGGCCCTTCACGGGATTCTGTCTTCCGTTGTCCCGGCAGGCCCTGACGGGATGCTTCCGAATGACAATCCTGTTTCGGCGATGCCGCAACATCCCGCCAGGGCCTGTCGGGACAACTACGCTTGTCGGGCGAACCGTTTTCAAACCACTTTTGCCTCAGCGGCTCAGGCGTCGGGTACCCCAGCAACTCCAGCGTCGCAAACAAATCCTCGTTCCCTTTCAACTCACTCCAGAAACCACGCTCCATTGGACGCCGCTCGGTGGGCCGAATCTGGTTTCGACTTCGGTTGATCCCATCACCTGTGATTTGGTCGAAATCAGCCCAGCGATTCTGCCAGTCTGGGTCATAGGCAATCGACATCGCATCACACATCTGCTGCAAAGTCTGTGCGGGCGAGGCAAGGAAGTCCTCATAGCGAAACCAAGGCCGCTTTTGAATCGATTCGGCAAAAGCCCGCATGCCCCGCCACATCGCATCTTCGTCCCAGGCATCCCGCAGCAGTGCCAGCCGCCGTGTGCTGAGATATTGGTCAATTGGATGCCGCACCGTCGCGATCGCGGGCCCAAACGGCGAAACACCCGCCATCGTTTCGTCACCCACTGCGTCCCAAGACGACGCCATCGGCGGAGGCGACACAAACGGAAACCCAACCCAATCAACGTGCGACCAATCTCGAACGATCAGTGACAAGTCACGCCCGGACGCGCGCTTGGCGATCTCTCGCATCGCTTGAAAAAACGCGCCAGAATCATCGACACCAAACTCGTCAACTTCGTGGTCTTCAAACAATCCATACCACTGCGCAGCTTGCCGGACAGGATTAAAATGCGCAACCCCAAGCGGAGAGATTTCGCTGAGCAGACAGACGCCATCCATCGAACCCAAGCAACGAGATATCAGTGTCCCGCCAGTGCGAGCAAGGTGATGAAGGAGAGGCATGCCAAGAGTATAGCTGCCCATAAGCAAGGCGAACGTATGACAAGCGAATAACCGATGTCGTTAGGCTCACCAACGAACGCAACGGTGGAACCGAACAGGAGAGAAAGGAGGGAACAGAGTTTAGTCACCGCAACTTCCTCTGTTTGCTCCCTTTGCTCCTGTTCAAAATCAATCGACGTATGGAGTCGCTCAAAAGTGAAGTAGCTCACATACGGGAATTGTCTGGGAATTGTTGGCTGGCAAGCACTTCACCCGACAACTGAACCGTCAGTCTCCATTGTCAGTAGTCTGTGTTGGGTTCTCGGGGCCCGCCCACCGTTTGGATCGCCGATACAGATGGTGACAAAAGAGACCGGCCACGATGACGATGCCAGGATAGAGCAACCAACCGAAACGGTAACCATCTCTATTGCGACGATCAGACAAGTTGCCACGCACAAGCACAGAGGGACGCATTTCCACCAACTCATTCGCATCAGAATTGTAGAACGCGTCGAACTTACCATCCCCGTTGTCGTCGGTGTACTCAAGCGGACCAACGACTATCTTTGAACAATGGGCATTCGCGTTTTTTCCAAAATGAAATTCTTGAGAATACGTGTCCCCGTAAATCCACTTAGCCACATTTGTGCCCTTCAATGAGACTTCAATAGGAATGCCATGCATGGTGCGAAATACGATCTTATCAGCAGCTCCCATTGAACTTGATTCTTTGAAAGGAATCTCGACATATTCTCGTTCTGAAGGCACCCAGAAGTCAGGCTTTTGCCATTGCAGTGTCTTGAGCTTGCGTTTCATCGCGTCTGAGTCTGGTACCAAGTCAGCTTTTAGAGCATTTGGTTTTGGAAACGAATAGCAATGCCCTGCCGCCACCGATTGATCGGACGAAACCACAAAGCGGTCTTTTATAAATCTGAAGCTCCGTCCGCTCCCAACTTCTACAGAATGTTTCCACGGCTGCGCCAACACCTGCTCAGTCTCTATTAACTGATTGCCAAATCTTATCCCCCCTGAGTTGACGTCGAAGAGGGCGTCTCCGTTCCTGTCCCATAGAATGTACCTTTCCTCGCCCGCCTGGGTTCTACAAGACCAACCGCCGTTTTCATATATAGTAAAACCCGAGCGAGCGAGCCCCGTCCCGGTGATCCAAGTCTCACGACCGACGCGCGCCTGAAAACACGGTATGTATCGCCCGTCTGGTTTAACGAGAACTTGGTACTCTACCGCCCAACCGCCACTCAAGCCTCTCGTTGCAACAACGCGACGATCACCTGCAATGGATCGTGAGAAAGAGGACGTTGCTAGACACAAAAAGATGGCGAACGGAAAGGTCGCTTTGAGCAGGCGTGAAGTCCCTCCTTCGTCCGACTTGCTCAGAAAAGCATGTCCCAGGAAAGCCAACCATGCGAGTGACGATTTGTGTCTTAGTAGCATTAGAAATGAAGTCAGGGCTGTTAGACTTGATCCAGATGTCGGAGATTTTCCAAACACACAACCCCTGGCTTTCTACCAGCGAGAACATCAATAGTTTCAACAACAAATCGAAAGCACAGAAAGAAAGTGACACCACCTGTTCTCCCTCGGCTGAGGTCATTCATGCTGATCCCGCAAGCTACGAGGCCGGCGGATTTTCTTTCCCCAACAAGTACTTTCTAAATCGCCACCAAGCCAAAACGGGAAGAAGCAATGCGACAACGATCATCAAGTAGATGGAAAAAACAGACGATCGCCGATGGATAGGAACTAGAGAGTCGGGGCGAATTTCGATGTGTTCATCAGCTTTGGAGTTATAGAAAGCATCAATCTTGCCATCTCCGTTGCGATCGGTGTATTCGAATGGGCCGACACTGAACTTAGAGCAATATGTTTTGCTATTTTCCCCATAGACAAACTCTTGCGAAAACACGTCGCCGTATTGCCATCGCGTCACTCGATCGCCCTCAATCGTCACGTCCACTGGAACGTCATGTAAGGTGGCGAACTTGATTTTGTGAGATTTATCACTATTGGTTTTTTCTTCATGAGATATGAGGACAATTTTCCGTTCCAAAGGCTGATCGGGAGGACCGTAGAGCCCGTCTGTTTTCCATGACAACTCGTTGACTCTGCGTTCCATTTCGTTTGGGGTAGGAGCTAGGTTGTCAACTGATATCTCTGACGATGGCAAAGAATAAGATCGATCGGTCGCAGCAGATTGATCCGAAGAAACCACAAAATGGTTGCCTTTGAATGTGAACCGTCGTGGATCTGGATGCTCACTGTCTTCGAGCGGCGAAGACCAATTGGCTCCGCGGGAATTTTTTACCTTGACTAGTCGATTTCCGAATCGGATGCATGGGACAGTATCGTAGTGTTCGAACATCCCGTCACCCAAGGAGATTGGCCGAAGAATGAAATTGTCGTAGGCGTCAAATAATCCATCCCCATTATGGTCACTGAGTCCCGAGCGACAATCCAGAGTTTCCCCAAGGTATCCCCACGCACCTCCTTCGTAGATTCTGAAGCTGGACCCTCGAACACCTTTAACCCTGATCCATACCTCGTAGTCGACGGTTGCTTGAAAGCACGGCATCTCGCTTTTTCCCGACGCATTCGGAAGAACTTCATACGTTAGTTGCCAATTGATGTGCCTGCTTCGCACCACCTCAACACGATAGTCATCAGCGTTCGCAATTGAATTGCTCAAACTGAACACTAAGACCAAAGCAGGTTTTAAGATGATGAATCGGTGGAGCATGAATGTACTTGTCAATAGTTATCAAAGTCGACGGGCGTAGGCATTTGATGTCCAGCCGTGTTTGGGTCTGCGTCTGGATAACGCTTAAGTTCGATGATTTTTCCTGCATCCAGATCCGTGTTAGTCCCCCCAGCAACTCGCGATGGTACGCGTAGTGCAACGGTGCTTCAATAAGTTGTCAGGAGTAAATGTCGCATACTTTAGGCCGAAATCACTACAGCAAGTTGCCCTTGGCGTTTGCTGCCACTACTGGCAACGTGAGTGAGCATTTCTTGTTCAGAATTCCGAACCCAGGTGGTTCAAAGCACGGCGCAGACCTGTTGCAATGTTGTGAATGACAAACCAACTTCAGGAATGAGTCGTGCGTCGTAGGCCTACCGGTTGGAAGCGTCCCATTAGTTGTTGAAAGTTGAAAGATGGTCTCCCGGAAGGCAGTAT